>JAHHHS010000031.1 GCA_019359215.1 Nostoc indistinguendum CM1-VF10 | reverse complement strand
TATCTTTTGATGGGACTGTTTAACCCGCTTGAGAACTTGTTTTCCTCCTTCTCTTTCACCGACATTAGCTGCTGTCACTAAAACCCTCAACACTAATCCCAAGGTATCGACGGTCATAAATCGCTTAAAACTGCCTCACTATCTAGTCTTAAAGCCCCTGAGTCTATGTCAGGCTAAGTCAAGGTAAGTCAGATAAATAACTACAAAAGAAAATTGCGACATTGAACTCAGTTAAGCTACTGAGGCAATCGCAATGCTAGAAACACTAATCCCTCTGGTTGTAAATAAGTCTGTTGAACTTGTTGTTGGAATACTACTGGAAAAGTTTTGTAAATGGCTACTGAGTGATGCAAATATCAAAAATGCTAACAACTTTCTGAAAATGCAGATCCTTGTACTTTATCTTGATTGGGTTTTGCGAAAAACATCACTAAATTCTTTGTCAGAAGAATCAGAAGAGAAGGATTAAGAAAGAGGTGGGTAGTAGAGATAATAAAGCGATCGCACCCACAAACCAAAGGCGATCGCTCCCTAACCCCTTCCACTACTGCCATCGTGCTACCATTACCAATAAATTCTTTTGGGAGGTCAATCAATGGCTACCATTCATGCGCTCAATATACCTGATGAGTTATACGAACAACTACAACACTTAGCTAAAGCTGAAAATAACTCAATTGATGCTCAAGTTATTACAATCTTGCAGAACGCTTTGCAGGCAAAAACACAGCCAACGGAAGAGGAAAGGCGAAAAAATGTCCCAAAACTCCTAGAGGAAATTAGTCGCCGTCGCCGCCGCTTGAATCCAGCAGAGTTTGGATTACCTGATAGTACTGAACTAATTCGAGAAGACCGCGATAGATGAGCAATCCTCTTAGATGCGTGGTAGATACCAGTGTGTGCATCAAGTATTTTATTGCTGACCCACTAACTGCCAAAGTTAATCAACTGTTCAGTCATCTCGCCAATCCACAGACAGAAATTTTTGTTCCAGACCTTTTTTACATTGAGTGTGCTAACACGTTCTGGAAGTATGTCCGTGCAAAAATGTACACTGCTGCTGAGGTTCAGACAGATTTAGCCACTCTGAAAGCTTTTCCGTTGCGTGTTGTTTCAACAGCTGATTTGATGGCGGATGCAGTTACTATAAGCTTGAGTTATGGAACTTCTGCCTACGATGGCTCTTATGTTGCACTTTCACAGCAGGTAGGTGCTACTTTGCTGACTCTCGACGGTAAGCTGATAAAGGCAATAGCCGCCTCGTCTTACAATGTTTCCTCGTTTAATGACTTCGAGGTTCCGCCGTTGGAGTCAATGTAGAAGCGATCGCCTTTCCTCACCATATATTTAAACCCAAAGTATTAGATAAGACTAAGCATCCCGGTATAAACTCAGAATTGGGGGAATTGAATTTTTCTCACCGATTTACTTAGTTGCAATAAAATTAGTTTGTACAGGGGATACCTGCTGTTTTTTTAATATTCAATTGTCAAAAATGTCTTTTACTTATAACCGCACGGTTCGTTTTCAGGATACTGATGCTGCTGGGGTAGTTTATTTTGCTAATGTTTTGGGTATTTGCCATGAAGCTTATGAAGAATCTCTAGAAGCATCAGGTATTAATCTCAAAGATTTTTTTACTAATCCATCTGTAGCTTTCCCGATTGTTCATGCTAGTGTCGATTTTTTGCGCCCTATGTTTGGCGGAGACAAGTTGCTGATTAGTTTAATTCCGCAAAAACTAGGTGTTGATAAGTTTGAAATTACTTATGAAATTGGAGTGGCTGAGGTGGTTGTTGCTAAGGCTATTACTAGGCACGTTTGTATTGATGCAAGTAGTAGAAGTAAGCAGGAATTACCTGATGAGATTATTCAGTGGTTGGGAACGAACCGAAGAGACGCAGAGGGCGCAGAGAGAAGAAGGTCGAGAGAAATTATGTGATAGGGTTTTGGAGGAATTCTGTGGCTATTTGCTGTAACTGTTGGCGGTTAATTTTACCTTGGGAGTTGCGGGGTAAGTTTTGCTGAGGAATCCAATATTTTGGGATTTTAAATTTGCTGAGTTTGTTTTTGAGTAGGGTTTGGATTTTTAAGGCAGAGGTATTTGGTTTTTTGGGAATGTAAATCGCTGTTAAGGCTTGTCCCCAATGTTTATCTGGGATGCCAATGACACAAATATCGGCAACCATTTGAGTTGCTTGTATAGCTGATTCAATCTCTGCTGGGTAAATATTTTCTCCACCTGTAATAATTTTGTCGCTGCTACGTCCGACTATATTTAAATAACCTTGTTCGTCTAAAAAACCTAAATCATCTACTTGGAAATCAGTTTGATTTTCTCTAGTTTTAGGATAATAACCAAGGGCTAAAGATTGAGAATTAATGGTGATATTTCCTATTTGATTGGAATTTAGAATTTCGCCTTGCTGATTGCGAATAGTTACTTTGGCATGGGGAAGAATTTGACCGCTGCTAACTTTACCGCCGAGAAAATCATCTGGTTTGAGGGTGGAAATTTGAGAGGCGGTTTCTGTCATGCCATAAGTAGGTGCTAACCGGACGCGGTGAAATCTGCCTTTTTCTAGTAGTTCGCTCCATGCTGGCGCACCTCCTAAAAGTACAGTATTAAATTGAGATAGCCATTCAGTTAACTCTGGATTTTGCAGGAGGCGTTGTAATTGAGTTGGTACTAAAGATATAAAAAAATCTGATTGTTTAAGATTTAATATTTGACCAGATTCTACAGCTTTAAATGGCAGAATTGCCAGTTTACCTCCGGTGATGAAAGAACGCATAAATTGCATTAACCCGCTAACATGATGTAGCGGTAACACGCAAAAAGAATTGACTTGTTCTAGTTGAAAGTATTCTGTAAAGCCTTGTACAGATGCTGTGAGAGTTTCCCAAGTATGGATGGCAAATTTAATCTGCCCCGATGAACCACCTGTGGGAATCATAATCAGTGGGCATGGGGCATTGGGAATTGGGCATTGGTAATTATTCCCGTTCCCTATTCCCCATTCCCTATTCCCCATTCCCAAAATAATATCTGGTTGTACTAAATCAAAGACTTGTTGCCATTCTTGTGTTCCCCAGTCAGGGTTACAAAGAAAAACTGAACAATTAGCTGCACAAGCGGCAATAAAACTTGCTAGAAAGCGTAATGGTTCGCGTTCAGCTAAGATGATTTTTGGTGGTGTTCCATATGCTGATAAATGTGTTAGTTTTAAATATGATTCTTCAAATATTTGATTAAATTGGCGGCTGTTATAACCGATAAGCCAATCATCTTCAGCCAGATAATTAAGACAATCTAAAAGTCGTTCCATAAAGTTTGAAACCACGTTTCTTCTTGTTCAAAAAAATGGTCGATGCCAAAACCAATTGCCCTGTTGTTTCGGGATAATTCGGCTGCGAGTTGGAGTGCTGCAAGTCTACCGATCGCAGTTTCAAATACTGATGAAAATACAGTATCAATTTGATGCTGTTGACAAAACTTTCTCAAACGAGATGGCGATCCGACTATCCCAGGTTTGATCACGAAAATCCCTCGCCAACCTTGTTGATAACAAGCAGCAAGTTGTTCAAGTGCGGCGACAGATTCATCTAAAGCGATCGCAGTTTCATAACTCATACTCAATTCCAACATTTGCTGAAATTGCTCAACAGGTAGCGGTTGTTCGATAAATTCAATTTCTAGGGGTAGTTCTGGATTTGCCTTAAAATTGTCGCAAGTTCGCAGCCATAAGTTTGCTTCGTCATAGCTGAGTCCACCGTTAGCATCTAATCGCAGTTTGGTAAAGGCTGGTAAGGTTTGTATCAGTGACTCAAAGATTTCTAGTTCATGAGCGATCGCATCTACACCAATTTTCCACTTAAACGTGTGATATCCCTTCTGCCACAACGTTTCCCATTGATTTAAAGCCGCTTCCCCGGCTGGTAATAAGGCACTGTAGAAGAGTGAATTAGGAGTTAGAAGTGAGAAGTTAGGAGTTATGATATTTGCCTCACTCCCCACTCCGCACTTCCCACTCCCCCACTCTTGCGCTGACTCAAAGCCAAATTGACAAGCAGGTAACTTATCTGGGATCGAGAAAATTATCTCGTCTGTGATTTCTTCTGGGAGTTGGCGACAAAAGTCTAAGGCTTGTTCTAGGGTTTCGGAACCAAACCAACTAATAGGGGCAATTTCTCCCCATCCGACTTTACCTGATTCATCGGTAAGGCGAAGAATAATACCTTCACGAATATCCCACTTACCATGATTGGTAGTCAGCGATCGCACAAATCTTCGCCGATAGGGACGAAATTGAAATTTGTAAGTCATTAGTCAAGATTTATTAGTGATTCTTCCAATTTTCAATTCCCAATTCCCAATTCCCAATCCCTAATCCCCTAAACCATAAATCCCAAACCGAACAGCAAGCAAGCCCAGAAATGCACGGCTACGGCAATGAATTTACAGTTACTAACTTTGTCAGGCTGGTTGTGATTTTTTTGGACGTGGCGGCATAATTTGAAGGCGAAAGGTAAACTTACCCAACTTAGTAACGTCCAAATTGGAGAAATCCCCCACAGTACAAACAGCAAGGTGAGGGGATAAATGCTACCAGTGAACCAAGCTAGGAGTTGCGCCCCTTTTTGGGTTCCTAGACGGACGATAGGCGATCGCTTACCTGCGGCTATGTCATCCTTAACTTGGTGGAAGTGTGAGCAAAACAAGATTAAGGTTGTGGCAATCCCGACAATCATTGAGGCTGCTAAACTTGTGATTGACCAAGTTTGAGTTTGGCTGTAGTAGGCTGCCTCCACTGCTAAGGGACCAAAGGCAAAAAAGCAAAGAATCTCGCCTAAACCCTGATATCCTAAGCGAAAGGGAGGCCCTTGGTACATATAGCCCAATCCGCAGCATAGTAGAATTATGCCGATAACAGTTAGGTCTTGTTGCCAAAAGGCGATCGCTAGTATGCCTAGCAATCCCAAACCTAAACACAAATTTCCTAACCAAAATACTAATAGCTTATCGCCTGTTAAATTAACCAGAGAATGGTGCTTGTTTTGATCAATACCTGTTTCTGAATCAAAGACATCATTACTGATATTTTCCCAGGCAAGAATTAAAATTGCAGCAGCTACAAAAGTAGAAAATACTGTACCATTGAACATTTTAGTTTCTGCAAATGCTACTGCTGTTCCTACCCAAATGGGCATAATGGCAACGCTGTACATTGGCGGTTTAATCGCTGCCATCCATAACTTAGTGTTGGGATATAAAATTTGCTTGGTAGTCATCAGTTGTGATTAATTAAATTGCCGGAATATTACTCACTCTTGAGATTTTATGATTTAAAGAGATGCTAGATATACATGAGCTAAAAACAACGACTACTTTGACTGTGGCTTGTTCACATCGCGTTGTTAACACTCCACCCTTACCTTGGTAGTCTAAGGCTGGAACTGTCTTGTCCGGGTCTAGGAACACCACAAACAAGGTAAACTCTACGCTGGTGAAATAGCAACTTAATATGTTACCTGTAGAAATACGACCACGATTTATTACACTTTAGGAAGTTAACTTAAAAAAAATTTACTATAGAGCCATGACAGTTTCACCATGTCGTAGCAACCTCTTTGTAGAGGACAAAGATTTATATCAATTTTTGGTAGCGGTGCAAGAAAAGTGCGTCAAAAATAATTGCAGGCAAATTGTCAGTGTCTCTCAGGAGATCGATTTAGTTGACCCTTTACTTGTATTAGATAAACTTACACAAGCAAATGAAATAAATTTTTACTTTGAGGACAAAAGTAAAGGAGAAGCGATCGCAGCAATTGATGCTGTAGCAAAGTTACAAATTGATGGTGCAGATCGTTTTACTCAAGCTGAACATTTTATCAAATCTTGTCTAAAAAATATAATTAATTTTGGTAACACTAGTCAAGGTTTTTCTGGACCTCACTTTTTTTGTTATTTCAGCTTTTTTGATAAAAATGCCCAAGTCGATTATCCATTTCCATCTGCTACCATCTTTCTTCCACGCTGGCAAGTAGCTGTTAAAAATCAGCGTTGCATATTAGTAACAAATATAATTATCAATAAAAGTGTAAATATTCAAAGATTATTGGAGAATGTGCAAAATAAAATTGAATTTGTCCAATCTTTAGAATATTACTCTCCTAACATTAATTCTTTTTCAGCAAAGTTATACAAGAAATCCGTCACAAATGCTGCCCAATTTAAACGTTCGGTAACATCTGTTTTGGAAAAAATTCGGTCTAGTCATTTAAGCAAGATTGTCTTAGCAGATATATTAGACGTAAAATCAAGCAATCAGTTTGACTTAGTTCAATCCTTAAATAATCTTAGGCAAATACATCCTAATTGTTATATTTTTTCTACAAGTAATGGCAAAGGACAAAACTTTATTGGGGCAAGTCCAGAAAGATTAATTAGTATTAATAATCAACAGTTAATTACTGATGCTTTGGCTGGTTCTGCACCACGGGGTAAAACCCCTGCTGAAGATGCAGCTAATGCCAATCGCTTACTTAATAGTGAAAAAGAAAAGCACGAACATTCGCTGGTACTTGATTTTATTACACAACGCCTATGCCAACTAGGTTTGTTACCACAAATATTAGCACCACGGCTGCGACAATTATCGAATATCCAGCATTTATGGACACCAATAAGTGCTATGGTTCCCGCTAACATCCATCCATTAAAGATTGTCGCTCAGTTGCATCCTACACCAGCTGTTGCCGGTGCAGCACGAGATGTTGCTTGTGCTGAAATTCGTCGTTATGAAAACTTTGAGAGGGGTTTGTATGCTGCGCCTCTGGGTTGGATAGATTCTCAGGGAAACTGCGAGTTTATTGTGGGAATTCGTTCAGCCTTGATTGATGGCGATCGCGCGAGATTATATGCTGGTGCTGGTATCGTTGCGGGATCTGATCCTGATAAAGAATTTGCAGAGGTGCAACTTAAGCTTCAGGCGTTACTCAAAGCATTAGTTTAATAGCTAATTTATCAGCCACAGATGATTTTACAACACTCAATCACTACTATTTTTGATGTGTTGACGCAACACAGAATTGTAACCGCTCAATAATCCGGGGTAAATCGCTCAGTGACAAGGCTTAAATGGCGTAAACTCGTTCCTGAACTGGTAGTTGCCCCGATTTATTGAGCGGATACACAGAATTGATGAGTGTTTTGTATTCGACACTTTGGGATTGAAACCAAGCTATCACGTCTGGATCAATCTGAATTAAGTTCCGTGCTTGAGTTGCTGGTAATCTCAATATTGCCTTCTCGAAAAACTCATCGTTCAACGGCGGAATATCAGAATAATCAATGTCGTCATCTGACATCGATTCCAATACTTCCCAATTAGTATGTGAGATATTGTTCAAATCGTTGGCGCTCATATCGATTGGCCCTTCGTGCTGAAATAATTCGGATGACATCACTTTGCCGTTCTGTCCAGATGACGACCGCTACACCGTTACTGAGAAAACCAATACCTAACCAGCGTTCTTCACCATAATCAAAACGGTTATCTAGCTCAATTAGCATTGTACTATCAAACATTTTAGGGACATCGGCAAAGTCAATGGACCAATTAAAACTTTTGACAACTCAGATAAACTATTAACATAAAAAATACACCGATTTATCCGGTGTATTTCCAACATTACTAAAGCATATAATTTTGATGATATCTTACCCCAAATCCTTATGAGTAAAAGCTTTAGCATTCGCCCCAGCGTAAGTAGCTACAATATGACCATTGCCAGTCATTTGATATTTGTATGTGATTAATCCTTCTAAACCAACGGGGCCACGGGGAGGCATTTGTTGCGTACTAATCCCTACTTCTGCACCGAAACCATAGCGGAAACCATCAGCAAATCTGGTAGAACAATTGTGGAATATATTGGCTGAATTTACCAATCCAAAGAAAGTTTCCACAGATGTTAAATCTTCAGTAATAATCGCGTCAGTATGACGAGAACCATATTCGTTAATATGCGCGATCGCACCTTCTAAAGAATCTACAATTTTAATCGACAAAATAAAATCGCTGTATTCTGTTTCCCAGTCTTGCTCTATTGCAGCTACGATATTAGGCAAAAGTTGTAAGGTGCGTTTATCACCTCTTAATTCTACATGACGTTCTTGCAAAGCCTCAGCAACTTTTGGTAAAAACTCTGTAGCAATTGATTGGTGAACTAGCAAAGTTTCAATTGCATTACAAACAGCAGGATATTGGGCTTTGGCATCAACGGTAATCGGAACTGCTTTAGAAATATCAGCCGCTTTATCTATATAAAGATGACAAATCCCGTCGGCGTGGCCTAATACAGGAATACGTGTATTTTCTTGCACAAACCGAACAAAGGAATTAGAACCTCTAGGAATAATTAAATCCACATATTTATCTAATTTCAAAAGTTGTAAAGTTTCTTCTCTAGTTGTCAGCAACTGTACCGCATCAGGGTTAACAGCAGTTTGAGATAATCCTTGCTTAATTGCCTTAACTATCGCTTCGCAAGAACGTACCGCTTCCTTTCCACATTTGAGGATTACACCATTACCCGATTTGATCGCCAAGGAGACAATTTGAATCGCCGCCTCTGGACGTGCTTCAAAAATAATCCCCAAAACGCCTAAAGGACAAGTAATCCGCTTGAGAATTAAGCCAGTATCAAGTTCGCGGTGAATCTGTACTTTACCAACTGGATCAGCTAACTTACCTACATCTCTTACTCCAGCGATCGCGTCTCTTAATTTATGTTCATCCAACTGTAAGCGTTTATAAAGTGGTTTAGGAATTCCTTCGGAAGTAGCAGCTTCACAGTCAGCAACATTTGCTTGTAAAATTTCATCTCTAGCTGATTCTAAAGCTTCTGCGATCGCAACAAGTGCTTGATTTTTTGCCTCAGTAGAGAGAATCGCCAACTTACTTGCAGCTTGGCGAGTTCGACCTGCGATCGCAATTAGGGGAGTAGCAATGTTAAAAATAGTCATAGCACAAATCTTTACCTTTTCTTCATCTTATCAATGTGAGTTCACCATTGCTTATCGTCTTCCCCCAATCGGGTGAACCATCTGGATAATCAATAATTACTCTGATCGGGTGAAGCAAGACTTGGTTCAAAAAATTTATTCTGTGATTACCGAACACAGGGAAATCCGAGGTAATAACTTCACCATTATTTAAATATTTTAAGTATTATTGCAGGGTTTATTTGAAAAATTAAAAATGATTTATGCTTACCAGGGGCCTAGAGAGACATCGTAATTTATGTTTTTCTAGCCTTTTTACTTAAGTAAACAATTTATACCGCCATTATTTGAATTTTTACGAAATTGCAGTGACGATCGCTGGATCTATTGAGTATTGATAGATCAAATACCACTCCTTTACTAGGGAGATCCTATGTCATTGCAATCTGGATTAGACGCCTTAAAACAAAAACGTTATCAAGAAGCGGTTGAATTACTAGAACAATTCTGCCGCGATTGTGTTGAGCACGATTCCTCAGATTATCTTTCAGCACAGATGTGGCTGATGAAAGCTTATCAAGCCATAGGCGAAATCGAAAAAGCCAAGATGCTGTGTCAAAAGTTAATGATGAGTGAAAACCCACAGGCTCGCAATTGGGCAGAACAAGCTAGTCAATCCTTCCGCCAAACGTCAGCAACCCAATCTAACGCCAGACAAAAAGCTAGTCGCGCCACTACTACTGGAATGAAATTAGCGATGGGCGGTGTGGGTGGTAGTTTAGTGTTAGCTTCTGGTGTCACCATGACCTTACTATTTGGCATGGTCTTGGCTTTAGGTTTGAGTTTAGTATTTATTTTGGGTAGTAACGATCCACTCCAAGGGTTAGCGATCGCTATTGGTTTTACCCTAGTTTTTAATATTGCTGCCTTTTTCCTGTCTCCCTTTCTCATGGACTTAACCCAGAGATGGCTTTACCAAACTCGCTGGGTAGAGTTAGCAGAAGTTGAAGCCCTCAGTCCAGAGACAGCTAAAGTTATTCGCCAAGTCTGTCAGCAGAAAAACCTGAAAACCCCACGACTAGGAATCATTAACGACCAAAACCCCACGGCTTTTACTTATGGTTCGTTACCTAACAGCGCCCGTTTAGTCGTCAGTCAGGGACTTTTCACTTATCTGGATGACGATGAAATTGCTACCGTTTACGCCCACGAATTAGGGCATATCGTTCACTGGGATTTCGCAGTGATGACTGTAGCTTCTACCTTAGTGCAAATTTGCTACCTGATTTACAGCACAGCCAGAAGATTTGGGCGTGGTGGCGATAGCAAAATTAAAGATGCTATGCAAACTGCTGGTTTAGTTGCCTACGTATTTTATATCATTGGTACTTATCTACTGCTGTACCTCTCTCGGACACGGGAATACTTTGCTGACCACTTTGCAGCCGAAAGTACAGGCAATCCCAATGGATTATCCCGCGCTTTGGTGAAGATTGCCTATGGGATATTAGAAGAAGGTTCGCGGACACAAGAACCCAGCCGTTTAATTGAAGGGACTCGCGCCTTGGGTATCTATGACCATAAAGCCGCCGCTTCCACAGGAACCGCCTACCGCATTGCATCCGATACTCAAAAAATTGGTCGCGTCTTTCTGTGGGATATGTTTAACCCTTGGGGCTGGTGGATGGAATTAAATTCAACTCACCCATTGACAGGTAAACGAGTTCGTGTATTAAGCACCTATGCCGAACAATTGGGTTTACCGACTGAGTTTGATATGGGGCGAGTTATTGGAGAAGGTAAAACTCTGAGTAAGAGTAGGCTTTACGGCAACTTCTTTTTAGACGTTGTGCTGTATGGTGCTGAAACTATAGGTTTCTTCGTTGGCTTGGTAATGGGTGTGATTCTGTGGTCAAGTTCCCCAAATACAGGTTTAGCAATTGGTGCGCCATTTCTTGGTTTAGGGATGGGGATTTTGGTTAAAGCCTTGGTGATGTTCCCCGACTACAAGCAAGCGCCAGAAACCGATATTCTCACCCTGATGTCAGACCCTTACGCCAGTCCGTTGCGTGGACAACCAGCAAAACTTGAAGGTCTACTAATTGGTCGTGGCGACGCTGGTTATAAGTTTGGTTCCGATTTAAAAATTCAGGATCGTAGTGGGATGCTTTATCTCCACTACGCCTCACGCTTTGGCCCCATCGGCAATTTCCTGTTTGGAATGAAGAGAGTCCAAAGCTTGATTGGTGAACAAGTTGGGGCTGTGGGTTGGTTCCGTCGAGGCGTTGCACCTTGGATGGATTTGATTCAACTCCAAAGTGAAAATGGCACTATTGTCAACAGTTACCATCGCTTCTGGTCATTCATCCTTGGCGGTGGATCAATTATCCTGGGAGTGCTCTTGATTATGTTATTGAGCAGCTAGCTAGTGTGCTGTCAAAGCATTTCTCAGTCCATCCAAGCTGTGACATCTCCTACACTTTCCTTCTCTGCGAGACGCTACGCGAACGGGTAAGTGTAGGCTTTTGTGCGACTCCTCTATCAAGACATTAACTGAGCTTTAAGCCCGGGCGCTATTGTTTTCAACTTTCATGAATGAGCCTTTGGTAATGAATTTACCAACGAGATTATCAAGCTTGATAACCTTAGTTGAATCCTGTTGTAGGATCTCAAAGTTAGAAACGATGCTGCTGTAGTCTAGTGTGGCATTACCAGGGCTAGAGTTGAAAATGCCACCACCATGCCCAGGCTCGTAACTACCAGAGATGAGTTCAATCCCGAAGGCTTTATTGTGTTTGATAGTGCTATTGCCCACTGTTAGGGTGGCATCATTATAGATGCCACCGCCAAGATGTGCCTGATTGCCGCTAATGGTGCTATAACTCACGGCAAGGATGCCAAAATTGTAGCCGTCTCCCGGATCAGAATTATAATTATAGATGCCGCCGCCTTCATCGTTGGCATAGTTATTACTGATGGTGCTTTTACTCACGGATAGGCTGCCTGCGTTATAAATGCCGCCTCCAGTAGATGCATTATTGTCACTGATGGTACTATTTTTCACCGTAACGCTGCCATATATTAGTACATCTGGGCCACGGTAACCAAAGATGATCTCCCCTGCGTTATAGATGCCGCCACCGTTATTTGTTGCCGAGTTGTCATTAATGGTGCTGTTACTAACGGTTATAGTACCTTCGCTGTAAACCCCGCCGCCGTTGTTTGTCGCTGAGTTGCCAGTGATGGTGCTGCTACTCACAGTTATAGTGCCACCGATTGTAGTGCCACCGATTGTAGTGCCGCCAATATAGATACCGCCGCCGGATTCCGCAGTGTTGCCAGTAATGGTGCTGTTACTCACGGTTATAATGCCATTACCCTCGTTAAGACTGATACCGTCAAAGACACCACCGCCATCATAGATACCGCCGCCGTATTCCGCAGTGTTGCCAGTGATGCTGCTTTCATCCACTGTGAGAGTAACACTACTGTAGATGCCGCCGCCGTTGCTGGCGTGATTGCCAGTAATACTGCTTTTACTCACGGTTATAGCGCCTTCATAGATCCCATAGATACCGCCGCCGTATTCCGCAGTGTTGCCAGTGATGCTGCTTTTATCCACTGATAGAATGCCAGAGCTGAAGATGCCGCCGCCACCGTAATAGCTGGATCGGAAGTTGACACTATTACCCTTGATGAGGCTGTTACTCACATTTATGGTGCCAAATTCGTAACCATAAATGCCGCCACCGCCGTATTCCGCAGTGTTGTCCCTGATCGTGCTGTTACTCACAGTAACAATACCGATATTGGGGCTGCCGTCTTCCTTAAATATATAGTTGAAGATACCGCCACCCTGGTTGGCGTTGTTGTCAGCGATGGTGCTTTTATCCACCGATAGGGTACCAGAATTGAAAATGCCGCCACCATTGTTCGTTGCCGAGTTGCCAGTAATGGTGCTGTTGCTTACCGATAGGGTGCCAGAGTTGAAGATACCACTGCCGTATTCCGCAGTGTTGCCAGTGATAGTACTGTTGCTCAAGTCAAAGATGCCTTCATTAGATATGGCACCGCCTCCTCCAGCCTTTTTGTAGCTATTGGTAATATTCAGCCCGCTGATTGCAGCTGTTACACCATTGCCAATGTCAAAAACCCGAGAAGCACTATCACTACTAATAGTTAGTAAGTCTGGATTTGTGCGTTGAATAGTCAGGTCATCTGTGATACTCAGACTACTACCACTCAAACTGATGGTATGAGCGAGTCCATCATTAAACAGCCCACCAAAATTGATGATGTCTTTTCCTGCTAAGGCATTAGCATCTAGAATTGCTTGCCGCAGTGAACCTGTATCACTGTTCTTGGCGTTAGTAACGGTAAATATAGACACTGAGGTTACTCCAATGTTTTTGGCGGTGTAAAATATTACGACTCTGGGTCGTTTTATACCAGACTTTTACGGAATTTGGAAAATCTTTCTCATAGAAGAAGAGAAATTTTGAATTTTCTGCTTCTGCTATCGGGAAGGGGGTTAGATTTTTCGTGGGCTTTTGCAGATGACCTAAATAGTTAGGTAGTCGCCTGTGCGTGAACTGCTAAAATCATCGGCGTCGGTGTTAGTACCCATTGGCACTCAAGTCTTTTACTTTCAAATGCCAACACAAAAAACATCTCAGTATATGGCTGAAACCTAAATTTTTTCTTGCAGTTGTTTTAAGTAAGAAGTGCAAAATTATACGCTTCGGAAATTTTAAAACATTCTTTAAGAGTGTTAATAAAGAAAAATAATCTATTATTCGACACTTGAAAATAGGAAACATCCAAATAACCTGATAATAATTAAATACCGAAAACTTGTTTGTATGTCTATATTCCAATAAAGATTTTTGCAGAATCTTTATGTTATGGCTAATAAATCTAAGTAGATCGGCGTAAATAATTAAAGATTTACAATGATAATTTTAGTGCTAAAATCAGGGCTAAATTCTTACCTACAAGCTAATTTCAAGATATTTTATATTACTTAATATAGTTTGATTTATTCTCGCTTACTTACTTACTATACAAGCCCTGAGCTTGATGTATTCTTTATATTTTGCTGTATCTCGTTTGCGTAATAACCCGCAACTTGGCTGATTAGATAATGCTCCAATTGCTTAATTACAAGTAATATCTCTAAGAGGTTGTTTGAAAAGTGTTCCGCTGTGACTTTAGGCACTTTCAGATCCCCCCTAACCCCCCTTAAAAAGAGGGGGACCGGAATCAAAGTCTCCCAATTTATCGGGAGATTTAGAGGGATCTAAAATTTTTGATACCAACAAAAGGACTTTTCAAACATCCTCTAAGCTCTAAACGTAAGCAATAAGTAGTATATGGGGTTAATTTTGTCATAAGCCCCTGCTTGGAAGAGGAGCGTAGTACCGCAAGACGGAAGTCAAATGTCGAAAGTCAAAAGTCAAAAGTACTATAGAATAAGCTCTTTGAGGATTTTCAATCGTTGCTCTATTTATGCCGTAACGTACTAGACTGAGCCATCGTTTCTCTGTAAATTTCCATTTTTGGGTGGCTGATTATCTGGGAAATCAAATTGGTCAGGAAAATTGGTCAAACCTGCGATTACTTCCCAATCAGACTCAAGCGTTAGTGCTTTACAAATTTCTTTAAACTTGTCAACTTTAATTTCCTGTCCTTGAAAAAATTTTTGAATAGTACTGCGACCGACTACACCTGCTAAGTAATTAGCAAAACTTAATTGTGTTCCATGCAATCTTTTGAGAGCTTTCTCAGCTTGTTCTAAACCTTTGGGAGTGGCTTTGAGCGTTTGTCTCTTCTTGCTCATGCGTTGCAGCTAACAAAGTGAAGGTAACTGATCATGATTTTCGGAAAATGGTGTTAAAAGTTAGAAATTGTCAATCTTGCATACTTTTTTTACTCTTACTCCGGTATCGTTTGTCTAAAGTTTGCACCAGTCAAGTTTTGATTGGAGAAATCCTCGGGTATGGCTGGGCTGATGAAAACGAGGCTTTATGTTAGATACAGCTTGATTATGAGATTTTACGGAATGTAGTACAACATTTTTTCAGAAGTGAGTAAATAACTGGCTGTAGCAGAATTTCAATACTGCATCATCAATGGTTTTCCTGGTAACCAGTTTCGGGAAAAAGTAGCACCTTAAGCGCTACTGATGTATTTACTTTATTAACCTGAGTTTGGGATAAGCTGAAACCCTCATTAGACAGCAAGAGTACCAGGACAACAGGTCAAGATTGGCCCAACCCAGTTGCTGATAAACAATGAGTGGGTAATTGGAATTGGGTGGTAAAAGTCCCAACATCGTCTTTGCTGATGCTGACATGGATGCTGCGATCGCAAGTTTCCACGATGCCATATTCTTTAACCAAGGGCAGTGCTGCTGCGCCCCTCGGTAGATTTAAGCAATCTGGTACTGGTCGAGAACTAGGGAAATATGGCTTGCAGCAATATACCGAAGTTAAGACGGTTACTATCAAATTGTAGTTATAAAAAGACCTCGGGAAAACCACTCTTTTTAAAGATGGGATGAGAAACGCCCCGACGCCGTTGACGGTTGACTGTTAACCGTCAACCGTCAACGTGAAATCCCATCCCCTTTTAGGAGTGGATGAGCTTAATTACTCATCAACTTTCTTTGGCAAGTTGGGCTTTTGCCTGTTGCCATAACTTTTCTAACTCATCTAAACTGTAATCAGAGAGGGGGCGGTCAACAACTGCCTCCATTTTTTCTAATCGCTGGACAAATCGCTGATTTGTGCCTTGCAAAGCAGCACTAGGGTCAAGATTATGCCAACGGGCTAGCTGAATAACTGCAAACAGTAAATCGCCTAATTCTGCTTCTTGCCGTTCTGGTGTTTCCTCAGCTAAAGCCTGTTGAAACTCCCCCAATTCTTCATGAAACTTATCCCAAACGCCCTGAATATTTTCCCATTCAAACCCGATAGCCGCAGCCTTTTGAGAAATTTTCATCGCCGCCGTCAGTGGGGGAAGAGTGCGCCCATAACGACCGAGTTTAGCACTAAGTTTTTGCGCCTCTGGAGATGCTCCGCCTTTTTCCGCAGCTTTGATTTGTTCCCAATTTTGCTGCACCTCATCCACACTTGTCACTGAAACATCACCAAAAACATGGGGATGACGGCGAATCAACTTTTGGGAAATCCCCTGAGTTATTTCTTTTAGGGAAAATTGTCCAGATTCGCTAGCAATTTGGGCTTGCAATACCACCTGTAATAATAAATCACCTAACTCTTCTGCGATCGCACTTTTATCGCCACTCTTAATTGCATCCACCACCTCATAAGCTTCCTCGATCACATAAGGCGTCAGCGTTTCAGGAGTTTGGGCCAAATCCCACGGACAACCACCATCAGGCGATCGCAATTTTGCCACCACCTCAATCAATTCCTGCAACGCCGCCAAACTCTCATTTTGATTTTCCATACCTCTGCGCTTCCCTCAGCGTCCCTTTGCGTTTAAAAAATTATTTTTTCAATTTTGGCCGACGACTGCGACTTGTAACTTTACGCTTCTTAATTTTGTCACTAGGAAGCAACCCCCGAACCCCCTGTTTTTGAAAGCGCTTGTATGCCGAACCACTCCAATCGCTGAGAGAATGACTCATTGCACCGAGTTCCAGCCCTAAAAACAGAGCAATATATTCAGTATCGTATTGCACGAGCGATCGCCCCACAGTTCCACCCAAATCCTGCCAAGTAAAGCTCAGATTCCATAACCTTCCAGCGATCGCCAAAACCAAAATTGCCGAGATAGCTAGCAAACAGCCGAGATAAAGTATTCGCAGAATCGTGCCAATAATCGGCCCGTGAGATAAAAAAGAACGATGTCGCAGACTTTTTTGATAAGGCAGCCAAATCCAGCGCAAGAAACCCCAGCGTTGAAATTGCACAGAGTAAATATCCAAATCGGGGCCAAACATCAGCCCTCCAAATAGAAACCCGCCTGCAACCAACAAAGTTGCATTACTACTGCGAGTCTGCCACAAAGTAACACCCGCCACGAACGGCAGAGCATACATAGTAATGCGATCGTGCGTTCGGCCAGAGGGCATCTTAAATCCTTCCTCTCTGAGTAACAGAATACTGAGTCAGTATAAGAGAAAAAAAGAATTTCTTAAAACTACTAGCGCAATGCGAAATCTTTTGCTATATTAATTAAGGATTAGTCAAACGGGCGGTTAGCTCAGTTGGTAGAGCGCCTGCCTTACAAGCAGGATGTCATCAGTTCGAGTCTGGTACTGCCCATTAACTCAATTAAGGCTAGAAACAACTTATATGTGGTTTCTAGTCTTTTTTAAATTGATTCGCAATATTTAATTGACCAGCTACTACTAACCCATCTTCCATATCTTCAGAATAGAGAATACTTGCTCTTGCCGATAGGGCATAAGAAATAACTAGACTCTCGTAAAACAATTAATCAGTAGTTAATACTGAAGCAAGAAGGTCAGGACAAGACAGATGCGGGCAATGTCCAGAAGGTAGCTCAATGGCATCGACTCCTAAGCGCTTGCGTGCAGCGTAGCGTGACCATGTAGGAGACAATATTCGGTCATCGGTACAAACAATATATTTACGCTCAATATGCGGCAAAGCTTTTAGAGGATTCGTTTCAAAAATATATGCCATAGATTGTTGCGAACGACTTTTCGAGATTGCCCACTGTGCTACATCTGGTTGACAATCATGATAGAAAAAATCTTTTAATACTGCTTCGTCTGAATAATCTTTGCCTACGGAAGCTGGTTCAAACATCTCAGGTTCATTGTGGAACTGTTCGAGTTTACTTGGCTCTTTTGGCTGGTAATTGAATGATTTAAGCGTATCAGCATCAAGACGATGAGAAAATTGATCGAGTGTACTGATTCCCGGATAAGGTATCAGCGCAGCCACAAATACTAGTTGACGGACTTTTACCGCTTCTGCAATTAAGGGAATTATTGTACCAGCCATTGAGTGACCGACTAGGACAATATCATCAGTTTTTGGCAGTGCTTGAATTATTACATCTGCAAATTGGGACAAAGTAGCAGATGCATTTTCAATTGGCAAATCCATTGCTATGGTTTTGTGACCCTGTGCTTCTAAATAGGGAGTTAGCAAATCCCAACACCAAGTGGCTTGGAAGGCACCGTGAACTAGACAATATAGACTCATATAGCAATCCTAAATCATTTGTGAAAATTATATATCTCTTTCTTCTTTCTTCCCTTTGCGCCCAAAGCCAGTACTTTGCGGTAGCCTGCGGCAAGCCGCTATGCTCAATTACCTAATTCTGTAGGTTTTTAAGCTCTGCATCTGTAAACGGATTCTTCCCTGCCCGTAAATCTTTTACCCAGCGCTGCCGTTGTGCTTTACTATTTTTATCGTCAATCTGGGCGATGTATGCTTCAAAGTCCTCAATCGCCCCTTGGGTGTCGCCTGTCAGCGCCCTAGCCAAGCCACGACTATCACGAATGTTGCCATCTTCACGTGCAAGGGCAACGGCTTTTTCACAGGCTGGTAAAACATCGGCGGCTTGTTTTTGCAGACTCCCGTCCCTGCATAGTCTATTCCAAGAACTTGTAGGAATTTCGGCTTTTGGATCAAATTTGAGGGCTGCGGTGTAAGCCGCTAACGCTTCCTTAAACTTTTTCTCTTCCAAGCGGCTATTTCCTTCATTAACTAAGCGTTCAACCTTGCCTTTGTTAGCGAACTCTTTCGCTCTCGGCTGGGAATCAAACTTTAATTTATTATCCCACTGCTGTGCTTTGTTGAACTTTTCAATAGCGCCATCAATATCATCATTTCGCGCTAACTTCTCACCTTGGATGACTAACACTGTCGCCCCTTGCGCCAACTGCAATGGACTTTGGCATGATTGCAACTCTTCTAACACTTCAGGATGGGCAATGAGGTAATTATTGAGCAAGTTGCAACCACTAAGTAATAAACCATTGAAATCCAAGTCCCATAAAATCACGGTCTTGTCTTCACTGCCAGAAGCCAGTGTCTTGCCATCAGGGCTGAATCCGACGCTATAGACCCTACTGCTATGCCCTTCTAAAGTATTTACCTCGAACGCTCGATTTTCTTTCCTTTCATTTGGCTTTAAGTAAACCGCTTGCTGTAAAGTTGCCACAGTTCGCATTCGGGTATCGCTTCTTTCTAGCGCCGAAGGTGTGCGTTTGAGTTTTTCACTTGCTTTTAAGGCTGCTATTAAAGCATCTGGATGTTGTCCAGAGACAAAAAAGGCTTCTGAAGAATTATTCAGGGCGTTCATTTCATTAATATCGGCTTGTTTTCTTTGCTCATTTGCCTCTAGTGCCGATCGCCATGATAACCCTGCTAGCCCAGCTAATACTAATCCTGCGGCTACGGAACCAAAAAGGGCGCGTTTGAGAAAGTTATTCAGTTTCGTGTCACTCAGTTTTCTTTGTTCTCGTTCCTTTTCCAGTTCCGCCATTACCTGCTTTAACTTCGGTTCTTGTTGCTGGCGGATAAAGGCGGCGATGTAGTCATGTACCAGTTGATAACGGTCAGCCGGGTTTTCTGGTAGCAAAACCACCAAGCCAGATTGGACAAAAATCTCTAACACTAAATCTAATTTACTGATTTCAAAAGCTTGTTTTGCCCTAGTTTCTGATCCCCCCGCCTGCGGCGACCCCCTTAAAAAGGGGGTTGAAGAAATTAAGCCCCCCTTTTTAAGGGGGGTTGGGGGGATCTCCGAGAAGTACGGGAGTAAATCGCGTTCCAATTCAGCACGAGTCTTTAGGGGGCGAGTTCCTTTGTCATCCGTCAGTAAATACAGTAATATGTCTGCTGCTTGCTGATTTTCTTCACCGCAATCATTAACAACTTCATCCAAATAACGCTTAACCAATTCGTCTTTAGTGCCACCCTTGCGATATTCTGCCAGAGTTGTAATATTCTTCGTTTGCAGTTGCGCCCCCACAACCTGCAACTCAATGGGACGAACTTCACCCAATTCCCCGGCTAAATCTTGCACCAGTTGTTGAACTAAAGCACATTCCAAGCGGAAACTAGTATTTTCAGTTAAACGCTGAATAATTGACTTCGCATCAGCACGCGAGAAATTCCCCAACTTGTAAAGCACATTATTACTGAGAATGTCATTGCCAATAATCTTGAGGCTGGACAAATCATTGCACTCTAGCAAGTAATGGATGTAATCTACCCGCAGCGATAAGATAACTTTCACCGATAGAACATTCAGACACTCTCCCAGAAACTCAAAGAATTGCTTCCTTTGTGCAGGTTCGGTGTAAACAAAGAAAAATTCCTCAAATTGATCAAAAATTAACACCGTGCGGAGGTTGCGCTGTTCGTTTTCTTTCAGTCTGGATATTAAATATTGCGGAGTTCCGAGTTCAAAGGCTGAACGTTGAGCCTCTGAGGTCGAAGTTCCGAGTTCAGAGGTCGAAGTTCCGAGTTCAAAGGTCGAACGTCCGAGTTCAGAGGTCGAAGTTCCGAGTTCAAAGGTCGAACGTCCGAGTTCAGAAGTCGAACTTCCGAGTTCAGAGGTCGAACTTCCGAGTTCAAAGGTCGAACGTCCGAGTTCAGAAGTCGAACTTCCGAGTTCAGAGGTCGAAACTTGAAGTTCTAACTCCCCCTCATCCCCTTCTTGCCTGCTCCTGCCCCCTGCCCCCTGCCCTCATCTCCCCCATTTCCCAAAAGTCTCCCCAACTCTTCCACCCAGCTGGTGTCAACACGCATTACTACCGAATCTTTGCGCCGCTTCTAACTCATTTTCCAGTTTAAGATATTCATCTACGCTAAATTTTAAGTTATTACTAAACCATTGATTAGCGGTTTCGATGATAAAATCTACTAATTCCTGTGTTGATATGGCAAAATCTCTCGTAGTTGCCCAACTTTCCAAATCTGGCGCAAGCTGTATTAGTTGCTTGTAGATTTCATCGTCAATCCACAACACTAAGGGAAAAGCAAAATTCTTGCGAAACTCCTCCCGCACCTGATTTGCAGAAGTTAACATCACAGATAAATTCTGCACTGATTCCAAACCCACAACCATCACACAGGCTGGTATTTCTGCGCTAAATTCTTCCTGAATCGCAGTATAAAGAGTTCTGTTTGATTGCTGCACTGCCAAGACACGAATTTTGACTTGACAAATTTCTCGCAATCTGGAGATTAAGCGATCGCGCAAGCTAGCATAATTACACCGTACCAAAATTAGCTTAAACTGTCCCACGGAGGATTCGATCGCCCAAGCTAATTGTTTCAGAGAGCGTAAGCGTAGCCCGTCGTAGACATTGCTGTTTACATGGTCATCTTGTGATGGTTGCGAGTCTGTCATAAGTCATAAGCTGACGTAAATCTAGAGTGTAGGAGGCAGAGGAAAGATTAAAGACTACAAATTAAACTTCCTGGCGTTTTAATTCCTGTATCAATACTTGAGTGCGTTTGCTAGCTTCTCTTGCCTGCTGTCTAAAATACTTGGCTTGCTGACGGTCAGTTAAGCATACTTCAGATGCTTTTCTACTAAATTCAACAGCTTGTTTATTGAGTTCTTGAATACGAGTCTTTAACTCTTGGATTGTTTTCATATTTCCTCCTGTTCTGAAATTACAATCTCTAAATTTTCTATCTCCTCATAAAGTCTATCTGCTCTACTAGCTAGTAAGCTAGCGTCCTCAAAATCGTTGTTTTCTATGGCTTTATCTGAGGCTGATTACAATTCTTCTGTGATTTGGTGCAATTGTGCATAAGCTTTTAACAAAACATTTTTGGTTTCTGATTTCATAATCTAATTATTCATCGGTTCCCTGATTCCTCACTGTAGTTCTCTCGCTTCTGCCAAAACCGGATTAACATCAAACCAAGACTCGCCACCATCCCGATATTCAAAGACAAACCGACTGCGAATCAGTTTTTGATATCCTTAGTCATCACTGACCTTTTTCCTTTCCTTGACATGACGTAACAATTGCCACTCATCATCAGAAATCGGCAACATTATTTCATTCCGCCGAGAACGAATAACTTGCTCTAAGGTTTCACGGGTTAGGGGAAGACTCATTTCTTCCATAATCCAGGTGTTCAGCAACCTCAGCACATCCCGCACATGACCACCGCTCATTTTACATAAGCGTTCTAGGCTAGCAGCACTATCAAAAATTTCGGTAACTTTATTTAAACGCTCCTCTGGTGTCAAATCAGGAAAAGCTCTAGCAAGTACCATTTGCTGCATGAGTGCCATTCCCTCTACATGAACACTGCCATCAGTCTTTTGTACAGGTACCATTGGTAACACCTTGGGATCTTCTGGGAAACGCTGGGTTAGCATTCCGTAATCGTTGGAAAACTTCAAAGCCAAGGGCATGGTGTAGAGTAGATGACAATTCAGCCTTGTCAAAAACTCACCCTGATCGACAAATAAATATTCCTGTTGCGGACGACCCCAAGGTTTGGCACGATTATCTATGCGGTCAAGATTATCGACAATTACCACTAGACCATTTTTACCCTGCTGTTTGAGTTTAGCCACGGCAGGTTCCAATAATTCTTGATTAATCGCTTCCAACAGCTTAGTTTTTCGCGGTGCTAAATACTGATTGAGTTTTTCTCGCAGCGTTGGGTCATTTTTCATCTTGGTAGTGATTTCACCAATGCCCACAGACAGAGACAATTTTTCTTTTTCAGAGGTGACACCAAAATCACCGACGTTGGGAACCTTTACTTTTACTCCCGTCACCTCGGAGTTTAAGACCCTCCAAGCACCTTGCAGCAACTCATTAAACTTGTTAGGTTCCCCCAAGGTAATTTTATCCAGACTTTGACTCACCCGCCGAGCGATCGCTAGCAGCACATCAGCAATATCGACATCAGTCATTTCCAAGTCATCACTGGACTCAAAATAGACCACATGGAAGCCTAACTTTTCCAGTTCTGCCTGTAACCGTAATAGTTCTGTCGATTTCCCACAACCAATATGCCCAGTAAATAACGTGCAAGTGGGTTCATTCGGCTTAAAAAAAGTAATTTTTTGCTTCAGCTTGCCAAGAATATCACCACCTCGGACTGAGGAAAAATCTATGTAATACTTGCCATCAGAGCTATTGTTGACAAACAGAGTTCTGCTGGGATCACTAGCCTGATAAAATTCCCGTAAATCTATGGACATAAGGCTGGTAGTGCAATTATCTCGTATTGTCTTTAACATATCCTTGTTCAAAAGGATAAAGTTATTTACACCTTTGCATCTCAATATTTCAGAGAATTTTCGCTTTTACCTCTCTTCTCTCTTCCTCTGTGTTCTCTGCGTCTCTGCGGTTCATTAAAGAAGAATAAAACCACAGAGGCGCAGAGAAGCCAGTGCGTTGCGGTGAATCCAGCGCCGTAGGCGACTGGTGTTAGCGTAGCGGTAGCGACGTTAGGAGCGTCACCCGAAGGGGGGTTCCCCCCGTTGTAGCAACTGGCGCGGCACAGAGAAATAAGAGTACAAAGCTGTAAGTAATATTAAGTGATCTACAAAAACCGAGACTTTTTTTTGATACTATTTAAGACCGGACTCTTTAAATATTGATTGACGTATGAGCAAAGGTACCCTGTTTGATAAAGTTTGGGACTTACACACCGTTGGTACACTTCCCTCAGGACTGACGCAACTATTTATCGGGCTTCACCTAATTCATGAAGTCACCAGTCCTCAAGCCTTTGCTATGTTACGCGAGAGGGGTCTAAAAGTATTATTTCCAGAGCGTACCGTCGCCACAGTCGATCATATTGTGCCGACAGAAAACCAGGCGCGTCCTTTTGTGGATAGCTTGGCAGAGGAAATGATTCAGGCGCTTGAAAATAACTGTCAAGAAAATAACATAACTTTTTACAATATCGGTTCTGGTAGTCAGGGTATAGTTCATGTAATCGCTCCAGAACTTGGGCTGACTCAGCCAGGAATGACGATCGCTTGTGGAGATAGCCACACTTCTAGTCATGGGGCATTTGGTGCGATCGCATTTGGTATTGGTACTAGCCAAGTCCGGGATGTTCTCGCTTCCCAAACGCTTGCCCTATCAAAACTGAAAGTCCGCAGAATCGAAGTTAACGGCACTCTCAACCCTGGTGTTTACGCCAAAGATGTCATATTGCATATCATCCGCACCCTTGGTGTTAAAGGTGGCGTGGGCTATGCTTACGAATTTGCCGGTACGACATTTGAGCAAATGAATATGGAAGAGAGGATGACTGTCTGCAATATGGCGATCGAAGGCGGTGCTAGATGCGGCTATGTCAATCCAGATCAAGTCACCTACGATTACCTCAAAGGCAGAGATTTTGCACCCAAAAGTGCAGATTGGGATAAAGCAGTGGCTTGGTGGGATTCCATTAAAAGCGATGCTGATGCCCAGTACGATAATGTGGTGATATTCGACGCTGCGGAAATTCCTCCTACCGTTACTTGGGGGATTACTCCCGGTCAAGGTATCGGTGTCAACCAGTCAGTGCCTCAACCGGAAGAACTGCTGGAAGAAGATCGATTTATTGCCGAAGAAGCTTACCGCTACATGGATTTATATCCTGGTCAACCGATCAAGGGCACTAAAATAGATGTCTGCTTTATTGGGAGTTGCACCAACGGCAGAATTAGCGATTTACGAGAAGCTGCAAAAATCGCCAAAGGTCGCCACGTTGCAGAGGGAATCAAAGCCTTCGTTGTCCCTGGTTCTGAAAGGGTTAAGGAAGAAGCGGAAGCTGAAGGACTGGATAAAATCTTTCAAGAAGCCGGATTTGAATGGCGTGAACCGGGATGTTCTATGTGCCTAGCCATGAACTCCGATAAACTACAAGGAAGACAAATCAGCGCCTCCTCCTCCAACCGCAACTTTAAAGGAAGACAGGGTTCCTCTTCCGGTCGGACATTGTTAATGAGTCCGGCGATGGTTGCCACTGCTGCGATTAAAGGCGAAGTTTCTGATGTGCGTGAGTTGCTGTAATTTTTTTGTCATTTGTCATTGGTCATTTGGAGAAATTAACAGGCTGTCATTGAAATGATAGGTAAATAAAGTTTATGGTAAGTGAAGTTAAAACAGTTTCAGGGCGCGGTATACCCTTAGTGGGCAATGATATAGATACCGATCGCATCATTCCCGCGCGATATTTGAAAGCCGTTACCTTTGATGGGTTAGGTGAAGGTGCATTTATTGATGACCGGACAGCACTTAAAGGTGAACATCCCTTTGACCAACCCCAGTACCAAGGCGCAAATATTTTAATAGTCAACCGCAACTTTGGCTGTGGTTCATCACGGGAACATGCACCCCAAGCGATCGCAAAATGGGGAATCCAAGCTTTAATCGGTGAAAGCTTCGCCGAAATCTTTTTCGGTAACTGTGTGGCAATGGGCATACCTTGTGTGAGTGCCGATGCTGTTACTGTTAAACAACTGCAAGAGTTAGTGGCTGCCAATCCCCAAGCTGGCGTGACAGTGAATTTGGAAACCTTGCAAGTGCAAATTGGTGATTACACTGCCCCAGTTGCGATCGGTGAAGGCACAAGAAGCACATTTATTTCTGGGACTTGGGACGCTTGCGGTCAGTTGGTGGCGAATGCTGACCAAGTTCGGGTAACGGCTGCAAAATTACCCTACGTGGGCTGGGGCAATTTAGCCGCAAGTTAGTTTCTCTCATTCTCTGGTTGTCAGCCAGGGAATGAGAAAATGCCAAGAATTTTATAACCGCTCCATAAAAACATCAAATATTAATCATCAACCCAAGTTGCGGGTTATTGACCTCTAGGTACTTTGCAACGATAAAGTGATGCGTTCAGTGGCGCTTCATATCAAATTCGGTTGACTACTTATTATATCGTTATATCGCTGCATATCTTGACACCCCACACCCAACCCCTGCCTGCAAACGGGGAACTGGGGAGGGATATAATATCGTGTCCGGTTAAAGACTTATCATTAAGAGCGCAAGGGGGCAGGGAGCAGGGGGCAAAGGGAAAAAGAGTTTTTAAGTTTTTGCACAGATGCAGGAATTATAACTAATCTGCCGAACATGATATAAAGCACAGCTTTGGTGGGTTCTTCGACAATGAAAAGTAATTTACTGAACATGATATCACTCCACTAGAACTCACTCTATAAAAAAATATTTAATCAAATTAAAGTATTACATTTTACTCATTTAATAAATGCTCATTTGAGAGTAAATGCAAAAACGAATGCTTCAATCTTCAGTAAAAACCCTTCCTTAGTAAAAGTATGAATTGGTATTCATACTTGCGTTTATATCGCTGACATTTTTATATACTATGGATAAAACCTCACTATATTTTACAGATAAGTACTCACTTATAAATACTGTTAATTAGTTAATTGTTTGTCACTAAAATTACAGCACAAGCACGGGTTACTATTTAATTATCATCTATTGTTTAAACTTTATTTAAAATCATTCAATTAGCTGAAAGCCCTTTGAATAAAGGCATTTACGAGCCATTCTTCTTCTTTGCATGACCTAAAAAATCAGAATGTAGTAAGGTCTGTCTGCGAATTTCATAGTATAATATCCTTGTGTTAAACATTTATTTCTTCTCTCTGCGCCTTCTCTGCAAGACGCTGCTCGTTAGCAGAAGCCTGTGGCGTCTACGTTAAAAAATTGACTTTGATAACAGATTTTTAGCCTTACCTTAACCATATTGTTTTATAGTAAGGAAGTTTTCCAAAAACCAATATTCTGCATAAAAAGGAATACACCCCTGAGTAATACTTAGCAGCTAAAAGCTATTAAGTTTTGTAGTTCATAAATAGAAACTAGTATTTTTATACTTTTCTTAAAACTGAACTACTAGTAGCTCATTGTTCACTTAGAAATTCAGAATTAGGAGAATCAATCATGGCAGTAATTTGGACCCCAGGACCAGGACCAACCAATAGAGCAGATATAGGTACTAGTGATGCCGCTTCTGATAACTTTAATGGTTTAGGTGGAAATGACACCCTCGATGGTGGCGCTGGTGATGATACCTTACGAGGTGGCACTGGCAATGATCTCTTACAAGGTGGCGATGGTATCGACTTTCTATTCGGTGGAACCGGGAGCGATACCCTAATCGGAAATCGTGGCAACGACACTTTCAGTGGCGGAACAGGTAACGACCGACTCATCTGGAACAACGGTGACGGTAGCGACAGAATCAGTGGTAATACTGGCGATGACGTGGTTGAGGTCAACGGTGCCGCAGCTGCGGGAGACACTTTCCGCCTGGAACAAGATGCTCAAGGAAGAGCAATCTTTGATCGGCTCAACTTAGTTCCTTTCACCCTGACTGTAGACACCGCAGAGAGCTTTGAAGTCAATGGTGGCGGAGGCGATGACATCTTCGATGTTAACGACTTGGCAGAAACTAGCGTTGATGCAGTCAGCTTTACAGGCGGTGCTGGAAATGACTCGCTTGATGGTAGTGGCACATCTACACCATTAACTGCCTCTGGTGGAATTGGTAATGACACCCTAATTGGTGGAACTGGAAATGACACCCTAATTGGTGGAACTGGAAATGACTTGCTACGAGGTGGCGATGGTATCGACTTTCTATCCGGTGGAGCCGGGAGCGATACCATAATCGGAGATCGTGGCAACGATACTTTCACTGGCGGAGCAGGCAACGACCGACTGATCTGGAACAACGGTGACGGTAGTGACAGAATCAGTGGTAATGCTGGCGATGACGTGGTTGAGGTCAACGGCGCCGCAGCTGCGGGAGACAACTTCCGTCTGGAACAAGACGCCCAAGGAAGAGCAATCTTTGATCGGCTCAACTTAGTTCCTTTCACCCTGACTGTAGACACCGCAGAGAGCTTTGAAATCAATGGTGGCGGAGGCGATGACATCCTTGATGTTAACAACCTAGCGGGAACTAGCGTCAGTGCAGTCAGCTTTACAGGCGGTGCTGGAAATGACTTTCTTGATGGTAGTGGCACAACTACACCATTAATCGGCTTTGGTGGTAACGGCAGTGACAGCCTCTATGGTGGCGCTGGCAATGACGTCCTTAATGGTGATGCTGGTAGTGATGTCTTAAGGGGTGGCGCTGGTAATGATATCCTAACAGGCGGTGGTGGTAGCGATCGCTTTGTATTCAACTCAGGCGCTCAATTTAGTGCTGGTAGTTTAGGCGTAGATGAAATTACTGACTTCAACCGCAATTCTGACAGAATTGTTCTGTCTCGGACAACTTTCGTCGGACTCAACAATCTGTCCGATATTAGGATAGTAGCTAATGATGCAGCAGCCGCAACTAGCTCTGGAATCATTACTTACAGCTTTGGAACTGGCAATTTGTACTTTAATCAAAACTTGACATCACCAGGCTTTGGCACAGGTAGTCTGTTTGCCAACATTGATAACGATGCATCCACAACACCACCTGTATTAGGAACTGTAAACTTTGAGATCGTTGCTTAATTACACAGAATCTAATGATATGTCTGCAAGCTTGCAGCTAGATGCCAATAGCCGTAATTGCAATCATCAGCATTGCTAATTAGGGATATCTAATCCTCCTCGTACTTGAAGTACGAGGAGGATTATAATTTGGACTCTTTTGGATTTTGAGGATTTTAAATCCAACTACTACAGAATCATAGAAATTTATTATCTCTTAAAAATAAATATTTTAATTAAGTTGTTTTGATTTTGCACGAAGGATTCTGAACTATTCTACGAATTTGTTATGTTTGAAGACTTGACTAAAAACAGCTAATTTTAATATCCTCAAATAACTCGATAAGATTAGGACTTACTATAAGTTTTTCAACTAATTGCCAAAGTTTTTATCCTATGTTCTTTCACAAAAGTAGCTTTGGCGATCACATTTGCAAATATACCAGGCGATTAGAAATCGCGGCTACACAGGCTTAGTCCTCAAAGAATTTGAAACCCAATAGATATCGTTACTTACGAACAAACTCCATCTCTGGTAAAAATACCCTTCTTTTCCCCCAAAGAACCGTGCTGAAGCTGTTGTGACTAAAAGGTTGGCTTTACAAGTTCGGCAATAACTTTTACTAGCTGGGCAATGTCTACTGGCTTGGGTAAGTGTGCTTGAAACCCTGCTGAGATTGCTTGTTGCTTATCCACCTTTCCGGCATAAGCTGTCAATGCGATCGCTGGAATTTGCCCTCCCTGCTCTGGTGGCAAACTTCTAATTTGTTCCAGCAGCATATAGCCATCCATTTCGGGCATTCCAATATCTAACACTAATACATCCGGCTGAAAATCCATCAAAGTTGAAATAACTTCAAATGGCGATCCTACACTTATTACTTCTGCTCCATGCTCTTGAAGTATAAAATAAGCTAATTCCTTAGAATCAACTTCATCATCTACTAGTAAGACTCGGATACCACTTAAATTTAGTTGATTATCAAGCTCTTTAATGTTTGTATTTGTTTGAGTCTGCATTGTCATTAATGGTAGTCTGACAGTAAAAGTACTACCTCGTCCTTCACCAGGACTTTCTGCCCAAACTTGACCACCATGCAACTCTACGAGATGTTTGACAATTGCCAGCCCCATTCCCAATCCACCAAAGCTTCTAGTAGTCTTGCTATCTGCTTGACGGAATTTATCAAACACGTAAGGTAAAAAGTCGTGGCTAATTCCTTGGCCTGTGTCGGTGACTTGTATCTGGACTTGTGTATCAACTTGCTTTAAGCGAACTTCTACAGAACCACCAGCAGGTGTGAACTTGATAGCATTAAACAGCAAATTCCAAAATACTTGCTGTAAACGAGTCGGATCTCCCAAAACAAAACATACATTCGGTGTTAAAATACTGTGCAGTTGAATGTTTTTAGCTTGGGCTGCTAACTGAACACTCTCTAGTGCTAGCAAAATTATAGATACTAAATCTACAGAGTAAATATTCAGGCTGAGTTTACCTTGCAGAATTTGAGAAATATTTAAAAGGTCTTCTATCATCTGAGCCAACAATTTTGCATTGCGCTCAATAATGGCTATAGCTTCAGTTTTCTTGGACTCGTTTAACTGGTGGTCAGTAAGTAGCCTACACCAACCGAGTATGGGATTAAGCGGCGATCGCAACTCATGAGATAAGACGCTAAGAAATTCATCTTTAATTCGGTTAGCTGCTTCTGCTTCTGTTCGTGCAGCTTGTTCTAGTTGCAGCAATTGTTCTCGCTGTTGCTCTGCCTGCTTACGTGCTGTAATGTCCTCAATGATGCCATCAATTACTGTAATCTCATTGTTGGCGCTCAAAGTCTGACTAATTCGCACCCAAATTTCATTGCCATCTGCACGCCGTAAAAGTACTTCGCGTTCGGGTGAATCGCCAGTTTGCTTGAGTTCTTGTAAGAGTTTGGCATAATCTCCTGGCTGAAAGTAAGGCTCAAGGGTGTGGCTTTCTAGAATTCTATTCAAGGAATTTATACCCAACAGATTCAGAAATGCACCATTACTTTCTAATAGAACATCATCTGTTGCCAGACGATAAACTCCTACATTTAGTTGATCTAGCAGGGTTTGAAAGCGCAATTCTAGACCTTGAACTTTACGTTTAGTTGCAGCCCGTTCTACTGCTAAACGTACCGCTATAGGTAAGCGCATATAATGACGCGCAGACTTAAGCACGTAATCGTCTAACCCTGCCTTCATTGCCTCTACAGAAATTTCTTCTGAACCACTATTAGTGAACATCACTACCGGCAGTTCGGGATAACGGCTTTTAAATTTTTGCAGAACAGTTATACCATCACTCCATCGCAGTTGATAGTCAGTAATTACTACATCAAAATTCCCTGTTGACAACGCCTCTTTTAGCTCTTCTGGACGAATAACTTGCTTAATCTGAAGATCGGCAAACTCTTGTTCCAATGCGTGAATTGCTAACAAGCGATCGTGAGGATTATCGTCTATTAGAAGGATGTGTAATACCATTTCAACGTCAGGTTTTTAAAGTTAATATGCAAGCTTATAAAGATAATTTACGGAATTTCAAATTGTGGCTTTTCATTAAAAACTATCCAATGTCGGTTAAGAATATCGATAATTTCGACTAAATTATTGAAAGTAACAGGTTTGACCATATAAGCGTTAACACCTAAGTCATAAAGATGATTAACATCAGCATATTCCCGCGAAGAAGTCAGAACCACGACTGGCATCCGCTTGAGTATAGGTTGCTGCCGTAACCATATCAAAACCTCAGCCCCAGAGCGGCGCGGAAGTTTCAGATCGAGTAATATTAGTGCTGGTAAAGGATAATGACTACGTTTGCTATAAGGTTCCTCTCCAGATAGGTAAAGCACAGCTGCATCTCCATCGTTCACTACTTGAAGTGGGTTAAGAATCCCAGCTTTGCGGAAAGCTCTTTGGATCAGGAGAATATCTCTTGAATTATCCTCGACTAGTAAAATTGTGTCCTGTGTCTGCAAAGAATTCATTTCCTACTTGTAGTTAATAGCAATTTCATATCCCAGCAACTTCTCCTAACTAATTGAGATTTTGCACCTACTTGGCTGTTTATCGGTGTAACTTCTTAACATAAAGTTGTGTTATCTAAACTTTGTTTAGAATTCACTTTAGATATATCTCAACTCCCAAAAACACTGAGGATTCACCTGTATTAAACCTAAACAATTCTCAAATCTTTGTCTTCTCTCCCAAGTATTAAGAGCTAATGTAGTTGTTCTCCAAAACAGCTTTTGGCAAAGTAAAAAAGAAGCGACTACCTTGACCTAACTGTGATTCTACACCAGAGAAACCACCCATTTTTTCTAGAGCTTTACGTATAATGGCTAACCCAATACCTGTACCTAGGTAAACTTCTATACCATGTAGTCGTTCAAATACTTGGAAAATACGTTCCTGATGTTCTGGTGCAATGCCGATACCATTGTCAACTATCCACAATTTGATCCAACTTTTACCCTCTTGAATATACTCCTGGGAGTAAATGTGTATTAAAGGTAATACGCCTGGTTGGACAAACTTGAGCGCGTTGCTAATCAAATTTATCACCGCTTGCATCAGTGTAGGATAGTGACCCATTACCTGCACTAAAGGAATGTCAACTGTAACTTGAGCCTGTTGTTCTTGGATTTGTTCTTGTAATTTTTTGAGTGCTTCGTTAACTACAACAGCTAAGTCAACAGGTTGAATTTCGATTTGGCTTCGACTCAGACGACTATAAGACAGCAAATCAGTAATTAAGCCGTCCATTTGCATGGCACCTTCATTAATATAGTTGAGGTAGTTTTGTGCAAAAGAATCTAGTTGGCTGCTGTAGTCTTCTTGTAATGCCTGAGCAAAGCCTTGTATAGTGCGTAAAGGTGCGCGTAAGTCATGAGAAACGGAGTAACTAAAAGCTTCCAAGTCTTGATTACTTTCTTCTAGTTGTGCAGTGCGTTCCAAAACACGATGCTCTAGTTCTTCGGCATAAGCTTGCAGTTGTTGACGGAGTTGAGATTGTTGAATGGCGATCGCTAACTGTTCTGTGACTTCACAAGCCATCTGCCGATTTTCGTTGTTAAAAGCCTCAACTTCAGTGCTGGCAAGATGAAGCTCACCTATCAAAGCTTCCCGAATCTGCATCGGAATTGTTAAGCAACTATGTAACCCTGCCGCCAGCATTTGCTCTAGAATTGGCGATCGTTGCTCTAATTGAGCAATGTCTTGAATCAAACGAATTTGCCGTTGCTGTAAAACTTCAGTAGTAGCAAAGTCTTCCATTGGCAGTGCCATACCTTCAGCAGACTGGAATACGCCATCAGTGCCACTTTCAATCACCTGAGCTGTTTTGGTTTCTAAATTGAATAACACCAAAAACGCTTGTTGGCAATTTACGAGTTGACGCAACCGTTCTAGAGCAAATTGTATAATTTGATTATTAGGTATAGCAGATAAAATCGCCCGATCAATTTCATGCAAATCAGCAAGGCGTTGAGCAGAGTGTTGAACAATTTGAGTTTGCTCAATTGCCGTTCTTAAAGCATCTTCATAAGTTTTTGACACCTTCAAGATTTGTCGTCGAATAAATAAAGTTAGAATAGCGCCAATTCCCAACGCCAAAAGAACACTACTTACAGTTAGCTGTATTGTTGTCTCACGTACCGCTTCACTGCGCCGGGCTAGTAGCTGTTCTTCTGTGGCAATAAAATCATTAATGTGACGACGGATAGCGTCCATTCGCTGTTTACGAGCTTTGAGGTTTAACAAAGATACCTCGTTGCCTGGCTGATAACGTTTCTGCGGCAAAGATACTAAAAGTTTCCAATTATCATATTGGCTAATCAGTCGACGGACACTTTGCACCTGACTGGGATTATCCGACACTAAATCACTTAATTCTTGAAAAACGGTATCAATAATCGGACTAGCCTTTAAATAAGGCTCTAGGAATTGTTGCTCACCTGTGAGCATATAGCCACGTAATCCTGTTTCCAAGTCTTCTAGCAGTTTTTGGGTTCGGTATGCCTGACCAATTACCTGGTGTGTATGATCTACCCATTGCAGTGCTGAAAACAAACGGCTAACTTGCCACTGCGATATCCCAGAAAACAGCAACAAAAAAAGGCTGGGTAGAGCAATTACCCTAGTAACCTGACGTTGAAATATAGTTCTAGCATTTTGGAGTCGCATACTATTGCCAATTTAACGTTAATTTGACACGTATGACAGTTGTCATTGGTGTGAATTTAACGCAAAAGCAACTCTAGAATCAGCTTTAAGTGATTATTTTATTCCAAGTCAAGACTTAGAATGCCTAATGGAGATGTTGCCTTAAGACTAGCGACGGCAACCTAATGACGAGCATTTCTAGCCTTTGGCTGGAAACGAGGTTTTAAAAGGATTTGGGCTTAAGTTGGCATCAGCATTGCTGTGCCCTTACCAATGGTCTATTTACCTAAAATGCCTTAATTACGAATTACTTTAACCTAGTTCAGGGGTTTAAGTCCCCTGTTTCTATCAAGCAGCGCGTTTTGTGTCAGGGTCTAAATCCCTGTCACAAAACCTAATTGCGTTAGCGTAGCCCATTGCGAATTGCGAATTCTTTTGTCCTAAATCGTCGTAGATTCTACCGATATTATTGAGTGTGACACCTTCACCAGAGCGATCGCCCACAGCACGATATATTGGCAGAGCTTGGTTGTAAAATTCGAGTGCTTTTTGCTTTTCTCCTAAAGCGTCGTAGTTAAACCCAAGCCAAACTAGTACGTTTGCTTCTAGTTTTTGGTCTTTGAGTTCCTGTGCCATAGCCGGAACTGGCTGTAATATTTGTATTGCCTTTTGGTGTTCTTGTTGCTGTGTCAGTTTTGCCCCTTGCTCTAGCAGCCTTTCTGCTTCTTGCGCCTGCGAGTTTTGAGTTTGTCCCCAAGTGGGTTGAGCCATCAGCATTATTGTTATAGGCGTTAGACAAACGCTTACAGCTAAAAGACTCGTGAGAATTTTTTTCATAGAATATTACAGATATAATCAGTTTTCATTCAGCATCAGCTGAAGCTGAGTTAGGCATATTTAACTTGCGATAAGAAATACTTAAGCTGTTGTTAGAACAACTCAAGCGTTTGTTACTAACGCTGAAGTTGGAATAAGAAATACTTAAGCTGTTGTTAGAACAACTCAAGCGTTTGTTACTAACGCTGAAGTTGATATAAGAAGTACTTAAGCTGTTGTTAGAACAACTGAAGCGTTTGTTATTAATGCTTCAGTTCATATAAGAAATACTTAAGCTGTGGTTAAAACAACTGAAGCGTTTGTTATCAATGCTGAAGCTGTTGTTACTAACGTTGAAGTTGTTGTTACTAACATTGAAGTGATCGTAAAAAACGGGTTGCTGAAATAATTCACGATTAATAAGGTTTTGCCAGAATGGTGATCGTTCTTTGTTGCGAATTGAACTGGATTTCATCTACCACATATTGCCGATTTCTAGCCACTGACTGAATACCCCGCAATTGTGCTGTGGTAACTACGGGTGGTTTCAGCTTCACCACAGCTTGACCCTGAGTAGAATTGTTTTATGGTAAAAGTATTTAGGGGGATACCACTCCAAGTTACTAGTTTACCTGTGGGGCGATCGCGCTCACCCCGAATAATTTGCCGGCCATTGCTTCTGTAAACCAATGCCCCATTCTTAAAAACTACTCTTTGAATTTTGTTCAGGGGAATTGTGGTAGTTATACCACTACGCTGAATTGATAGCGCTTCTTCCTGTGCATCAATTCCTGTTATCTGGCCACTACTTGACTCACCCCCCTTAAGGATGAGATGACCTCTGCTAACTCTGGTAACGCTATTTCTCGGAGATGGTTGGGCAATATGCAAAACAGCGATCGCCTTTTTTATCGCTGCGATCGCAATTCAGGCAACATTATGGTTAATTAAAATCATCAGTGAGACGGTAGTCTCTGCCAGCCAATTATTACTAAGTCGCATCATCTCTGCAACTCAACACAAACGCTCATGACCAGCTAAACAGCTTAAATCTCTAGCTGAATTTGGTTTTGGGCAATTGCGTTCAGTAGATTTTCTGCGATTGCTAGTCAATGAAATAGTAATAGTATCCTGGGTATTAATTGTGATATTTTGGTTAGCTCGTTGGCAAGGCATTGCAGATGCTAGGCGTGATGCTGGTCAAAACTCCACCTTACCCGTTATAGCCTTAATTACACCTGAAGAAAAGTTTGCTGTGGGACGTAAACTTGATGATATATTTACCAATCCGTCCTTAAAAGGCTACCGCATAATTGGCGATCTAGGTCTATTTGATGACTTGCGAGGCAGACAAGATACTGATATTATTACTAATCCAAAGCAGCCGCGAGTTTGGCGTTTACTCCTAGAACGTGGCGGCTGGATTTATTTGTTTCGAGCATTGCCCCCAAATGCAAAACCTAACGAAATACCATCGGTGTTGGCGATTCAAGAAAGTGATAAGGGACATATAATAATTCGCAGTCCAGAAGTTTCTAAAACTAGTTCCCCTTAAGGATAATTATCACCTCTGCGCTCGATAATTAAGCAATCATCTTCTCTAAAGCAACCTGCAAATCTTTCGTCAAATCGCTCATAGCTTTTTTAGCTGCATTGCGATCGCCTTGACAATTTTTCCAGCGTTCAGTAACTGAAATTGGCTCCCCTACAGTGATTTGTGCCTGTCGCAAACCTAAGCGAGGTCGCCCTGGAAGTGTTGTATCCTGAATCCTAGAAAGCATATCGAATACAAGCAAAGCTGTTTCCGCAAACCGTTCCGCCGTCGGTTGTTCCTGAATATAACTAGCTGTAACTGCAACAAAACTTTCCACTATCCGCATATGCCGCATTCGCAAGTCTGCTTCTTGGGCAATCCAGTCTGCCAAACCGCGTTTAAAAGGTGGTAAAGCATTGATATCTGGCAAATCTTCCCGATAGATGTAATTCCAGCCAGCCTCTTCCAAGCGGCGACAGCGATCAATAAAATTACCCTGCCCTTGAACTCCAAAATATTGCTCCGCAACTTGTAAAGCCTTATCTAGTAAGCGATGAAGTCGAGCAATCAACACCTGATTAGGAGTAGCAGATTCATCAGTTGAGATGGTTTTTGGGATATCTTGATGATAGAAGCGACGATAAAACTCTTCCATCTCGGTAATCAGATATTCAGCTAACCTACAAAGGCGTTGATAGTAAATCTCTTCGTTCGCACCTTGCTCAATTTCCATTGGCGGCAAGCCACTATCAGCTTCCAACTTATTGACCAGCCAATCCAGTTTAGACCAAGGTGGCTCAACGTAGCGATACTGGATAGCGATCGGCACAATGATCACAGTCTCAGTCCGATTAGCTTTTTGCAAGTCTTCTACACACCAGAACCCCATTTGAGCAACACCGGGTTCCAAGGGGCTAACAATACCACTATGACCATTAGTACCACCTTCCGGTGCTACTGCGATCGGTAGTTTGCCATTAGCAAACAACTCCCGTGCTGTTTGAATAGCTTGGCGATCTAGTCGCCTACCGCGATGAACCGGCACACCTCCGAGCCGTGAAAACAACCAACCTAGCCAGTCTCCAGCCCAAACCGTCATACCCCGGTCATAGAGAAAATAGCTGTGAACAAGGGATTGTAGTGTAATACCTTTCTGACGAGCAACCTGTGGCACAATGCGGGAAAGCAAATACAGCATACACAGGGGATCTTCCACCTCTGGATGGCGAAATGCCAACAAAAAGCGAATTTTTCCAGCCTGAAATTGTTGATAAAGTTCAGCTAATACCTCAACGTTCTTGGCTTCAACCCCCACAATACCAGCCGTTAACCAAGGTCTAGTGCGGAACCGTAGTGCGATCGGTAGTAACCACCGAACAATCTGGAGTACCAGGGGGTTCAATCGTTGAGTAATAAATTTTAGTGGTGGTTGAGTAGACTGAATCGATCTAGGCAAGTCGCTCTCCAGATTGTATTTCTAGCGATTGTACAACGTGCGGTCTTAGTTTTGTGTTGACCCAAAGAATCAAAGAAAAAATTAATTTGGATGTTTAGGAAAATTGCGGAGTAAATAGCCAAGTACTGCTAAGTTCAACAAAAGAATCAATATTTTTATAACAGATATTCCCCGAATTAATTCATAAATCTCTGGTGGAATACTGATGCCGACAAGCCCCAATACCAAGATATGCGCCCAACGCTTTTCGTACCATAAACCAACGGCTTCAATACTAGTAACAATAGCATAGACACCTGCTCCAATGCCGCTAAATGCTAAGGTTTGGGGATTTAAGTTGATTACTTCTTTTAAAAGCCAATCAATAATTATCGATTTACCTTCTAAAACATAATTTTTTGAAAAAATCTCTAGAGTGTGATAATTTTTTAATGCCAATAATAAAGTGAGTGAAGTAACCATAAGCAGCAACGCGACAAATGATTTGTAGAGAACAATTGCCACTAACCCCAATGGACGCTTTTTCAAACAACCCCCTAAGTAGGTAGAACCCAAACTTTGATTGAGTAGTTTTTAATGATGCCAACTAAGACGTTTATTGTAGCAATACTTAATCGCCGTACATTTTGCTTTTCCCAATAAGTAAACTAAATGTCCATTGCCTACAAAGTAAAATAACCCCATTACTTCATAAGGAATAGGGTTTAATTGACAATTGTATCTGCGTAGGCGTAGCTTGCTTCGCCAAAGGGTTACGAAAAAACTACTTCGGCTACACTCAGGACAAGCTCAGTACAGGCTAGTGACTATCGTAGGCATAGCAGATGTAGGATAAATTACATCTAATGGAGGTTAGCGGACTCGAACCGCTGACATCCTGCTTGCAAAGCAGGCGCTCTACCAACTGAGCTAAACCCCCATAAAATTAAAATAGCGGTTAACTTTGGTTGCCGTTGTTATTGTAACTTATATTGTTCAATTACCAAAGGGATGAAGCCAGAAAATATCCAAGTTGTTGCAGCACTGTATAAATTTGTCAAGCTACCAGATTTTGCCGAGAAACGAGATCCTTTGCTGTCTTACTGCCAAGCACAAGGTGTCAAGGGGACAATTTTGCTGGCACAAGAAGGCATTAACGGTACAATTGCGGGTTCGCGTCAGGCGATTGATTCTGTTCTCAGATTTTTGCGTACTGATCCTCGTCTAGCAGACTTAGAATACAAAGAGTCCTATACCGAAACCCCACCCTTTGAGCGGATGAAGGTGCGGTTGAAGCAAGAAATTGTTACTTTGGGATTGCCTGAAATTGACCCAAATGAACAAGTTGGCACTTATGTAAGTCCCCAAGAATGGAATGATTTGATTTGTGATCCAGAAGTAACCGTTATTGACACCCGCAATGATTATGAGGTGAATATCGGTACTTTCCAAGGAGCAGAAAATCCGCAAACTCACTCATTCCGGGAATTTCCCGATTATGTGCTACACCACCTCGACCCAAGTAAACACAAAAAGGTTGCTCTGTTTTGTACGGGTGGCATTCGCTGTGAAAAAGCCTCATCCTTCATGCTTGCTCAAGGCTTTGCAGAAGTCTATCATCTCAAGGGCGGCATTCTCAAGTATTTACAAGAAGTTCCAGCGCAGGAAAGTTTATGGAAAGGGGAATGTTTTGTCTTTGACGAGCGGGTAGCTGTCAGTCATGGGTTAGAGGGAGGAAGTTATGAGTTATGTTTCTGTTGTGGACATCCGATTTCTGAGGAAGATAAGGTGTCTTCAAAGTATGAACAAGGTATCTCCTGTCCCTATTGTTTTGATAGCATCACTGAGGAGAAAAGAGCGCGTCAGCAGGAAAAATGGCGGCACTACCAAACCCAAGTTGTTAATTCTAAAAATCGGGATGTGAGTTAATACAAATTAACGAAAACCTGATAAATGGCAAAATTGAAACAGTGATGTTAGCACGATACAATCTAGAAAACTAAAAATCTTTACATCATAGATTTATTTCCAGAAGTTGAGGTAAGGAAATGAAGCGCAAAAAACCAAAGTACACAAAGATTCTTTGCGTTTTTTGCGATTTCTTTTATCTTGGGCGTCCCAATGTCGTGATATATAGAACAGCTTCATCAGCAGGAATACCCAAAACTTCATTTACTTGATCATCAAAGAAACCACCAATACCACTAACGCCTACATTTAGGCGCATTGCGGCTAAATTCAGGCGCTGTCCCAAATGTCCGGCATCCATGTGTAAGTAACGGTAAACGCGATCGCCATATTGTGCGATCGCAGCTTTCAGATCAGCTGTATGAAACAATACTGCTGCTGCATCCCGTCCTAATTCTTGCCCCAAACAGAGAAAATGTAACTCTTGCCGAAAGTTTTTAAACCGAATTTGGCGTAATTCTTGGGCTTTGGGTGCGTAATAATAACAACCTGCATCCAATCCTTTGACTCCGCAAACAGCAATAAATGTTTCTATTAAATTCAAATCAAAGTAATCTGGAGAAATATCTAAACTTTGGTCGATGTAATTTTGCGGTTGGTAAGTGAAATCCAGTAAACCTTTCAATTCATCGAAGCTTAAATCATCACCATTGTAAGCGCGCGTAGAGCGTCGCTTATACATAGTAATTTCCAGTTCTGACAGCTTTTGTCCCCAATCTATAGGCGCAGTGGTGGTAGGAATTTTTAAACAGAAAGGAAAGTTATATTTATCCTCCAAAGATTTTTCTTGTTTAATAGTTGGTAGATTAAGATTGCCAGTTACACCTGATTGGATCTGGGTGTGTCGATGGAAATATTGCAGCAATTCACCATCAGGAATTTGGGGATAACTGGTTTCGGTGGCGGAAGGTAAAGCAGTACATCCCAATGGCAAATTTTGATTGACATCTAACAAGTCTGCCAGAGGTAAGACAGCGATCGCACCTTCTTGTTGCGGATCGATATAAAGCAGATCGTTTACCGATTCATCCACAAAACCGCCGATTAAATGGGGGCGATAGTCAGTAATTGCACCAGCTAACTCGATATTGCCCAACAGGTGCCCCGTATCTAGAAAAATCCGCCGATAAGCCCGATCTTCATAGCGCCACGCAGAACGATAGAAAACCGCAGTCACAATAATTGCTAGTTGAGTATTTTCTAAAGAAGGATGCCAAAAACAAGCCGATTGGAGAGTTTGCCAAACATCGCTTTCCCAATAATGCATCAGGGAATGAGTTCGGCACTGGTAGTTATACAAACCGGGTGGTAATAACGACGTACCACGGGAAACCACATACACCTCGGCAGGGTATAGTCCGCCTGCACTGGGAGCAGCACGTAAATACACGGCGCTACCCATAGAAGGCATTCTCGCCGTCAATCCATAGCTGCGAAATAGCAACCGTGAAAGTCTTTGCCACGATTGAGCATCTGGGTTATTAGCACCCTCTGCTTTTTCTTGGATATAGGGTTTGAGATCAAAAGTAGAGCCAATTTTGTACTCTTTGAAAGGCACTGGCTGTTTAGCCCAGTCTAACTGCTGACTTTTGGAGGCGAGAGTCTCAGGGTTATATTTAGTCCGTTCGTGGTAATGCTGGGCAATTGATTGGTGTAATTCTGGCATAGTACTTTTAATATCCTTAAGGCATCCTTTTTTTGATCTTGGCATTCTTCAGCCTCATTATTTCGTGTCAATTCGTACAATCCTCAGACTCACAAAGTAATAATTGGTAACAACTGCATTGGGCATCTGGTGAAAAAGAATGTAGAGACGTAGCACTGCTACGTCTCTACAAGGATTCTGGATAATGCATATTTAATTTTTGGAAATGTCTAATATTTTCACAACTGCCGAATCGCAATTTCCAACCCTTCACATACACCGCTAAGAAAATCTAAATTTAAAGTAGCGATCGCATCACTAGGTTTGTGATAATGGGGATTTCGCAAGAATGCCGTATCTGTCACCATCATTGCCGGATAACCCAAATCCCAAAAAGGTGCATGATCGCTAAGTCTGGTTTGAGGAACTATTAAACCTCGATTCGGCACAGGTAGCCATTGACTAGGTACGCCAGCTTTGCGAATATTATGGCTCATGCCAATTAAGTCAGGCAATGTTCGCAAATTGCCAATTAAAGCAATAAAATCGCCTCTGTCTGGGTAGAAGCGTTCCAGAGGAGGGGGGTAACTTTGAGAACCAGGCGTAGAATCGGTATAGCCTAGCATTTCTAGGGAAATCATTAAGCGTAGCTGTTGCTTTTGTTCGTGCAACAAGGCTGCATAATCAGCACTACCCAGTAAGCCATATTCTTCCATATCGAAAGCAACTAGCCTTAAGGGATATCTTATAGCTTGGGCAGCAAACTTTCTGGCTAATTCCAGCAACACCGCCACACCAGTGGCATTATCATCAGCCGCTACTGTTCCCGGAACACCATCATAATGAGCGCCAATTAAAATCGGTGGCAAATCCTTTTTTTGTCCTCCTCCTTGGGAAGGTAAATTTAATATCAAGTTATTACAAGCTTTACCCCTGGCTTCAAAGGTGTGGATTTCCACACTCCCCCATTGGGAAAATTGCTGGCGAATGTATTCTTGGACAAAAAAATGTCCAGCCGTTGCCATGTAAGGATCGCGTTCTCGCGCAATCTCAGCTAGGGAAGTTTGTAATCGCTCTGTTAAATTCAAATGGTTAAAATAGTTGCAATATTAAGGTTTAGAGGCACTCAAACAAACAAAGCAAGTATTATTAAGGTGCATTTATAAACTTGCAGATACAGTACATAGAAAGGATAACAAGAATTGAGGCTGCTTGGACATACCAATCATCGTCAATGCTATCCTAGTCTTGCAACTATCTGCTCTAGCTGAACTTCTTAGCTTATTGCCTTAATGATGACTATTATACCATTGAGGTGTTTTCATCCAATAGCACAAAGCTAGAGGTAGTTCCGCCCAATCATAATAAATATATAAGACACTTTAGGAGAAGAGTAACGCATGGGCAAGGTAGTCGGCATCGACTTGGGTACAACCAACTCAGTAGTCGCCGTTATGGAGGGTGGCAAGCCGGTGGTGATTGCCAATGCAGAAGGAATGCGAACAACCCCCTCCGTAGTTGGCTTCAGCAAAGAAGGCGAAAGGGTGGTTGGGCAAATGGCACGGCGGCAAACCGTCCTCAATCCACAAAATACTTTTTTCGCAGTTAAACGCTTCATTGGGCGCAAGTATGGCGAACTTAGTCCAGATTCCAAGCGTGTACCCTACACCATCCGCAAAGACGAAGTAGGTAATATTAAAGTTGCCTGTCCCCGCCTGAATAAGGATTTCGCCCCAGAAGAAATTTCGGCAATGGTGCTGAAGAAATTAGCCGACGATGCTAGTCGCTATTTGGGTGAACCGGTAACAGGGGCAGTGATTACAGTACCCGCTTATTTTAATGATTCTCAACGGCAGGCAACCCGCGATGCTGGCAGAATTGCCGGTTTAGAGGTGTTGCGGATTCTCAATGAACCAACTGCTGCATCTTTGGCTTATGGATTAGATCGGGGTGACACGGAAACTATCTTGGTATTTGACTTGGGTGGTGGTACTTTTGACGTGTCAATTTTAGAAGTAGGCGATGGCATATTTGAAGTTAAAGCTACCAGTGGAGATACGCAACTTGGTGGTAACGACTTTGACAAAGTAATAGTAGATTGGCTAGCAGAGCAATTTCTGAAAGCCGAAGGGGTAGATTTAAGACGCGAGAGACAATCTTTACAACGTCTAATGGAAGCGGCGGAAAAAGCCAAAATTGAGCTTTCTGCTGTCAGCGTCACTGAAATTAACTTACCTTTTATTGCTGCCGATCAGGAAGGCCCCAAACATCTCGAAACTCGTCTAACGCGTTCTCAATTTGAAGGCTTGTGTGGTGATTTGGTGGGGCGATTGCGGACACCAGTGAAACGCGCCCTCAAAGATGCCGGACTCTCATCGAGAGACATTGAAGAAGTGGTGTTAGTTGGCGGTTCTACACGGATGCCAATGGTGAAGCAGCTAGTACGGGACTTAATTGGCATAGAACCTAACGAAAACGTCAACCCTGATGAAGTAGTAGGAGTGGGTGCAGCAATTCAAGCAGGAATTCTCGCAGGCGAACTCAAAGATGTGCTGCTTTTGGATGTCACACCCCTTTCTATGGGATTGGAAACCATCGGCGGCGTGATGAAAAAACTCATTCCCCGCAATACCACCATCCCAGTCCGTCGTTCTGATATTTTTTCCACGTCCGAAAATAACCAGAATACTGTGGAAATCCACGTAGTCCAGGGCGAACGGGAAATGGCAGCAAACAATAAGTCTTTAGGACGTTTCAAGCTGTATGGCATTCCACCAGCGCCACGAGGAATTCCCCAAGTTCAGGTGTCATTTGATATTGATGCTAACGGAATTTTACAGGTAACAGCCCTAGATAGAACCACTGGGCGAGAGCAGAGTATCACTATTCAAGGCGCTTCCACCTTGAATGAGTCAGAAGTGAATCGGATGATTCAGGATGCTCAGAAATACGCCGATGTCGATCGCGAACGTAAAGAAAGAGTAGAAAAGCGGACTCGTTCTGAGGCATTGATTTTCCAAGCAGAACGACAGCTTAGAGAAGTAGCACTAGAATTTGGTATGCAGTTTGCCCGAAACCGCCGCCAAAGAATTGATAATATTTGCCGAGACTTAAAAGAGAGTCTTAAAGAAAATAGCGATCGCGGTATTGACCAAGCCTACGCCGATTTGCAAGATGCTCTCTATGAGCTAAATCGGGAAGTCAGGGAAACTTATGCTGAAGATGAAGATGACGACTTGTTTGGTACAATCCGTGACATCTTTACTGGTGATAAAGATAAAGAACGCGACTTTCCCAGAGATACATATCGGGAACGCGACTCATACAGTAAGGGCTATGGCAGAGATTACGGTAAAGATTATGGCAGAGACTATAGCCGAGACAGTCGTTCTTCCTCCTATGAAAGCCAAAGCCGTCCGCCACGCAAATCTCGTCCCAGCTACCAAGATAACTGGGATGACGAAGAAGACAATGATTGGTTGTAATACTCCTAATAAAAGTGAGAAGTGAGGAGTGAGGAGTGAAAAGTGAGGAGTCAGAAGTGAGGAGTTAAAAATTAAATCTTTCAACTCCTAACTCCTAACTCATAACTAATAATTCTTAACTCCTAAATTAATCAAAAATCTAAAATTTAAATCATTAACTATGCAAAATTTGCCGAATTTCCGCGATTACTACGAAATTTTAGGAGTATCTAAAGACGCCTCTGGTGAGGAAATTAAAAAGGTTTATCGGCGTTTAGCAAGGCAATATCACCCCGATCTCAATCCGGGTAACAAAGAATCTGAAGAAAAATTTAAAGATATTGGCGAGGCTTATGAGGTCCTTTCAGACTCAGCCAAGCGATCGCAATACGACCAGTTTAGCCGCTACTGGAAGCAAAAAGGCTTTGCGGGCAATAAACAAGCGCCAAAAGCTAAAACCTGGCAGAGTAACCCTAGCGATCGCAACGGCAATCAGGATGTAGATCCAAGCCAATACTCTGATTTTGAAAGCTTTATTAATCAAGTTATCGGCGTCAAAAATAAAAATACGGCAAGTAAGTCCAATAATGGCAATAATACCGATCCGTTTCGTTCCCCCAGAACAAAAGTTGCCTACACAGTTAGCACCCCACCTCGCACTACCCGTCGAGATATAGAAGCTAGATTAACGCTCCCACTAGAAAAAGCTTATCAAGGTGGTAATGAACGCATTCGCTTGGAAGATGGGCGATCGCTAGAAGTTAGTATGCCTCCAGGGATGGTAACAGGTCAAACCATCCGTTTGCGGAACCAAGGCGTTGGTGGTGGCGATTTATACTTAAAAATTACCGTTAATCCTCATCCATTATTTAAGCTAGAAGGTTTAAATATCCTCTGCCAAGTACCAGTTACTCCCACTGAGGCAGTTTTAGGAGGACAGGTAGAAGCACCAACCTTGGATGGCCCTGTAAAAATGACCATCCCTCAAGGAGTTAGGTCTGGTCAAAAATTCCGGCTAGGGAATAAAGGCTACCCCAGCGATGACGGCAAACGTGGCGATCAATTAGTGGAAATTCAAATAGTTACACCGAAAAATATTACTCAAGAAGAACGAGAACTCTACGAAAAGTTACGGCAAATTGAAACCTTTAAACCCCGTGCTGATTTACTGAGCTAGAGATGAGATAGCATATCCAGCTATTTACCAAAATAATTTGTAAGTAATGCTATAAATCCCTTAATTTATCAATGGACAAAAAATGTAATCAATATTTTAAGCCCTCTCATTTATTCGTAGGGACTTAACTATGAATTAGGAATTATCTTGACCTCAACCTTCATCTTGAAAAATAGTTTTTATATCTTGTGAGCCGTGCAATATACGTACAATTTCTATGCCATCGTCTATTGGACGATAAAAAATTAAATAATTTTTTACCAGAAAACTTCACAAAAAAGGTGCTAATTCAGACCGTTCTCTGCCTAATTGAGGAAATTTAGCCAGTTTTGGAAAACTTTCTCGCAGAGTATCAAAAAGTTTATTAGCAGCTTTTAAATTATTTGGCGCTACATATTTCCAGATATTTTCAATATCTTGCGCTGCTTGGGTAGAAATCCGAAATCGACTCATACAGAATCGCTGTCAGCCAATTTTTCCTGCCCTCGTACTTTAATATTTGCAAAAAAAGCCAAAGTGACTCGTCATTATATTCAGTATACTGACCGCTCTCAAGTTGCTTAATCCCAATGTCGATCTGACTACGTAACGCTTCTAGCTTGAATTTTTCGAGTTCTTCCTCAAGACGAGCGAGTTTATCTATCATCTGCTGAAACGCTTGCGCTTCATGTACCACAACCTCTGCTTTCCCATTTACAGTTAGTACAAGTGGCGACTTTGTGGACTTGATCCGCTCTAGGTAATCCTTGGCATTGCGTTTGAAATCGGTAAGAGTTTGAATATTTTCGAGATTAATTTTGATATCCATCGCATTTAATTCAATGCTTTATAAAATATTTTATCAAATACTTGACCTGCTCTGCCTTCTTCCGTGTTCGCTAATCACAAAGGATTTAGAATATAAAAAATATCTTTGAGCAAGGTGACTCAAACAGCCGTGAATGACAACGGGGCAATGCCACAAAGCAGTAAACCAACTTATTACTCCCTGCTAGGACTGCATCCCTCGGCATCGGTAATGGACATTCGTCGTGCTTATAGGGAACTGAGCAAACGCTATCATCCTGATACTACAGATTTGCCTACTGCGATCGCTACTCCCAAATTTCAGCAAATCAACGAAGCCTACGCTACCCTTAGCCATCCAGAACGGCGCTTCCGCTATGATTCAAAAATTGGCTATTCTCGCTTTGTGGTGATTCAACCACCCCCTGACTTGAACCGCCCCGTTTCGCATTCTCATGACTGGTCAAAATCAGCTTACCTTGATGCGAGCGATCGCCCCCTCTCATCTGGCGAAATTTTTGCTTTATTTATGCTGGTGTTAACATTTGTAGGTTGTCTGCTACTAGCAGTTGCCATTGGCTTAACTCGTGGTGAGGCTGCGATCCATTCGCCTTTGCTACAGCCAACTCCATCTGTACAACAGCACATTACCCATGTATTGCAACTAATTAGCCCTATAGTAATTAAAAACTAAAAAATTTCCTAATCCAAAATCCAAAATCTAAAATTCAAAATTCCTATGCCTCTTCTTCCCTCTGATACCCCCTTATATAATCATCCCCTGCCACAAATTGAACAATGGCTAAAAAACCAAGGCTGTCAACAAGACGACACACAGAGGCATTGCTGGCATATACAGCGCCCTAGTTGGAAAGCTGAACTATGGCTCGATGTTGAGCAAATCGTAGTGCGATATGTCCAATCTGGGGAAAATGGGCAAGATATCCAACGTTCATTTAAGTATTCCTTGAGTCGGGATGATGTAGAACAAGCGGTGTTTTCTGGGCCATAAATGAAGTGCTGAGTCCAGTTCACCGTCAAAAGGTACGGAAATCAAGCCGTAATCACGTTCAAAAAAGAATGAACACCCAGCAATTGGATGCCATAAGTTGCCATTACTGCCCTTAACTCATCATCAGCACGTAAAATCATCATCCTCAGACACAATAATCTCTGCTTGACCATCAATAGCCGTAGCAAGCACAGCTAAATCTTTGGGATCTCGACAATTAGGTGGAACCGTTTCCAACTCAATCCATATTGCTCGGTATTGCAACTGCTGTTCAAGTTGATTAGCAATATTTGGGTTAATCCGTTCTCTTAAGCGGGTGCGATTCCAAACTAAATGGAGTTCTTCCATTAAAGGTTGACTCATCACCAACTGAAATTTGTCTTCATTAAATGCCTCCAATATGGGCAATGTAACTCGCCCTCTAAGCAAAATACGAATTCAAATGTTGGTGTCGATAACCACTCGAAACGTCATGTTTGGTGAGATTGCTGGCGCACAGCCTTAATTTCAGCCATGATATTATCGTCTGTAATCTCATCAACTGAGGGTTGAGCATAAAGTTCTTGAATTAAAGCCCTCAAATCTGAACGTAAATCCACTAAAATCAAAGCTCTGGCAACCTCTGCCCGTTCCTCTGGTTGCAACTGTTGCACAGCCGTAATGAGTTGTTCCAGGGTGATAGGAATCGATACCATATCAATAGCCATCATTGAGTTTATTAAATTGTAGTGCGATCGCCAATCTTGTAGCTTCGCTAACACATCCTAGTGACTTAATAAATGTATTATTTTACACTTTTCCAAATCGCCGTTCGCGTTGTTGGTAGGCACATAAGGCGCGGTGAAACTCAGCTCGGTCAAAATCGGGCCAAAGAGCATCTGTGATGTAAATTTCTCCATAAGCCATTTGCCAGAGAAGGAAATTTGAGAGGCGCATTTCTCCACTGGTGCGGATTAACAAATCTGGGTCAGTAATTCCGGCTGTGTACAAGTGGCTTTCAAATACCTGTTCATTAATTTCATCGGGTTGTAGTAGACCTTGCTGGACTTGTTTTGCGATCGCCTGACAAGCTTGTATAATCTCCTGCCGTCCGCCATAATTAGTTGCTACAGAAAACCGGATACCTCGATTATCATGGGTTTCTGCCATTGAACGGGATATTTCTTTTTGAAGCGATTGTGGCAGGGCCTGTAAATTTCCCACAAACTTAATTTGAACATTCTCTTCGATCATTTCCCGCAATTCTTGGCGCAAAACTCTTTGAAACAGAGTCATCAAAAAATCTACCTCTTCCTGCGGCCTTTTCCAGTTTTCTGTTGAAAAAGCATAAGCCGTAAGCGCCTGAATTCCCCAATCTTGACAACAGCGAAGTAAATCCTTAAGAGCATCTACTCCTCGCTTATGACCCATAATCCGTGGTAAACCCTGACGTTTAGCCCATCGACCATTACCATCCATAATCACCGCAACGTGCTGCGGCAATTGTTCTCGTTTTAAGTCAGTAGGCAAATCTTGCAGTTTAGTTTGTTGTGCTGTCATTTTTTATCTCGAGAAGCGGTCGATGGTAATCCGAGTAAACGTGAAACCAGTGCTAGTGCCTTCCCACCTGTCTGACGAACAAAACTCAATAGACCAGGAGCAACAGCTTCCCTATCTACGGTTGGGGATAAAAGAGCCTCTAATGACTCTTTCAGTTTCCTAATCGTCAGGGGTCTATTTAAGGTTCCCCGTTCCGCTAAGGAAATGGAACCCGTTTCTTCAGAAACAACGACACAAATGCAATTTTCGACCCGCTCAGTAATTCCCATTGCCGCCCGATGGCGTGTTCCCAACTGGCGAGAGGCTGTGCGTCCCGAAAGTGGTAAAATTATACCTGATGAGATGATCCGTGATCCACGAATCAATGTTGCCCCATCGTGTAACAAAGTTTTCGGCTGAAAAATTGTCTGGATTAGTTCTTTAGAAACCTCCGCATTTAGCTTTACTCCTGGCACAGAAAAATCTCGCTCATCAATTGGCCCTGTGGTTTCCACAATTAGTAAAGCTCCAATGCGGTTTTTTGACAATTCTTTAACAGCCTCAACAATTTCATCAATTACACTATCAGATTTGGGGATTGCCAGCCGATCGGGTTGAAACAGCTGACGGAATTCGCCACGCCCTAATTGCTCCAAAAACCGCCGAAACTCTGACTGTAGAGCAACTGCCATCGCTACAGCACAACCAATCACCAGTTTTTCTAGTACAAAACTTAGCAAAGGTAGTCCTAAGCTGCCACTTAGTGCTGAGGCTAGCATTAAGATAATGAATCCCCTCACCATCCATAGTGTTCGGCGCTCACTAATAATAACTAGTATCATGTACGTCAGCGCCAGCACTAACACAATATCCAGAGTCCCAAGTAGCAAGGACTGTGACCATCCCAGGTTTATCAGCCATTGCTTCCACCAATCTCTCATGACATCTGGATTACACTTTTGCCTCTAATTACAGTTAGTCATTAATCATTAGTTATTAGTTCCTGGCTAATGAACGCCACTTGCTTTAACGGGGGAACCCCCCTCCGGGTGACGCTCCTAACGTCGCTACCGCTACGCTAATGCTAGTCGCCTACGGCGGGAAACCCGCCTACAGCGCCGGACTCACCGCAACGCAGTGGCTCCTAATGACCAAGGAAAAATGACTATTTCTTTAGTCTTTCTGGTAGGCGATCTTGCCGAATTAAGTCTTGATAAGTTTCACGTTGCAAAATTAAATTTGCTTCGCCATTCGCTACTACGACTGCTGCCGGTCGGGGTAAGCGGTTGTAGTTAGATGCCATACTGTAATTGTACGCACCAGTTCCCATAACTACGAGAATATCTCCTGGTTCAGTCTTTGGAAGTAGTGCATTCTTAATCAGAATATCTCCTGATTCACAATGTTTACCAGCAATTGTGACTGTTTGAGTTAAAGGAGAAGACATTTTATTGGCAACAACTGCCCGATAAACTGATTGGTAAGTAATCGGGCGGGGATTGTCAGACATTCCCCCATCGATCGCTACATAGGTACGAATTTCTGGAATAACTTTGGATGAACCAATAGTATAAGCAGTAACGCAAGCTGTGGCAATTAGCGATCGCCCCGGTTCACAGAGTAATTTCGGCAAAGGCAGATTTTCGACTGCACAAGCTTCTTGGATTACTTCACAAATCGCCTTCACCCACTCTTCAATGCTGGGGGGATCGTCTGATTCTATATACTTAATCCCTAAACCACCGCCGACATTTAACTCTGTCAGTTTTAAACCATACTTTGCCGCTTTCCGCAACCACTGCACCATCAAAGCTGCTAAATCTCGATGCGGTTGGCGTTCAAAAATTTGGGAACCGATATGAGCATGTAACCCTACGCAGTTAAGGAAAGACTGTTTGCTGACAAAAGTAAATAATTCCTCTAACTCATTTGGATCAAAGCCAAATTTACTATCTAGTTGCCCCGTGCGGATATATTCATGTGTGTGACATTCAATACCTGGGGTCAGACGCAACAGGAATCGAGGATGTACAGAGGGGGAATTTGCACTCTCGACAATTTCTACCAAAGTGCGTAACTCGTGCCAGTTATCCACCACAATAGTGCAACCGACTTCAGTGGCAAAAATCAGTTCTTCACGAGATTTATTGTTGTTATGAAGATAGATTTTCTCAGGATTGACACCTGCTTGCAGCGCGGTGTAAAGTTCACCGCCTGATGCAACATCAATTCCTAAACCCTCTGATGCCGCGATCGCACAAACGGCTAGACAATTCCAAGCTTTTGAGGCATACAATACTTGAGATTCACCCTTGTAATATTGCTTGAAAGCATCTCGGTATTGCTGACAAGCCGAACGTAAGGTTTCTTCATCTAAAATATATAAAGGTGAACCAAACTGCTCAACTAGGGTTGTGACATCACACCCACCAATTTCCAGGGAGTCATGATTATGGACTCTGGCAGTTAAGGGTAAAAGTTCTTGATTAGGCGATGGATTTGCCTTAGTGTCGTGCCTTTGAGGTAAATATTGACTTCCAGAATGTTGAACCCCAGTGGGGTGAGTCGATACCATAACTATAAAAGTGTTCCTTGTTCAAATTGCGGGCTTTGAGTTTGTCTCCCAATTCCCAGTGTACAAAGGGTTTGTAACGTTATTCAATAAATGTGATTTCATTAGACTTAGAAATTAAATTACTGACACCAGATAATCTCAGTGCAATACTGGAACTTGATCAAGCTTGTTTTGGCGGACTTTGGACTCTAGAGGGCTACAAACGAGAATTGGACAGTCCTAACAGCGATATACTCGGTTTATTTTCCCCGTCCTCCAGCACAAGTTTGCTAGGAATGGGTTGCTTTTGGTCAATTTTAGAGGAAGCCCACATTACAATTTTGGCGGTTCATCCTCAATATCACCGTCAAGGAATGGGTGCGGCTTTATTATATTCACTCATTAAGACAGCTTGCGATCGCAAAATGGAGCGAGCTACCCTCGAAGTTCGAGCTTCCAACTTGGCGGCAATATCTTTATATCAAAAATTTGGCTTCAAAACAGCTGGGCGGCGGCGGCGTTACTACCAAGATAACGATGAAGATGCTCTAATCCTTTGGCTGCCAGATTTACAACACCGTAAATTTAAAGCAACTTTAGACCAATGGTATTCCATTGTTAGCGATCGCCTAAACAAATCCTCTTGGCACTTGCTTTTTAAGTAGTTGGGGATTCGTCCTTGTCGTTTCGTTCCCAGTTGGAGACAAAGAATGCCTAACGTGGAGGCTGCTGTGACCAAAGCATCAGAGGTTTAAGTCCTCCACCAAAATCTTCGATTTGGTGGCTTGGAATTAGATGGGGTTGAATCCCGTTCTAAATTTCTGCCTCCTTCACAGAGATTTGGTCTTAAGTTAACACCAATTAATAATACTTCTTACGACAGATGTATTTTTTCAAATCTATATCAGTCGTTCTTGTCAATGCATAACTCTTAATAGCAAAGGATTACAAATTTTGAATTATTGGAGCTTGCGATCAGCTTCATCAAAAAAATGTAACTTTGCTGCGCTTATCTATATTTAAATATTTAATTTTATAAGCAATATATATAAGCAGAAACTATGTAATATTTTTTATGCTTGACATTAAAGAAAGTGTATGTTATATATATATTTTTGGGATTGAATAAATCAACTCTCAATGTAAGCAGTAAACTGTTTGTAATAAATCCCAAAAAGGCTGGTGAACTAAAGCTCCTCAGTACACTAGCCAGATAAAAGTAGTTAATAGTTAACAATTAGCCCATCAACTCAAGTCATAGCTTCAGGATGTCTATAATCTGTTATACAGGCATCCAAAAGCTTTGCCTGTGCTAAAATCAGCATACCGGCACGACCGCAGATGATGGGATAAAGCCATGTTTGAGCGCTTCACAGAAAAAGCCATTAAGGTAATCATGCTGGCCCAAGAAGAGGCCCGCCGTTTAGGTCACAACTTTGTTGGAACCGAGCAGATCCTCCTGGGTCTGATTGGCGAAGGCACTGGAGTGGCTGCCAAGGTGCTGAAATCAATGGGCGTCAATCTCAAAGATGCCCGAATTGAAGTTGAAAAAATTATAGGACGGGGATCAGGCTTTGTTGCTGTGGAAATTCCGTTTACGCCACGGGCAAAGCGAGTTTTAGAACTCTCCTTGGAGGAAGCACGCCAACTGGGGCATAACTACATTGGCACCGAGCATCTGCTGTTGGGCCTAATCCGCGAAGGGGAAGGCGTCGCAGCCAGGGTGCTAGAAAACCTCGGTGTGGATCTATCTAAGGTAAGAACCCAAGTCATCCGTATGTTGGGAGAAACTGCCGAAGTTTCACCAGGCGGTTCATCCGGGCGCACAAAAACCCCGACTCTGGATGAATTTGGCTCAAACCTGACTCAGATGGCAATGGACAATAAGCTCGATCCAGTGGTGGGACGGGCTAAAGAAATTGAGCGGGTGATTCAGATATTGGGTCGCCGGACTAAAAATAACCCAGTGCTGATTGGGGAACCAGGGGTTGGTAAAACAGCGATCGCTGAAGGTTTAGCTTCACGCATTGCCACCAAAGATGTCCCTGACATCCTCGAAGATAAACGCGTTGTCACACTGGATATTGGTTTGCTCGTAGCAGGAACCAAATACCGGGGTGAATTTGAAGAACGCTTGAAAAAAATCATGGATGAAATCCGCTCGGCGGGTAATGTCATTCTCGTGATTGATGAGGTACATACCTTAATTGGTGCTGGGGCAGCAGAAGGTGCTATAGACGCAGCAAATATCCTCAAGCCAGCTTTGGCCAGAGGTGAGTTGCAGTGTATCGGTGCTACAACCCTAGATGAATACCGGAAGCACATCGAGCGAGATGCAGCTCTAGAGCGGCGTTTCCAACCAGTAATGGTTGGCGAACCTACAGTTGATGAAACAATTGAAATTTTATATGGTCTGCGCGAACGCTACGAGCAACACCATAAACTGAAAATCTCCGACGAAGCATTGGTGGCGGCGGCGAAATTGTCAGACCGTTACATTAGCGATCGCTTCCTCCCAGATAAAGCCATCGACTTAGTTGATGAAGCTGGTTCTAGGGTGCGCTTGATTAACTCCCAACTGCCACCCGCAGCCAAAGAGTTAGACAAAGAACTGCGTCAGATATTAAAAGAAAAAGATGACGCGGTGCGCTCTCAAGACTTTGACAAAGCTGGAGAATTGCGCGATCGCGAAATGGAAATCAAAGCCGAAATCCGGGCGATCGCTCAAAGCAAGACCAATGCAACTGGCACAGAAGGTGAAGAACCTGTAGTTACAGAAGAAGACATTGCCCACATTGTCGCTTCCTGGACTGGGGTACCGGTGAACAAACTCACCGAATCTGAATCTGAAAAGCTGCTGCACATGGAAGATACCTTGCATCAGCGTTTAATAGGTCAAGACGAAGCTGTGAAGGCAGTTTCACGGGCAATTCGCCGCGCTCGTGTCGGTTTGAAGAATCCCAATCGACCCATAGCTAGCTTTGTCTTCTCTGGGCCTACTGGTGTAGGTAAAACCGAGTTGGCGAAATCCTTAGCTGCTTACTTCTTCGGTTCCGAAGAAGCAATGATCCGCTTAGATATGTCCGAATACATGGAGCGTCACACCGTCAGCAAGCTGATTGGTTCGCCTCCAGGTTATGTTGGCTATAACGAAGGTGGTCAGCTGACCGAAGCCGTGCGGCGGCGTCCTTACACCGTGGTGTTGTTCGACGAAATCGAAAAAGCACACCCCGATGTATTCAATATGCTGCTGCAAATTTTGGAAGACGGTCGGTTAACTGATGCCAAAGGTCGCACGGTGGACTTCAAGAACACCTTGCTGATTTTAACTTCCAATATTGGTTCTAAGGTAATTGAAAAAGGCGGTAGCGGTATCGGCTTTGAATTCTCCGAAGATGCCAGCGAGTCAACTTACAACCGGATTCGCTCTTTGGTGAACGAAGAACTTAAGCAGTACTTCCGTCCAGAGTTCCTCAACCGACTCGATGAAATTATCGTCTTCCGTCAGTTGAACAAGCCGGAAGTGACCCAAATCGCCGAAATTATGCTCAAGGAAGTATTTGGTCGTCTAACTGAAAAGGGTATCACCTTAGAAGTCACAGACCCCTTCAAGGATCGTTTGATTCAAGAAGGTTACAGTCCCAGCTACGGCGCAAGGCCATTACGTCGGGCAATTATGCGCCTGTTAGAAGATAGCCTAGCAGAAGAAATTCTGTCTGGTCGCATTAAGGATGGCGATACAGCCCTTGTTGATGTAGATGAAAATGGCGTTGTGCAAGTTAGTTCTCAACAGCGTCGGGAATTGTTACCCCAAGGTGTTGAGTAATATTTAGGGTTTGGGATTTAAATCTCAAATAAAAAATTAGTAAACGGTAGAGTGTTTATTACTCTACCGTTTTTTGTGTTATTTGATAATTTGCTTATCGAAGTTTACGCCAAGCCGAGGTAGTAGTTTTAGTTCCTGGTACTATTTCAATAAGCCCCTGCTCTCTAAGTCTATTAAAAGCCGCTTTGATAGTACTTTCAGAGTCTACACTGGCGATTCTTCGTGCAATTTTGTTAGTTATATTTTCATGATCATTTAAGTATTTTATAATTGCTGATTCAATTGAAGCAAGGGGTTCATGTCGAATATAAACAATTACTGAGTTTTCTTGTTCAAGAATAACAGGAACCTTAAGTCTCAGGCGAGTCATCGCCTCAAAAGCTGTGTTTAAACCCTCACCCACGTCTTTATTGGGTGCTTCAGGAAATCTGTTAATAAGGCGTACTATTACACCATTCCTTGCAAACTGCTCTTTCAAAATGTTATCTATTGTAATATGTCCAGGTAATCTACCGGGACTTTCAACTTCTACACGATTATCAAAGATGCGAATTTGCACGTCTTTTAAAATACTATAGTCTCTATGAAGCACTGCATTAGTAATAATTTCATGTAAAACCTCATTAGGATATTCGATATGTTGTAACCTTCCTGATTGCAATTTTGGGATTTCTTCAACTATATTCTTTGTCTTGTTTACTGCCTCAATAATTTGATCATACAAGCAGCCTTCAACGGTTATCGGATCAAAAGCTAGATTCTCCCTCCGACCTTCTTCATCAGCAGTCTTGTATCTATAGACCTTAACTCCGCATCTTTTCGGTAGTAAAGCTTGTGGTTCCTCAGAGAAAAGAAGAACACCACCAACAGTTGGTTTTCCATTAATAATCAACTGTTGTTTTTTTAACCACTGCTCTGGCTCTGCCGACGGTATAACGCGAAGCATAAAATTAAGAATAGGAAGAGAGTTTGTAATAACTTCCATATCAGCTTTAACTGTAGATGTCTCGAAAGAATCTATACCCTTGTCAAGCCTGAGCCGTGCAAGTTTTTCTTCTGTATCCTGTGGTAGATTTTGTGCTCCAAGTCGCAAATATGGAATAGGCCTGTCCAAAGCTTTAACGATTTCTCGATTTTTGTTAATCTCTACTTGAAGAACCAACCCAATACAACCATCACAGGACAAGAAAGTATAGCTATAGTACTGACTTAGTGGGAATAGTTCCTGAAAAACTTGCAAATGAGCATTTGCATCTTCTTGATCAGCAAAACCACGCCAAATACGTTGATTTTTCCCATCAATTTTAGTTTCATCAATTCCAATATAAACTTCACCACCACTAGCATTTGCAAATGCAGATATAGAGCGAGTTAGTTTCGCTGGCTTTATGTCTATTGATTTCAAGTCTAAAAAGTGGCTTTCCTCAGATGATAGAATTTGACTAACCTGCTCATAATTAATCTTCTCAACTTGAATTGACATAATAATTTTTCTGTTAAGACTTTAGTATGAAGTAATAATTATAGTAAAATTCAATCGTTGCTACATTGGATTAAACTACTTGATTATGGGTATATAGTGGTTCGCAATCTGGTGAGGTACGTTTTCAAAGGTACTAACCTTAGTAACAAAGATTTGGCTGTACTAATGTCATATTAATGTCAGTAGTTACTCGTCAATTAGCCATCCACGCTCTATGCCATGTTCAATTCCGCCAGTCCAGTCCATTTTCAGATGCTTCCGCACTTTATGGAATAGATGTTGAACTACAACTGGATTAATTGAATTTTTAACATATTTTTCTTCATACCTAAATTCTCGGTCAGTATTTTTCTGCTGACGTAGTACGTAAATCTGGTCAACCTTGTACTTCCGAAGATTGACATCACTGGTTAACTTAATCCACTCCATAAGTACAACATATAAACTATTTGGATTTCTTGCCTTTAAATCCTCTGCTGCTCGTGATGAACCTTCGAGCATAGTTTTATCAAGATATGTCTTACATTCAATAGCAACAACTGGAATATCGAAAATATATATGTGTTTCGGTGTTCCCTGTAACTGTAACTTCAGAGTAATTTTCCGGTTCCTCTTTAAGAAGTGAGAGCATTTCACCAGGATTTTCATCTTTCTCTGGTGGGGTTGCTGCTTCAAATGATACTTGAATAGTCGCTCCAATTACAAAGTCATGATCTTTCTTTTCAATACGTGCATACGGTCGCTTAAGCATCTCAGAGTATTTTGGCGGCACAAAGAAAATATCTTTGAATGTATGTGATTTGCCGATGAGAGCATTTTCTCCAAAGTCTCTGACTAAATCTTTAAACAGATAATATAGAAATTCCTCTAACACGCTAGAGTGAAGGTTCGATCTAGAATCAAACTTCTCAGCATAGTGCTGCTGGTCTAAAAAATCCTTATATTTTGATAGAAGTTCTACCCTAGTAGCAATAATTGCGTCATCTTGAGCAGTAGGTGTTGATGTCGGGCCAACTAATTCGAGATTAGCTGAATGCCACTTATCATACTCAGTTCTAATCTCACTGAGATATTTTTTACTATCAACATCTCTGTATTTTGTGCGGTGATTCTCCTTTTGTTCAAGATTAGAGCCGTGAACTAAAGGGTTCCTATCGCTTTTGGGCATAGCTCTAATTTCTCTTGAAGATGAAGTGCGATCGCTTTAGCAAGAATAGGTGGTACAGCATTACCTACCTGATTGTACTGGCAAAGAAACTTCTCGTCGAATCTCTCTTCTCGATGTAATAACTTGTGAGATACAACAGTCTTCTTTCCTAGAAAACGATAAGTGTCAGGAAAAGATTGGACACGTGCCCCTTCACGGGCTGTCAAATTGCGATGCTGGAAAGGATGAAGAAAATTGGCGTAAAACGAAGCAGCTATTGTATATGATGGTTTATATGGATTTAAACGCCGGTTATTCTGGTCATAACTTATCTCAGATAATTCACCATTTCCACTACGCCGTTTAGCCCCATGTTCTTTTGGTGCGTCTGAACTTGATTCACCCCATTTAATATGTTTGAAACGTTCTACAAGCCTCTGGGAATGATCCATTGCAACATGATTGTAAAGTGTTTGACTACCATTCCTAATCCAGCTTTGATAGTTATTGAGAGGTTCTGAAATATAAGGTTGTTCCTCTTCACCCTCGCGTGCATTCAGTGGTGGTAAATCTGATATAGCATCCCACAAGCTTATGGCAGGAAGTAGGCCCATGCAGGCAAATATTGATAATTGAGAACTATTTATATGCAATAAATCTAAGGAATGTGTTTTTGGAGGAATACCTAATTCCTTTCCTGTTTTATTTCCAACAATAAAAATACGCTCCCTAATTTGTGGCACACCATATTCAGCAGCATTTAATGACCATACTTCTACAAAATACCCTAGATTTTCAAAAGTTTCTTTAATGATATCTGTTACCTTCCTACCTTCAATATTTTTACGCGAAAGTAAACCTTTAACATTCTCCATTACAAAAGCTTGAGGTTGGAGAAAACATATCCACTCAGCAAAGTTAATGAATAGACTATTTCTAGGGTCTTTAGGATCTTTTTGTGCTGGCCCGGCAATACTAAAACCTTGACATGGAGGCCCACCAATAACAATATCCGGCTTGAAGTGACAGATATCCTTAACGCTACTTGCAGTGTTTAAATCACGGATATCCTGTTGAATAACTGTCATCTTAGGGCGGTTATGGCGCAGTGTATCACAAGCCCAGGTATCAATCTCAACGGATAAAGGAACAGAGAAACCTGCCATCTCAAAACCCAAACCAAAGCCGCCAGCCCCAGCAAACAAATCAATAGTGATAGGTTGTGCTGTTAGCATAGACTCTTAATATGGTTACTCATAGGGTTTACTTTCTAAACACTCTAGAATGATACGCTTGTACCGCTTTGTCAACCTGCCACATACTGGTTCTCATCAAGTATCCTAGCTATAAGTAATTTTTAGTATTCTTCAGAGCAAACGCGCAATGATATGCAAATTTAGCTGGTAATAAACGCCTGAGTAAAAATCAAAAACCATACCACACACAGCAGCACAAAGAGCGTAGGCGTAGCCCGTTAGAGACATCGCACCATATAAACGACTTTTTACCAAAGTAACCAAACTTCCATTGCAGAATCTGGGGTAAAATACCGCCTTACAGTCTTTGAGATGATTATCCCGATTTTATATGCGTCTATTCCGAGAAAAAGAATGGTTATTTAGCCTACTGGTAATATCTCTAGTTCTATGGCTGATATTTTTAGGGAATTCCCCTTTACGAGACTGGGATGAAGGGACTGTGGCACAGGTTGCCCGTGAGATTTGGCGTGGCCCACTTGGTTCAATGCGTTGGCTTTACCCTACTTTGGGAGGTGAACCTTATCATAATAAGCCACCCCTGATGCACTTGTTAATTGCTTGGGCTTACTCCATCGGAGGGGTGAATGAGTGGACAACACGTCTACCGGGTGCAGTTTTAACTGCTTTGGGTGTGCCGTTGCTTTACTTAGTGGGATGTTTGCTTTTTAACGAAAGTTTACCAGCTTTGTTTGCCGCTTTAGTTTACTTAACGATGTTGCCTGTGGTGCGTCACGGAAGGCTAGCAATGTTAGATGGTACAACTATTACCTTTTTCTTGCTGTTGTTGTTTTGTTTGCTAAAAGCACGTCAGAATCGCCAGTATGCTTTAGGTGTGGGATTTTGTCTAGGGTTAATCACTCTAACTAAAGGGATGATGGTTTTGCCGCTAGGAGCGATCGCTTGTTTATCCCTCATTGCAGATCGGCAGTTTACTTTGTTAACCAGCCCCTATTTATTAATGGGAATATTTTTAGGAAATGCACCTGCGATCGCTTGGTTTGTTGCTCAATGGCAACATTATGGCGAAAATTTCTTCCAAGTGAATTTTCAAGCACAAACTTTTGCTCGTCTGACACAATCTGTTGAAGGTCATAGTGGCCCTCCCTGGTACTATTTAATTGAGTTGATTAAGTATAGTTTTCCCTGGCTATTATTTTTACCTGGAGGTTTTTATCTAGCCTGGAAAAAACGTCAAACGACCTGGGGTAGCCTAGTAATTATTGGCACAATTGTTTATTTATTAACTATCTCTTTAATGAGAACTAAACTGCCGTGGTATGTTATGCCTGTATATCCATTTTTAGCTTTAGCAATTGGTGCTAAACTTAGCGAAATTTGGCAGGATGGTCATTTTAAGGGACGAAGTTTGACAATATTTCTGGCTATTATTTCTATTGCTGGTTTAGGAGGTTGTGTTTACTTTTTTATTAAAAAAGACCTTATTTTGATAGTCATGAGTATTGTTTTGGCAATAAGTATGGGCATCGTAGCATGGCTAATTAAACAGCGCGATCGCAACTTTATTCCAGTTTTATTTTCTGGTATGTACTTAGTTTTAGCACTGTTGATGAGTTCGCAATCATGGATTTGGGAATTAAATGAAGCTTTTCCAGTTAAACCAGTCGCGGACTTAATTCGGACAAATGTTTCACCAGGAACCCAAATTTATACTTCTTTTGCTTACGATCGTCCTAGCTTAAATTTTTATAGCGATTGCAAGGTAACTGCTACAACTATGCCAGTTTTACAACAAATGTTATCTAATAAATCTTATTTGCTGTTAGACGATGGGGCTTTACAACAAATAAATTTAACTGGGAGCAAAATCCTAGGAACAGCTAAAGGATTTACACTGATTTCACCATAAGTTAAACATCTGGATATCTTAGAAAGTAAAAGGCAAAGAGAAATTTTATTTCTCTACTACGAGCCTTCTTTTGTTACTTGAACTGTGGATTGACTAGATTGGGCTAGATAGATACCCACTAAAACTATAACAAAAGTCGCCCAGTCAAACAAACCTACTTGTTCTGAAAAAATGAACCAAGCAAAAATGGAGGACAAGACTGGATTGAGGAGAAGGGTAACGGCGACGACGCTTGACGAGATTCTGCTGAGGCTATAAGTTATAAGTCCCTGACCCAGCACTTGGCAGAAGAGAGCTTGAAAAATGATGAAAAACCACCCCATCCAAGAATAGGGAAACAATCTTTCTTCGATGAATGGGAGGATGGGCAACAGAAACATTGTAGTCACGCCACAACGCCAAAGCATTATGGTTGCGGTAGTAAATCGGGCTTGGAGTTGTTCTATCAGCAGCAAATAGGTGGCAATAAAAATTGCGGTTATAAATCCTAGCACATCACCAAGTATTTGGTCAGTTGCAAATTGCATTTTATGAACTTCAAAGGCGATCGCTCCCCCCAAGGCTATGACCAAACCAATAATGAATCTGTTATCGAAGCGCCGACCGAATAACAAATACCCAGCCGCAGCAACAAATAAGGGGTTCAAATTAGACAGTAAAGCCACGTTAGCAACACTAGTTTGACTCAGCGACCAAGCCCACAACAACAGGGAGGTCGTTGCAGCAGTTCCCATTGCCAATAACAGCCACACATCCTGTTTTGTAAAAGCTTTCTGTTCTATAGGTTGATGATCAGATTGTTGACGGCGCAAAGCCTCAAGTCCATTCCACAGCCCAAAGACGACTGCGGCGATCCAACTGCGATGAAATCCTACAGCATTTGCGCCAATTTCTTGTTCGCACAATTTTGCCAGAGATGGTGCCAAAGATATGGGAATTAGGGCAACAAATAATGAGATGCCTCCTAATAAAGCTGGTGTTTTGGAGAATTGTTGCTTTAGTAATGACAGTTTTATCGTCATACTTTTAACGAAAGTGTTAACTATAGTTTTAACTGATTTTTGAAACGGCAAATTAAGAGTAGCTTGGCTAGATATGGCTAAGTATAAACCCATTAAAACTACAGCAAAACCTACCCAATTTGAAAAAGTTAATTTTTCCGAAAATATTATAAGAGCGAAAATGCCACTAAATATTGGCTCTAATAGATGTACCAAGGAAACAACTACAGAGGAAAATCTGGCAAGGCTATAGGTCAAAAGCCCATGACCTAAAACTTGGCAGATCAGGGCTAAGGAAATGACCCAAACCCACCCATTGATTGTAGAGGGAAAAACCTGATCTTGAGCGAACAAAAGTATCGGGAAGATTACTAAAGCCGCGATCGCACAAATCCACAACTGGATTGTGGTAGGAGAAAATTTGGTTCGTAATTTTTCTACAATCAGCAAATATGCACCTAAGAAAACCGCAGAAACAATCGCAGCAAAGCTTCCTTGAACTTCGTCTGTAGCAATTTGCAACTCCTCAAATTCAATAGCGATCGCTCCCCCAAGCGCGATGACCATCCCAATCAGGAATTGGCTCTTAAAACCCTGACGAAATAACAGCCATACCCCTAAGCTGGTAAACATAGGGGCAAGGTTATGCAACACGCTAGAAATCGCAACGCTAGTTTGAGTCAGCGACCAAGCCAAAAACACTAAGGTAGCAGCCCAAAGAATACCAGCGCCTAGCAATAGCAACAGATCCTGACTGGTGTAAGACTCCTGTTCTACAGGTTTTTGTAAGGAAAATCGCTGCCGTATTGCCTTGTATCCATGCCAGAGCAAAAAAACTACACTAGCAAGCCAAAAACGATTAAATACAGTGGCATTGGGGCTGAGTTGAATTTCGCTCAATTTCATAAAAATAGAGCCAAAAGAGATGGCACCTACACCTATAAATAATGAAGCGATCGCTATCTTAGTTTGATTGGATACATTCATTAGGAAATTTAAATTCAACTTCTTATCAATATAGAATCAAACCCTCTAACCAACCCAACGCTCTTGGGCAAATCCTACAGCTATTTTGGCTAGTAATGTTACAAAAACGCCCAACATTAAATATCCCTGGCGAGGATGGCGAGATAGCAGCACACCAATGGCTATATTCAGAGGCACAATACCGTAGGCAAGACGGCTCAAGGAAATAGTACCTCCAGAGGCTAGCAACAAACCAATACCACAAAGGCCATAAATAACTGTAACTGCGGTTAGTTGCGTGTGTAAGCGCCACAACACATAGCCACCAACCAAGACCATGAACAAGTTGAGCAAGTTATTGATCCACTCTTCACTCGCCAAAATCAACAAAAATAAGACTAAAGCATAAAAGCCATAGAATAATTTCAAAGACCTAAAACGTTGACGGAAACGCCATAAAAGATAACCACTAGCAACAATTACGCCAAACAACAAGAGATACCAGGGATCTTGAATTCCGCCAGATGGTTTTTGAATCCAACCATATTGCCAATTTTTTGTGCCAACTACAATTTGCATCAGCATATTTAACCAACCCTGCCAATCAAACCCCAGAGTTGGTCGCCATCCCTTCTGTGCTTCGATAAAAGCTAAAGGGTTGCCAAAATAAATCGCACAATACAAACTGAATAGAAGTATGCCAATAGCAGTAGCAAAACCAGCAATATAGGCAATAGGTGGTCGGCGTTCTTTCCAGGCTGCGATCGCAAATGCTGGAATTAGTGCCATACCTGTGGGACGTGTTGCTGTCGCCATCGCACCCCAAAGGGCAGTCCAGCCATACTGCTTTTGATCAAACGCCCGCAAAGCCGCCGTACTCAAAAACAAATACAGCCCCTCTGTGTAAATCACCCCCGTAAACATCGAAGATGGATACAAAGAAACCACAGCAGTAGTCCACTGCGCTGCATTGATGCCATAATGCTCTTTGATCCAAAAGTACAAACAGTAAAGCGCTGCGAAAAATGCCAGGTTGTTGACTAACGTGCCTGCTAATTCAAATGGTAAGCCCAACTTCATCAAAACCCAAATGCTAATGGGGAAAAGCGGGAAGAAGGCAAGATTGTGTTGCTTGCCGTCATTCACATATTCATATCCAGAAGTAGCGATCGTTCGGTAATGCATACTATCCCATGCATCAACAACCCCCCAGCTAAAATGGGGCAAAGATTCTTCTGCTGGTAACGGTAGCTTTGGCGCAATAAGCAACATAGCAGTCCAGATGAATATTCGGCTGGCAAGCCATATTGCTGCTGGAAATAGGAAATCATTTTTCCATAAAACTTTATTTATAACTACCTGAACTTTAACCATAAGGTTGAGTACTTCAACAAACTCCTTTATGCATCCTTTTACCTATGGCTGTAACACAGCTATTTATAAGTAACATTTTGCATATTCAATTCTCCACTAACATAATTAACAAACTGGACAGAATAACAATCAATTAAAATTATTTCCTATTTGGTTACTTTTGCCAATTTTTTCAGAATTGGTCTTTAAAAGAGAGTATTTATAAATACTCTTTTTGTCTAGTTATAGCGTTTCTCGCTTACGTAAGGTACACCCGTAGGGGCACGGCATTGCCGTGCCCCTACACCTTGCGATAAATTTTGTACCGCTATATATAAAAATTGAGCAATTTAAGTAGTTTCTAGCTAGCAGTCTATCGAGTTGAAATTAACGAATTGGGGTGCAGCGACAAGGACTCCCCGCCTCTCTACTCACTGTCGTTAATGTATCGATTATAGTGATTGCTGTTATTAAAGAGTCCCCAGCAATTTATAGTGGAAGTTGTCTGTAAATCCTTAAGCAATTGTGAAAGCGATTACTCTTGTTGGTTCTACTGGTTCTATTGGTACTCAGACTTTAGATATTGTCACTCAGTACCCAGAGCAGTTTCGGATTGTGGGATTGGCAGCTGGGAATAATGTAGAGATGTTGGCTGCTCAAATTCGGCAGTTTCGACCGGAAATAGCAGCCATTTGCTCAGAAGATAAATTACCAGCGCTCAAAGAAGCTATCATTGACCTCGATCCCCAACCGATTCTACTGGCTGGTGAGGCCGGAGTGATAGAAGTCGCTCGCTACGGCGATGCCCAAACGGTTGTAACTGGGATCGTTGGTTGTGCTGGTTTGCTACCCACGATCGCAGCTATTGAAGCTGGCAAAGATATTGCCTTAGCGAATAAAGAAACTTTAATTGCTGGGGCCCCTGTGGTTCTACCCCTAGTTGAAAAGCACGGTGTAAAATTACTCCCTGCCGATTCCGAACATTCCGCAATCTTTCAATGCCTCCAAGGTGTGCCAAAGGGAGGCTTGCGAAAAATTTTACTCACGGCATCTGGCGGAGCTTTCCGCGATTGGGATGTAGAAAAGTTAGCAGATGTAACCGTTGCTGATGCCTTGAAGCATCCTAATTGGTCAATGGGGCGTAAAATCACAGTAGACTCTGCTACTTTGATGAATAAAGGACTGGAAGTAATTGAAGCTCACTTCCTGTTTGGGTTGGATTATGACAATATCGAAATTGTCATTCATCCCCAAAGCATTATTCACTCGCTGATTGAACTGCAAGATACTTCAGTTTTAGCCCAACTCGGTTGGCCTGATATGCGCTTACCCTTGCTGTATGCTCTATCTTGGCCCGATCGCATCTACACTAACTGGCAACGACTAGATTTAGTCAAAGCTGGAAATTTAACCTTCCGTGAACCAGATCACCAAAAGTATCCTTGTATGCAGTTGGCTTATGCTGTGGGTAAAGCTGGTGGATCGATGCCAGCTGTCTTAAATGCCGCTAATGAGCAAGCTGTGGCTTTATTTTTATCAGAAAAAACTCGGTTTTTAGATATTCCCCGGTGTATCGAGTGGGTGTGCGATCGCCATCAAAATGATAACCGTGCTAATCCCTCTTTAGATGACATTTTGGCAGCAGATAAATGGGCGAGACAAGAAGTTTTAACAGCGACTGAAAACTTAGAAACTCACTCGCGGATAATCTCTGTGCGATAAAAACCTTCAGTTGAGATTGGACTGTGGATTAAAAATTGATGCCTATAACACTCCTAAGTCATGCATGAGATTTGTGAATTCCTTTTTTACTTGGCGTACTTGGCGTACTTGGCGGTTCGTCATCATCCAGATTTCTTACAACTCAGATAGGATTGCTATAGTCCCCAATCTTTAATCCCCAGCCTCTAATCTAATTAAGATGGAAATCATTTCACCTATAGAAAAGACATACTCCCCAAACTACAAAAAGTTAATAAATGAAACTTTATTAAAGATAGTCATTGGCTTCCGGATCAGCCATCAATTTCATGTATATCTATAAATATTTATCTACAGACAAAAATAAAAAACTTTATAAAAACTTTGCAAACAAAACGCCATGCAACAGAAATAATTATCCCATTTTTAGATAAAATATCCCCAGACTAACTATCACAAAAAACTCTATTATAGTAAATACTAAAAATTGGGTTCAGCATCTTTTATACCAGTGATTGTTACCAAAACAAAAACTTCTCCTTTCTGAAAAAACATCCTCTCAGACAAGGGCAATTATTAAGGAATTAATATATATGATTGCTATGCTGATTGTAGCTTGGATAGTCTTCATAATATTGTGGAAGTTGCTGAAAGCAACCGTGAGCAATGCATTGACTGCTGCGGCAATTCTTATTTTATTAAATATTGGTTTTGGCATTACTCCACAGGATATTTGGCATCACGTAACGCAGTTTGCTGAAAACCTGTCGCAGATCCAAAGTGGCAAATGAAAATATATACTTCACCTTTGATTAGCAAAAGTGAAGTAAAAAATATTAAATGACAAAATTTTTGAATTTGACGCTAGTTGTGTAAAAATTCCTGTGGTTTTTATAACTTTTCTTGCTCATTAATTATTTAATGCTGAAATCTTGGCTAAGGCATCTTTAAAACTCGGCGGTAATTGACGCATAATCTTGCCTCTTTCGTTATCTAAAGCCACTAAAGTCACCTTGGCAGTGACGTACAATTGTTGTCCATCAGTTGAGACAATGGCATAATCCCAATTGATGCGGACACCTGTCACCTCAGCCATGCGCGTTTTGACCAACACTGCCATACCCAATTTAATTGAACGGTGATAGCGCACCGAGAGTTCTACAACTGGTAAATCGCAACCTATAGCGACTAAATCAGCAAATTCAATCCCTATAGATCGCAAGCATTCAATCCGCGCTTCTTCCATCCAAGCTAGATAGGAACCGTGCCAGACAAGACCGGCATAATCAGTGTGGTGGGGTTGCACTCTGACAGGATATTCAAACCAATTCGCAAATTCATGACTTGATGGATTGTCAAGGGCGTTGGTTGACGGTAGTTTTGGTTGGCTGGGTTTTTCTTCTGACATCTTCAATTTTCTAACCACCTATAAATTTTCCAAATTATTGAATAGCATAAAAATTAATTGCGTTGTATGACTTCTTGATTTAATATTTACACTTCCGAGTATAGGGAGTGTTTTGTTATGCAGCCTAATCTCCAGTATGTTAATTTTATGACTTTGACTTTACTTAGTCTACTAGGTTTTGGGATGACTTATCCAGACAATAACCAAGTAACGACAAATGCAAAGTTGAGGTATGGCTCTGGAGAAAAAGCTCAAGCTTTACCCAAGAATAATCAACTTTCAGAAATTGCAAGGCTCAACGAAGAAGGTATCAGAGAATCTCGGCAAGGACAATCGAAACAGGGATTGCAGAGATTACAAAAAGCATTAGCCATCAGTAGAGAACTTGGAGAGCGCTCTTGGGAAGCGGTAACATTCAACAACATAGGCAGAATTTACCAAAGTCAAAGAAAGTATCCCGAAGCACTTCAATCCTATCAGCAAGCTTTATTAATTAATAGAGAACTTGGAGATTTGGTTCGACTTGGCAAAACCTACAGTAACATAGGTTACCTATTTGATATCCAAAACCAACCAGAGTTAGCAATTTTTTTCTACAAACATTACCTGATTAATCGTGAGAAAGCTCGCTTGAATCCATCAGCGCTTAGTGCGTTACAACCAGATGCTTATAGCATCACTGTTAGCCAGACATATCGCATTTTAGGTGAACGATTGCTCAAACAGGAACGTGTTGCTGAAGCACAAAGGACAATAGATTTACTCAAAGTTGAAGAACTAGAAGAATATTTCCAGACTGTGCCAGGTAATAAACTTACTGCCAAAGGTATTAATATAGCGGCAACAGAAAAACCAATTAAACAAAAGTTGGATCAAACCCTGAATAATGCTGTTGTGTTGGGTAAAGAACTGACGACACTACGGAAAATTTCCCCTAAAGAGCGATCGCTCCAACAGAAACAACGCATAGAGCAATTAGTCTTAAACCCGCATTTCTCACAAGCTTGAGGGAAGAGGCAGAGGGGCAGAGGGGAAAGAACTTGTACAATAACTCTCCTCTGCTCCCCTGCTCCCCTGCTCCCCTGCTCCCCTGCTCCCCTGCACAAGCACAGGCTTTGAGCATCGGTGAGAAATCCGGGTTAAATCAACAGCAACTCCTGGATGGATTTAATGAATTTATCAATAGTCCTTCAGTAAAAGCACAGGTAGAGCAGATTAGCCAAACAGCTAGGCGGCAAAATTTGGATTTGGAGAGTCTCAACCAAATTCGGGATAATTTGACGCAATTACCTCAAAAATCGGCACTACTCTACCCACTGATTTTAAAAGATAGTTTGGAATTGGTACTAGTAACTCCTGAATCCCCACCAATTCATCATACCGTTTCTGTAAAACGCGAAGACCTTTATCAAACAATTGGTATTTTCCGCCAAGCTTTAATCAATCCCAGTCGAAATATCAAAGCACCTGCACGCCAACTGTATGACTGGCTAATTAAACCGATAGAAAAAGACCTAGAGCTATCAGGTACACAAACTCTGATTTACGCTCCAGATGACCAGTTACGCTATATTCCTTTAACTGCTTTATATGATGGCAAACAATGGCATGATGGCAAACAATGGCTAGTGCAGCGCTTGGCTGTCAATCACATTACATCTGCCAGCCTGACTAATTTAAATACCCCACAACAATCTACCTTGCGGGTTTTAGCAGGTGCTTTTACTAAAGGTAATTACCAAATCAAAGTTGGTAATCGGCAGATTGCTTTCGCTGGCTTACCCTTTGCAACGCGAGAAGTGGAAAGTTTAGCAGCTATGGTTCCTGAAACTACGAAGCTTTTAGACGATGCCTTTAGCCCCAAAGCTACTGTACCTCAAATGGATGATTATACAATTATTGTTCATTTAGCGACTCATGCAGCCTTTGTGGTGGGTAAACCAGAAGATTCGTTTATTTTATTCGGGAATGGCGATCGCATTAACTTTAGAAATGTCGCCACTTGGTCACTCCCCCATGTAGATTTGGTAGTATTGAGCGCCTGTGAAACCGGCTTGGGAGGCAAGTTAGGCAACGGTGAGGAAATTTTGGGTTTTGGCTATCAGATGCAAAAAACAGGCGCAAGAGCTGCGATCGCCTCATTGTGGTCTGTGGATGATGGTGGTACACAGGCACTTATGAGCGCTTTTTATAATATTCTCTCTACTAATAAGTTAATTAAAACTGAAGCTTTACGACAAGCTCAAGTTTCATTAATTAATGGGGGCTGGAAGGCAAGAGGCCACAATTTACCTGTGGCAGCAGTTAGCGATTTTAGTCACCCGTATTACTGGGGATCTTTTATTTTGATTGGCAATGGACTTTAGGTGTTGATCTTTCCTCACCTCTGTCAGACGATGCCTTTGTTAAAATTCTGGCTGATATGTCAGTTAGAAAATTCATTAAAAATTCATAATTCATAATTGCATTATGTTAAGTAGATTTAGACCCTAAGCAAAACAGGGTTGTTTGCTTGATAGTTACAGGTTTTTTAACCTGTCTTTTAATTATGAATTATGAATTAATAATTACTAATTAGGTTGATTGTGATTAGCAGTAAGTTCTACCAACCTTTGAGCTAAAGGCTCAAAATCCGGTTCGTGAGGTTTTGGCAGATACTAAAAATATGCGATCGGCCAGCCATGAGCCAATCACTTCACGGTAATGGAGAATAAGTAAGAGCGATCGTCAACTAAGCCGCTATTACCTATTACCAGTTACCGATAATCGATTTGTAATTTGCCATTGACCTTTGGAACCTTAATACTTCTTAGCAAGAGTTTTAGAGCCTGTATCGGTTTGCATAGATTGCTTGACAAGATCAGCTAGTTCGTCTAACTGGCTAATTGCCTCAGCACCTTCTAGCTTCATTAATTCGCGGTCATCCCGCATTTCCGTCCAAGTAATCCCATAATCGGACACTAAAAACCGAATCAGGTGGTTATCGCCCAAGCTAACCATAAACGATGCACTATTCATTTGGTCGCCACAGGTATAACAAGATGCAGGATACCCGCGTCGCTCTAATACGACAGCCAAGGCTTGCAGGTTCATTACCAAGTCTTGGACGAATTGTCGATGTTGATGTGCTAGTCTCAGAAACACTTTTCTCCTCCAGACACCACAGTCATTTGAGTTTCTTTTATATTTTCTTTAGATTTTCTCACCCATTGGTATTGTAAACTATTCAATACAATTACCAGACAGATGATATTGAGTCGTTAATTGACTACCTTGTTTAGGGTAGTACGTTAGAGTTTTGAGCGCCGTATCAAACTATTCAGTTTGCAAATTAAAAATCTCGGACAGAATTGCTAAATTTAACTATATCTTTATACACTTCTGTCAGGGTAGATTGTTACAAGAAGCGATCCGCTTTAACAGTAACTTAAATCTAGCACTAGTCAACTACAAAAAAGTTACATATTTCGCTTTAATTGGCGACGTACAGCCTAAATGAGTGTTAGTAGAGGCTACAAGGTAGTTTTACATCGTTATACTGCTTCTTTCTTAGATTTTTGCTCTGTTTTTTTAATGTAGATTTTGGTATAGACAAAGACTTTAGTATACCAAATTCCTTCCTCCTGTATATATCAAGTTGAGCAGATAACAGTGCAAGTTTGATATCCAGTACTAAAAATAGGTTAGCTGTAGTTCTTAATACAAGCTTTGCGTAATGAATAGATAAGTCTGAGTGTAGAAGCTACAGTATATGAACTAAACACTGACAATACCTAAACTCAGCAGAGCAATGTTGCCATTTAGGCAATCTTTTCAGTTATTTTGGGATTATCCTTAACACAGTTGTACTACTAAAGCACAGAAATTTGGAAAGCTCCTTATCTTAGGGACTTATAATGAATATAGTGTAAGCGTTTCGTTGATTTGGAATGTGTTGTTTATTTAGGCCGCGCTGTACTAGTATCAGGATATATCAAAGTGACGGCTAGCCTTGAGCCAGATAAAGAAGATTTAGAGCCTCTAGCAAACAAATCAATATGGCTCTCTCAATAATGCATCTTTTCACCAAGGTAAAACCAGGTTCTGCAATGGTAGAACTTAAAACATTAAATTTAAAGGTAGGTCATGGTATAGAAGGAGATATTAATGCCGACCCTATAAGTCCAAGACAAGTTTTAATCGTTAGGTATGAAGATATTTTAGACTTATCAATTAAACCAGGAGAATTGCGAGAAAATATTGTGGTTGCAGGTATAGAATTTGAGAATTTTATTCCTGGTTCTTTGCTAAACTTTGAAAGTGGTGCGGCAATTCGTCTAACTTTTTACTGTGAACCGTGTAAGCAAATAGCCCATTTGGTAAAATCATTAAAGAGTATTCAAGGAAAACGCGGCATTTTAGGCGTAGTTATTAAATCAGGTCAAATTCAGGTTGATAGTAATTTTCAGGTTCAAGCTAATAAATTTCCCGCATTATCTGAAAATCCATATAAACGATTTTTAAATTTTATTATCAAAATTCCCAATGGGAAAGTAGTTACATATAAACAGATAATCAAAGGTATAGGAGTAGATAATAGCTATCTAAGAGCTATACCTACATACCTGAAAAAAACTTCGGCTGCTGATTATCCAGTACATAGAATATTAGACTCTAAAGGTTATTTGATAACTTATGTGAATAACCAAAAAAATAAGTTAGAAACGGAAGGAATTAAAGTTTTTCTTGAGGGAAATTTATTAAGTAATACAAACAAAAGTTTTGTAGATACCAAAGATTATCTATGGGAAGATAATACAATGTATTTAGAATAGATAGTAATTTTAATTGATAGTTTCATATCCTATCTTTTGAAATTAAAAATGCTTTGCTTCCTCAAGATAATCCCTGATTTTTGATTTGTTTAGATGTAGCTTCCATAAAATCGATAAAAACTTTTATAAGTTTATGGATTCCTTCGCTACCTCCTGCAATTAAGCCTCCTGTCAGCAATGCATCTAAACAACGGAAAATTACTATTTGTATTGGATTATCTAAATCCATAACGACAAGTGGCTCGATTGATCGAATACCTATTGCGCTCATTAAAAGACCGAATAAAAGGGATGTCCATAGAGCAATTGTTCGTGTATCAGATTTATAGGCTGCTCTTTGCCGCTCTTTTTCATTTATATCATCAATTTGGGGCTTGAATATCTTTAATGGTTCTTGTTGATTTTGTGTAAAATTTTGGATAATTTGCTGCTCTAAACTCATTCCTTCAGGTGGTAGTCCACTGATTTGGTTGGATTCTACAGCAGGGAATTGGTTCTGTTGTTCTGCCATAAGTCTTATCTTCTCAGATAAGAGAGCCTTTTTTTGCTGAATACTAATATCTAATTGTTCGATAGATGGGCCTCGCCAAGTAGTTATAAAAACTTCTAAAGAACGTTCTAACAACAAAGAAATAAATAATTGCAAACTGAGTAACTGGATAATATCATTAAGCCCAAATGGTTTTAAAATAAATGGTTTAGATGATAGCCAAGTTGACAAAGTTACTACTAGAAAACTAATAATGATTAACAGAACAAATAGAGGAGATTCTGGGGAAAGCTTTTGCAACGTATCTATACTCCTGTTTCGCGTCACAATATTTAACACAGCCTAGAGGTGAAAATTACACCTGCTGAGTAACTTAACAACGTTAATTTGATATAACAGTAAATAATTTATTGCCTGACCATTTTTTTCAGCAAGAAACGATGTCTTCTCTACGCGAGGCTACGCGTGGCTTGCTTTTCCGTAGGAGTACGACTGGCTAACAAGCATTCCAAAAGTAATGCCAATCTACTGTACATGGTGCGATCGCGTTAAACTATGAAACGGTTCTGGGAACAGTGGACAATGCTAGAGTAAGCAGCAAGCGTAGCACCAAATAAAAACCCCTCCAAGGTTGGTGGGGTTAAAGTAATTTTTGTTGATAGGATGATGATTAGGGAAAGACAGCAGCCTTTTTTTACTGGTGACGTATTTTCTTGTCAAAGCAACGAGATGATAGTACAGCATTTCATAAATCCGTTACGAACCTCTACAACACTGTACTTAGTGAGATAAATTACTAGTATTGACAAATGATGTCAGCTGCGACTCGACAGAGTTTAGGTAAGCTGTATCATTCAAAGCTTGTGCTGGTAATTTTTTAGCATTGACAGCAGCCTTAACTACATCTAGTGCAGTCAGTCTTCCTGTTTGGTATTGATAAACCAAAGCACTACCACTAGGAATACCCTGTGCTTTCAGGTTACCTTGATAAGCTAGAAATGCAGCATCAAAGGGTTTGAGGTAGCTGACGTTTGTAAAATGAGTGAGTAAATTGTTAGAGGTGATAGTTATAGGTTCGCCATTATTATTAGTAGCTGATTGAGCGCCGCCGATTCCAGGTAATAAAGCAATAGAAGCAACAATGAATACAGAATCAATTAAGGTGGAGAATTTCATAGGGTTATCCTTGGTTAGAGTAAAGTGCAATTAGTGTTCTTGAGTAATAGAGTATTATTCGTTACAAGTCTCAGCTTCCTGCACTCAGGTCACCTGAGTGATTGAGGGATTCCTCACCCATTTGGGTGAGCTGATTGAGCGCAAGAACTGAAAAAATAAATCGAGAGCAAAGTTCAGGACAAACTTGAACAGATACACATTTAACTGAGATAATCTAAAAATTTATGCAGCGCTGTTACTTAGTTGTAGGCATAACCTAACCAAGATATTGAGTTTCTGCACTCTCCCTTCAACAGCAGATTTCTTCCTTAACTATGACTGAATCTATTTGTATATTCGGGTTTACCGAACAAAGAAATGAAAGTAAACCGTAACTTTTACCATGTTTAGTTTTGGACGGTAATTATCATTTTCTTGGTGGTAATAACCGAATTTATAGCAGATTTAACTTTGCATAATATGAATATGTAAGCGCTAATTGAAGCGCAAAATTGATTGAACAAAAGCTAATTGATGCGAGGAAGAGTTATGACACTAGTTCGTTGGAACCCTTGGAGAGAAATTGACACTCTACAACGTCAACTCAATAATTTATTTGAAGACAGCAAAGTAACATCTGAATTCTTGGGCAGAGGCTTAACCAAAGTTCCTGCTGTTGAAATACAAGAAACTGAAAATGCTATTCATTTGAAGCTAGAATTGCCAGGAATAGAAGCTAAAGACCTGGATGTGCAAGTTACAGAAAATGCTGTTTACCTTAGCGGTGAGCGGAAGTCTGAAACTAAAACTGAGGATAAAGGTGTTACCAGAAGTGAGTTTCATTATGGTAAATTTCAACGCGTAATTCCTCTATCTGCTCGGATTCAAAATACTAACGTTACGGCAGATTATAAAGACGGCATTTTGAATCTGACACTGCCGAAAACTGAACAAGAAAAGAACAAAGTTGTCAAGGTTAATTTGGAACAATCTGCTACCTAATGGGTTGCGATCAGACTACTCTACCTCCTTTGATAGATTGAGATAGCTCAAAACCCGGTTGTGCAAATGACCGGGCTTTTTTGTAACAATTATCTCCAATAGGCGTATAAGTCCTATATACATGAATTATCTAAAAGAGCCAGAGAGCTTAGGCCCAGGCCGTCGTAGACATCGCCTTCTTATTTAAGGTTTGTAAAGAAATTCAACTATATATGTAATATGTAATGGTATGCATGGTTTGACTAAATCTACCCAACTTTTTACCTTTTGATAAGTAAAACTAATAACTTCTATCAGTTTCACAAAAATGAGAAACTTGATTAAAAATTGTAAAGCATTGTAAAGTAGTTTCACAGGCAAAAACAAAACCGCCTGATCATAAAATAACTAACCGCACTTATAAAACCATGACAGCTACCATTCAACGTCGCTCAAGCGCCAACGTATGGGATCGGTTTTGCGAGTGGATCACCAGCACCAACAACCGTTTATACATCGGTTGGTTCGGCGTACTAATGATCCCCACCCTGCTAG
>JAHHHS010000030.1 GCA_019359215.1 Nostoc indistinguendum CM1-VF10 | reverse complement strand
AACACGGGTCAGATTGCTGGGGTATGCTTTACTCATGTTGCTCTCTCAGTGCTGTCTATTATCTATTCACAGCGTATACTGAGAGAGCTTTTTTACTATCTCTCCGACTTTTCAAACAGCCTCTTAGGTTAACCCTAAAGCATTAAGATATTTATTTGATTAGGATGGCTTAAGGTGGTAATCAAATTTAGAATGGTAAGTTGCGATTGCATCCCAATTGATCACATCATCTAACAAAGCTTGATAACCTAGTGTATTGGGATGAAGACCATCTTCACTCAAGCGTTTAAGCCGCCAATTTTCACCGCGTTCCATCCATTGCTCAAAAATATCTAAATAGGGAATCTGCCGTTTGGTACAAGCAATTCGAGTTGCTTCTTTGTAACGGTACTGATCGGCATGATTATAGTAAAAACAATCTAAAAATGGCATCTTGGCTTCATCCACTGGCACCATGCCCACAAATAACACAGGACATAGTTGCTGTGCTAAATCTAGCAGAGAAGCAATTTCCTTTTCAAACAATGCAAAATCTGTATAGCTTCGGCCATCGGGACGTGCCAATCGGGCTGAGTCATTCACGCCTACTGATAAAATAATCAAGTCGGGAACACGATTTCGCAATTCACCCCGGTGGCGAAATTCAACTTCTAGCCGTTGGGCTACTTGTTGTGTGCGATCGCCTCTTACCCCTAAATTATAAAGAACATGGCCCGCACTATCTGGCAACATCCACCATCGCCGTAGTTGCTCGATCCAGCCTCCTTTTTCCGGATCGCCGAATCCATAAATTAAGCTGTCCCCCAGCGCGACAATTTTCATTGGCTGAAAGTGATTTGGTGGTACAGACAGCTGCATTGAGGAAGAAGCTAGAAATGTGTGCATTTAAGAACTATATTTTATATCTTTACAAGATTCTATACATTTCTATACCATAGATGCCTATATTTTAAGATCTAAGCATCTATGGTTTTAGTTATTGATATGGTTGCAAAGTTAATATTGTCGGAACCGCAAAGGATACAGAGGAAGAAGGAGCGATCGCACAAATCATTAGATACTGATGAGTATGAAGTTGAAGAAGTGCTATGAGATTGGTTAGAGTTCTTACAGAAACCACAAATTGCTCCATAAAACCATTACACTCTCTATCACTCCAACTTTCCAAACTAGCTAGGTAGACAGAAAATAAAACTCTCTTAACATTTTCAAAGCCTTCCCATTAACGGAAAGGCTTTGTGCTTCAAGAATGGAGCTAAGCGGATTCGAACCGCTGACCCCCTCAATGCCATTGAGGTGCGCTACCAACTGCGCTATAACCCCTTAAAATCCATTATACATAATCGCTTAATTGTTACTACCTTGTCAAGCTTTTTTTGGAAACTAAATTTTTAATATTTTCTCTACCACTCAGCATTCACAACGACACTTGCAACAAATAGGTCATACAGTGTCCCATCAAGAAGTAAACTACTAACATGGCAGCAGCAGCCAGAGCAACCAATGTACCAGCCAACATTAAAGAAAATTCTTTACTCTCGTAGGCTCTTTCCATTAAGTGCAGCGACCATGCTACCAAGGCTACATCAAAAAGTAATATAGGAAGCAACATATTTTTTAATATTTGTTAATACTTATAAAATAATATTAACACCCTTTTCAGGAAGTGTAGCTAACCCTAGATAGATGTCATTAAATAGTAAATTGTGGTTCAAGATAATGTTCTTACTGGTACATTGCGATCGCGCAAGTAATTTTTGATTTCTGCTACGCTTAATTGTCCGTAATGTAACAGGGATGCAAGTAATGCTGCTTCAGCTTTGCCTTCAGTTAGGGCTGTGTAGATATGTTCACAATTACCTGCACCACCAGAAGCAATAACTGGAATTTCTACAGCATTGGCAATTGCCCGTGTGATTTCAATGTCATACCCTGCTTGGGTTCCATCAGCATCCATACTTGTGATTAGCAGTTCTCCGGCCCCCCGTTTTTCAACTTCTTGTGCCCACAATAGAGCATCTAAGCCTGTATTTTCCCTGCCACCCCGTACATACACATCCCAACCTGGATTCTCCGGGTTATTTCTGCGTCTGGCATCAATAGCAACAACTATGCACTGATTACCAAAGCGATCGCTTGCCCGATTAATCAAGTCTGGATCACGCACCGCCGCAGAATTAATACTAACCTTATCTGCGCCCGCTCGTAACAAAGCTTTAACATTTTCTAAGGATTGAATGCCACCACCCACAGTCAATGGAATAAAGACCTGTTCAGCAGTTCGGTAGACCACATCTAAAATTGTAGCTCGGTCTTCATGAGTAGCTGTAATATCCAGAAATACTAACTCATCAGCACCGGCTTCGTTGTAAACCTTGGCCAGCTCTACCGGATCGCCTGCATCTTGGAGATTTACGAAGTTAACTCCTTTTACAACCCGTCCCGCCTTCACATCTAAGCACGGTAAGATTCTTTTAGATAACATAATAACTTTTGTACTTCTGGGTAATTGACCGGAATTTAAATTTTAAATTGGCGCGGGTATTCTCAAACTAAAATTTTCACGGGCATTGGGCATGGGGCATGGAGCATTGGGCATTGGTTATTAATTCTTGTCCCTCACTCCCCCTACTCTCCCTGCTCTCCCACTCCCCACTCTCCACTCCCTAGTCCCTTATAAAATAGATAGCTGAATTATGGCGATAATCTCCTCGAAAAAACAGCCTCCAGAACCCAACGGAGAACCAAAGCAGCTTCGAGAGTCGGCGAAAGCACCATCCACAGACAACATTTTGCAACCTGAAGCTGCTATTGATGAACAAGATCAACAAGAAGAGGGTATTCGACCACACCGATTTGCTGATTACATTGGGCAAAAAGATTTAAAGGATGTGCTAGATATTGCCATCAAAGCAGCCAAGTCTCGTGGTGAGGTGCTGGATCACTTGCTGCTGTATGGGCCGCCGGGATTGGGCAAAACCACAATGGCAATGATTTTAGCATCGGAAATGGGGGTAAATTACAAAATTACTAGTGCGCCAGCGCTAGAACGTCCACGGGATATTGTCGGGCTACTGGTGAACATGAAGCCTGGGGATATTTTATTTGTGGATGAAATTCATCGCCTCTCGCGGATGACGGAGGAAATTCTCTATCCGGCGATGGAAGATTATCGCTTAGATATTACTATTGGCAAGGGTTCCAGCGCTCGGATTAGAAGTTTGCCTCTGTCAAAGTTTACCTTAGTGGGTGCTACAACCCGTGTCGGTGCTTTAACTTCACCACTGCGCGATCGTTTCGGTTTAATTCAAAAACTGCGATTTTACGAAGTTGACGAGCTGACTCAAATTGTACTGCGAACGGCTCAATTACTCAAAACCCCTGTTACAGAAGATGGTGCCACAGAAATTGCCCGTCGTTCACGCGGAACACCACGTATTGCTAATAGGCTACTAAAGCGAGTACGTGATTATGCTGAAGTGAAAATATCTGGAGAGATTAATGAAAGCATTGCATCTGAGGCATTGCAACTATTCCAAGTAGATCCCTGCGGTTTAGATTGGACAGACCGCCAGATGCTGAGTGTGATAATTGAACAATTTAACGGCGGACCAGTGGGCTTGGAAACAATGGCAGCAGCGACGGGTGAAGATACCCAAACAATTGAAGAGGTGTACGAACCTTACCTCATGCAGATTGGATATTTAACTCGGACTCATCGCGGAAGGATGGCAACTAAGGCAGCATATAAGCATTTGGGGTTTACGCCGCCTAATGAACAGTTGTCATTATTGTAATTATGGGCATGGGGTATTGGGGATGAGTCTTTGATATTCGTGAATGAGTCTTTGATATTCGCCGACGAGTCTTTGATACTCGTGAATGAGTCTTTGAACTCCACTCCTCTGCCCAATGCCCCAATCTTCAACGATAGACAGGTAAACCTAGATGATTAAATTGATTAGTATTTTTCTCAGTCTGTTACTTATGTTTGGCTGGGGTACTCCAGTCATGGCACAATCTCAACCGCCCATTACTCAAGAACAGTTAAAACAAGGTGATGAGTGGGCAAATCAAGCGTTTACAGCAACGAATCAAGGTGATTTTGCGACGGCTGAAACTTACTGGACAAAGATTATTGAGCAATTTCCCACTAATGCAGGGGCGTGGAGTAACCGGGGAAATTCGCGGGTGAGTCAGAATAAGTTACAAGAGGCGCTGGCAGATTATAACAAAGCCATAGAACTAGCACCGAATGTCACTGATCCATATTTGAATCGGGGGGCGGCGTTGGAAGGGCTAGGAAAATGGGACGATGCGATCGCAGATTATAATCATGTCTTAGAACTCGATCCTAACGATGCGATGGCATATAACAATCGAGGAAATGCCAAAACAGGTTTAGGAAAATGGGAAGATGCGATCGTAGACTACAAAAAATCTAATGAGATAGCCCCAAATTTTGCCTTCGCCCGTGCTAACTACGCACTTGCTCTTTATGAAACAGGTCAAAAAAAGCAAGCAATCCGCGAGATGCGAAATATTGCCCGTAAATACTCGAAGTTTGCTGATGTGCGTGCCGCCCTCACAGCCGCATATTGGGTAAATGGAGAACAAGGTGAAGCCGAGAGTAACTGGGTGGCAGCTTATGGACTGGATAGCCGCTACAAGGATATCGACTGGGTAAAAAATATCCGCCGTTGGCCTCCCAGTATGGTATCAGCTTTAGATAAATTTTTGAAAATCAAATAGAGGTATTGATAATGACTCATTTTGGGCTGATCTGTCCAGCAACAACTGGTCATCTCAACACTATGCTCCCCTTGGGTAAAGAACTCCAAAAGCGCGGTCATCGCGTCACCTTATTCGGGATACTTGATGCTAAATCCAAGACACTAGCGGCAGAGTTAGAATTCCAAGCCGTTGGTGAATCTGAATTTCCCACCGGAGCGGCGAAATGCTGTACAAAAGGTGTTGACGGAAGATTCTTATAAACAGAATGCAGTCAGGTTACAAGAGGCAATTCAGAAAGCAGGGGGTGTAAGTCGAGCCATTGATATTGTGGAACAGGCTGTGTCTACAGGGAAGCCTGTTATTTCTTAGAAAATGTCTAAAACAACTTTTAAGAGATTTTCAGCATTTTTTTGACTAGTCATTCCAATTTCCGGCACGGATTCTTTTGATATCCTTATAAAGGGCTGACTTAAATTCGTACCCAAGTAGCTGTTTAAGCTTTGGACTGGCACGATCTAAAACTTGCTGCTGCATATCATGTAACGGGTTTTCAAGGGGACGAACATACTTAGGAGCATAGTTACCAAGGATTGACACTCTTGGCTGGTCAGTAGAATTAATAGAGGTATCATGCCAACAAAGACCGTGGGAAATCACCACAGAGCCAGCCTTGCCAGTTACTTTTTCACCCGTTTTTGAAAATTGCACTAAGTCAGGTGGGCTGCAAAGCTTCTGACTCTCTGGAGCGAAAATAGGGGCACCATTCTCCTGCGTGAAATCTTCAACCATCCAAATTACTTGAATCTCCATCACAGGATAAGCTGGAAATGGCGGCTTCATAGTCCAATAAGGATAATCTACGTGTACCCCCATATTTGTTGCACCAGGGTTGAGGATATGAGCCGAGAAACCACCGAGAATCACATCACTGCCCAAAATGGCTTCAATGACTGCGATCACTGTTGGATGCTGCACCATCAACTCGAAAATTTCGCCTTTGTAGATTAAGCCATAGACTCGTTCTCTTTGGTCGTCAAGCAAAACTTTTCCTTGCAGTTTCTCCTTTTCGGCTAGTTGGAGAACAAGTGATCGCGCTTCCAATGCCTGTGTTGGATTTAACACTTCCTGAATCAGGACATAACCTTTTCCTGTAATAATTTCATCTACTAGACTTGCAACATCTTTCATGGTAAATGGCTCCCTGGCGATCGCATTCTCAAACTTTCTAAACAAAACTAGTCTCTCGAACTACCTGATTTTGCTGACGCCTCCACTTCACCACCATCTGCACACCACCTGCTGGGCTAAATAGAATGCCTTTACGTACTGGCTGCACTGGTTTGCTATCAGCCAGTTCCATCTCCCAGTGAGACAGCACTTTTGCCAACACCAGTTTCATCTCAAACAAGGCAAATGCCATTCCAATACAGCGACGGTTCCCGCCACCAAAGGGTAAATACTCATAAGGAGAAAATTGCCGTTCCAGAAAACGCTCTGGCTTAAATTGCTTCGACTCAGGATATAAATCTTCTCGATGATGGGTCAAATAAATAGAGGGAATGAGCAAAGTACCAGGCTCAAAGTTGTATTCCCCAATTTGTAGCGGTGATTTGACCAATCGATTTAGTCCCGATACCGCTACTGGGTAAAGGCGTAGGGTTTCAGAACAGACAGCATTCAAATAAGGCAATCGAAAAATAGCGTTTGGATCTGGTTGTTCACCTAACTTATCTAGTTCTTGCAGCAGTTTTTCCCGCACCTGCGGCTGATGATGAATCCAGTAAAGCGCCCATGATAAGGAAGTTGCAGTAGTTTCGTGACCCGCCACTAATAGAGTCATCAGTTCATCACGTAATTCCAAGTCTGTCATCGGCTCTCCCGCCTCATCACGAGCAGCCATCATCAAAGATAGAATATCAGTCCGAGATGGATCGGGTTGTGCTTTGCGATCGCGAATCTGGGCGTAGATGAGTTCATCAATTTGCTGCCGTAAACGCAAGTATTTCCCCCAAGGACTCCATGCTCCTAAATCCTGCCGGAGTGATGGGAAAAGAAGCAAAACTGTTCTTAAGATAGGTATTTTGGGATTCAGGATTGCAATCAGGAGTTCATTGAGTTTCTCGTAACGTGGCCCATCTTCTAGACCAAATACAGCTTTCAAAATTACTTGGAAAGAGATTGCTTGCATTGATGACAGAACTGCAAAGTTTTCTCCAACCTGCCACTGATTACTTACTTGCTCAGTGATGTCGCAGATTAATTCACCATAAGCTAGCATTCGTTCCCCATGTAAGGGTGGTGTCAATAGCTTTCGTTGTCGCTGATGAGGCTTTCCTTCCAGCGCCAGTAGTGATTGGCGTCCTAATAAAGGCGCTTGAATCCCTGCTGACTCACCAGAGTCTAACTGTTTTGGATCTGTAGTAAAAATTTGCCCAATCGCCTGGGGATTGCTAATAAAAACTTGAGGAGCAACATTTTTTCCTAGCTGAAGGGTGAAGATATCACCATAACGTTTAGCACAGTCTTCGATGTATTCTAAGGGATTAGTAAGCCATTGATACATCTGTACCCAAGGGTGAGTTTGAGGGCCGTTAGGCAGTTTAAGTGCAGACATTTTTATTTATCTTCCAATAATTGGAGCAAGATTGTTATCAGCCAGTCATTCATGCACCCCTAGTACCGCAAGGCGGAAGTCAAAAGTTAAAAGTCAAAAGTAAAACAGTTATACAGCGTAAGAGTTTCGTTGATTTGGAATGGGTGGTTTATTTATGCCGTGCTGTAGTAGCTTGATTAATCTTAGACTACAGATCAAGCAAATGAATTTACCAATTCTTGAATTTGCCTTGGAGTCAATTCCTGCACATTACGCAAAACTACTGCTGCTCCTGCTGCTATTAGTGTCTCGCCATAAGCATCACTACGCGCTGCTGTTTCCTGGACGTGGGGCGGTAAAACCCCTACACCAAGCCAAGTGCGAGAAGAATCCAAAGTCTGTGCTTTCTCGACGGTATACATATCTGCTACCGTATCTCCTACATAGACTACAGCTAATTTTTGCTCAATTCCATTTTCTAACTCACGAACTGTAGCGAAAAGTCCAGTGGGGTCAGGTTTACCTGGCGCATCTTCCATCGCAATCAACACTGGAGATTCTAAACCTAAGCGTTTTTCTAATACATAGTTAGCGGAAGCACGAGTTGCACCGCTAAAAAATCCCCAAGCAATCTCGGCTTGGGTAAGTTGTTCTAAATAGCTAGGTTGTAATAATAAAGGTTCATTACAGATATAGCCAGTAAAATTATTTGGGTCAGGGCCGCGGTAACGCGATTGAAAAAAAGCAACGATCGCACTGTAATCTAATTGCAGTTGTTCTCGGCTCTGTCCTTGGGTTTCAAAGTAGCGGTAAATTAATTCCTGCGATGCTTCCCAATCGTTATTCCACACACCTTCAGACTTGAGTTGGTCAATATCTAGTGGGGTTGGACGATATGCTTGGGTAGTAAAATATTCTACGGTATCTGCGATCGCCCGGCGATAGGAACCGCTAACATCGCGCACAACGCCATCAATATCGAAAACAACGATCGCTTTTGCAGAAGTTGATTGAGTCATGGGGTAGGAAGCAAAAGAGTTTTACATCATCATAAAACGTGAGATCATGACTCAGGTAAAAATCTTGCTCATACAAATTTGAACCAGATGTGGTTTGAGATTAGGGCAGTTGGGCGGTCATAAGCATTTGTAGTTAGTGCCGACTACACCTTATGCTAGCCGAATCCAATCACTGTTTGGTCATTTGATGGGGTATTGCGTTAAAATAAGCGATCGCTATCCTAGTTCAGTAATGCCCGGAGATTCCCGGAGGTGTGATTGACCAAGTTTATTTTGAAAATTCTGTGGTTAGACGAAAACGTTGCTCTAGCAGTCGATCAAATTGTCGGCAAAGGCACAAGTCCCTTGACTAAATACTTTTTCTGGCCCAGAAATGATGCCTGGGAAGAGTTAAAAAAAGAATTAGAGTCCAAACATTGGATTACTGATGTGGATCGTGTCGAGTTGCTTAATAAAGCAACAGAAGTGATTAACTACTGGCAAGAGGAAGGCAGAAACCGTCCAATGGCAGAAGCTCAATTGAAATTTCCAGAAGTTGCCTTCACAGGTAGCGCCTGATATTAGAAAATTAGCTATTGTGCTGTTCTACAAGCTGCCACAGTTTGATAGTCTTGTCCCGGCTGCCACTTGCAATTAATTGTGTAACTTTGCTCACAGCAACAGCAGATATTGAGTCTACATGACCAGAGAGAGTAACAATCTCTTCTGCTGTGCTTATCCTCCAAAGTTTAACTTTTTTGTCGCAACTTGCACTTAGGAGTGTTTCGCCATCCGCAGTAAAAGCCACAGCCACCACAGATCAAGAATGGCCTACAAGTGTGCAAATTAGCTGACCAGTGTTTACCTCCCACAATTTAATAGTGTTATCATCACTACCGGTCGCCAAAATTTGACCATCAGGACTAAAAGCGACTGTCGAAACCGCCCATGCATGACCCGAAAGGGTGCCTAACAAGGTATAGCATGGGCGGTTTTCAACAGGAGGCAAGGGGGAAGGGGGAATGTCCTCCGCCCCTCTTGTGAGTGGTCTTTTAACTCAGCACTATTCATATCCCCCTGCTCCCTGCTCGCTGCTTTTCTGCCTCTTTCTAATGCAGGTATCTGCCACAAACGAATTGTTCTGTTATAACTAGCGCTGGCTAAAAGCTTTCCTTAGGGACTAAATGCTACTGAATTTACCGACGAAATCCCCTTTTTTTGTAATTAGGGATCTACTACGAATGATATTTTGGGGTTTAATATCGCGGTGGATAATGTTGCGATCGCTAATAAATTGAAAAACTGGCAACAAATCTTCTAACAGCTGCCAAATCTGAGTTTCATAGAATCCCTTTTTACCAATCTGCTTGATTAAACGATAACGTTCTTATAAAAGCAAAATTCCCCTACCTACAAGGTGGGCAAGTTCTTCTTGATAAATATCTTGTAGGTTGGACATTGCCCAACCTACAAACTTGAAATAGAAAGTTAAATTAGACCAAACCGCCAGCTGCTTGAAACCGAGCGCGGGCGCGTTTGAAGGCTTGATTTGCTTGGATTTGGGCTTGGCGATCGTCTGCTGACACTTGACTTAGACGCGCTTCTGCTTGGTTGTAAGCAGTACGTGCTTCATCAAGGTTAATTTTGTCGCCACGTTCAGCGCCATTAACCAGAATTGTCACTTCATTTTCTTCGACTTCGGCAAAGCCACCCAAAAGAGCGATCGCTTCCCAATTCTGATTTTTCGCGCCGCGAACTCGCATTACGCCAGTATCCAGGGCGGTCAAAAGTGGCGCGTGTCCAGTTAGGATACCTAGTTGACCAGTGGTGCTAGGCAAAACTACTTCTTCAGCTGGGGCATCCCATACTGTTTTGTCTGGGGAAATTACACGAACGGTTAATGTCATTTGTCTTTTGTCCTTTGTCCTTTGTCTTTTGTCTTTTGTCCTTTGTCATTTGTAATTGCCATTAGTCATTAGCAGTTGAACTAATGACTAATGACTAATGACTAATGACCAATGACTAATGACTAATGACTAACCTTTAATTTTTTCAGCTTTTGCGATCGCTTCGTTAATATCGCCAACCAAGTAGAAAGCCTGTTCTGGCAGAGCATCCAACTCACCAGACAGAATCTTCTGGAACCCTTTGATGGTATCTTCCAACTTCACATACTTACCAGGAGAACCGGTAAATACTTCTGCTACAAAGAACGGCTGAGACAAGAAGCGCTCAACTTTCCGCGCCCGCGCCACGATTAGACGGTCTTCTTCAGACAATTCATCCAAACCGAGAATGGCGATAATGTCTTGGAGTTCTTTATAACGTTGCAGAGTTGATTGCACCGCCCGGGCAGTATTGTAGTGTTCTTCACCTACAATGTTTGGTTGAAGCATGGTGGAAGTGGAGCCAAGGGGGTCAACTGCGGGATAAATTCCCTTAGCTGCCAAACCACGAGACAGTACTGTGGTTCCGTCCAAGTGGGCGAAGGTGGTAGCAGGTGCGGGGTCGGTGAGGTCATCCGCAGGTACGTACACTGCCTGAATGGAGGTAATGGAACCCTCTGTAGTCGAGGTAATCCGCTCTTGCAGTTCACCTACGTCGGTTCCCAATGTGGGCTGATATCCTACCGCAGAAGGCATCCGTCCCAATAGCGCGGATACTTCCGAACCTGCTTGCACAAACCGGAAGATATTATCAATAAACAGCAGCACATCCTGCTTGTTCACATCCCGGAAGTACTCTGCTACTGTCAATCCCGAAAGACCAACCCGCATTCTAGCTCCGGGTGGTTCGTTCATTTGACCGTAGACTAGAGCAATTTTTGATTCGTTGAGGTTCTCGTTATTGATAACCCCAGACTCAATCATTTCATTGTAGAGGTCATTACCTTCACGGGTGCGTTCACCCACGCCAGCAAATACGGATACTCCACCATGCTGGGTAGCGATGTTGTTGATCAACTCCATCATGATCACGGTTTTACCAACACCAGCACCGCCGAATAGACCAATCTTACCGCCGCGTCGATAGGGAGTCAGAAGGTCAACAACTTTAATCCCAGTCTCAAACACCGAAGGTTTGGTTTCCAGGTCGGTGAATTTGGGAGCAGAGCGGTGGATGGGTAAACTTGCCTCAGCATTTACTGGGCCCCTGTTATCCACAGGTTCGCCAAGGACGTTGAAAATCCGGCCCAAAGTGGCTTTACCAACTGGCACGGTAATGGGAGCGCCTGTATCGGTGACTTCAAAACCGCGCACTAAGCCTTCGGTGGAACTCATTGCAACAGTCCGCACCTGGTTGTCGCCCAGCAGTTGCTGTACTTCAACGGTGATGTTGATTTCCTGTCCACTTTCGTTGGTGCCAACGATTTTCAAAGCGTTGTAGATTTGTGGCAATTTCCCGCCGGGAAATTTAACGTCTACAACTGGGCCAATGATTTGGGTAATGTAGCCAATGTTTGTTTTTTCTGCGGTTGTGACCATGCTGCGCCTAATGATTGAAGCTATATTTCAGATACGGTCGGAGAAGACATAAAATTAAGCAATGTCACCTTTCAGATTAGCACTGAACGACCCTACCTTCGCCTTAAATTGATCCTTAAGACTGTTGTCTGAGTAGCCAAGGTAGACTTGCTTGTAAAACTGTTCAAGTCAGTCAAGCAATTTTGGATTTTGGATTTCCGATAGCTATGCCAAAAGCGAGCCTGCGAGCGTTTTTTGGATTGAAGAAGGAGGCAGCAGGCACGAGGAGCAATTCAGAAAGGGATTTGACCCTGGAGAGGATACGGGTCATGAACCAAAAAAATCTAAAATCTAAAATTATTTAGTCAAAATAAAAAACTGCTGTGCCTGATATTAATAAATACAGCGGGTATCAAAATGACGGTGAGAAAAAATTTAGGCTTTTACGGCAGCTTTTTGTAGCTGTTTGCGCTTGCAAAGGGAAGTAGCGCTGAAAGCACCGAAGGCTAGGATACCGATTATGGAAGTAGGCTCAGGAACAGAGGTGGTCTTGGTAAATTTCACGTCATCCAGCAGTAGTCCAACATTATCTCCACCAACCCCATCGAAAGCCAATTTGCCGGTTGTCGCTGAGGTGACTGTGATGTTACGAGATACTACTCTTGTACCCACAGGGTTTGATTAAGGCTAAAAATCTAAAGCTGTGTAAGTTTGGGAACTACTGCCGTAAAATGGTGTTGATGCACCTGCTAAAATAAATGTAGTTACGACAAACTGGTGCAAGTTCACCCGCTTCATCTTTACACTTCCACCGAACAACAGCTTATGAATTTATCGTCAGCACGACAATATTTTTATCAGGAGATTCAACAGTCTGACGAGCATATTGACTTAGCAAAGGCAGGTTTGTATATTGCACAAGAAGAATATCCCAAGCTAGATGCAGAGGAATATCTCAACGCCCTTGATACAATGGCATGGGAGCTTCAAGAACGCCTGCCTGATTCACGATATCCTTTGCGGATGGTTCAAAGTATTAACCAGTATCTTTATGAAGATTTAAAGTTTTCTGGTAATAAAATTGACTATTACGACCCGCGCAACAGCTTTTTCAATGATGTAATTGACCGACGGCTGGGGATTCCTATTAGCTTGGCGTTGGTTTATCTGGAGGTTGCCAAACGAATTGATTTTCCGATGGTGGGCGTGGGGATGCCAGGACATTTCCTAATCCGCCCAGATATTGAAGATATAGAGATTTTCGTGGATGCCTTCAATGGCGGTGAAATAATATTTGCCCAAGATTGCGAAGAACGGCTGTCTCAACTTTATCAACAACGCGTAACGCTACAACCAGAATTTTTAGCTGTAGTCAGTAATCGGCAATTTTTGGCACGGATGCTGACAAATTTAAAATTTATTTACCTTAAACAGCAAGAGTTAGAAAAAACGCTAGCAGCAGTGGAACGAATTTTGTTGCTGTTTCCTGATTTAACTTTAGAATTGCGCGATCGCGGTTTGATCTCCTATCAACTTGGTTACTATCCCCAAGCCATAGACGACTTTCAAAATTATTTAGCAAAAGTTCCTGATGCCGAGGATGCATCTGTGATTCGGCGGCTACTTACTGAATTGGGTAAAGATAGGTAGGGAGCAGAGGGAGCAGGGGGAGAAAGAAGAACCAATGCCTAATGCCCAATTACGAATTACGAATTACAAATTTTCTGCAACTCGTTTGAGGCGACGCAGTTGGGTTTGCATATCTTCTTTTGTCCAAGATGCGGCAAAGGTGTTAAAACCCCAACTAACTAAAGGGTTAGGGATATCGTACTCAAAACGGTTCAGTAGGAGCGTTCCCTGTTCTGTGGGTTGACATTCCCAGCGATCGCGCCCTTGAAAAAATCCCTCAAATCCCCAGATTATCAAACCCGGTTGTCGTTCTACAACTACGCTGTTCAACGTGGGTTTTAGTAGAGGAATTTGAATAATAAAACGACTTTGGCTGCCGACATCGGTACTCCAAGTGTCGCCCACAGGTTCGCAACGGAGGACGGGATTCAGCCAACGGTGCATCAAGGCTAGATCAGTAATACAGCGCTCGACTACCGTAGCTGTAGCATTAATTTGAATCGATTGTTCCAAAACTTGGGACATTCTACATTTTTTATGCTGTTGCTGCACTTAGAATAACCCAAAATCAAGCACTTTCAGCAGATTAGTTGGGCATGAGGTATTTAGCAAGAAAAAAGGGTAAATAACAAACAAAATGAGTTTACGGGTAATTTGCTGGTAAATTGATAGGCAAAATACTAGTAAACTTACTGGGGTGCAAAATTATTCAAATCTAAGCACCTCATAAGTATGCCAGTGTTTTGACGAAACACTTAAAACCTTAATACCGGAAAACCATGAACACAACTTGGCAGGGAATAACCCAGTTGATAGATATTGGTTTATCGATGAGGGGACAGGAATTTTTGGCACAATCGCCCAACTTGCAACAGGTTCAACCAGCAGTGAACCAAGGAATCGCTGATGTGCAAAGTATTGTTCAACAGTTGATTTTGTTTACACCCCGTCTGCTAGGGGCAGTAGCAATTTTGTTAGTAGGTTGGCTAATTGCAGCGATCGCAGCAGCAGTGACGCGAGGAATCCTTAATCGCACAAACATTGATAACCGCATTGCCGCAGGGATAACAGGCCGTCAAGATGTTCCCCAAGTGGAGAAATTTATCTCCAGCATAGTCTTTTGGAGCATTCTTTTGTTGACGGCAGTAGCTGTTTTACAGACATTGGATCTGGAGATAGCGTCTCGGCCCCTTAATAATTTTCTCAATCAACTTATTGGCTTTTTGCCAAAGTTAGTTGGTGCTGGAATCATTTTGCTAACCGCTTGGCTTTTGGCGACCATTGTGAAGATTATCACTATTCGTTCATTACAGGCATTTAACTTGGATGAGCGTTTGAATCCAGAACCAGCAGACAGCGCACCCAGGCTTAATCAATTGTCTCTGAGTGAAACAATTGGCAATGCTCTGTATTGGTTTATATTTTTATTGTTTCTTGCCCCAGTTTTGGATACTCTCGAACTAAGGCAGGCTCTACAACCAGTACAAGCTCTAATTACCGAAATTCTGCTAATTCTGCCGAACATTTTAGCAGCGATATTAATTGCTGTCGTTGGCTGGTTCATAGCTAATGTGGTGCGGCGGATTGTGACGAACTTGCTGGCGACAACTGGTATTGACCATTTAGGTAGTCGGTTGGGATTATCTTCCACTGCGGGGGTGCAACCTCTATCGAGTATTATCGGCACGATTGTCTATGTTTTGATTTTGATTCCTGTAGCGATCGCAGCCCTCAATGCCTTGCAAATTAATGCGATATCTGTGCCGGCGATCGCAATGCTGCAACAGATTCTCAACGCGCTACCTGCCATCTTTACAGCCGTTGCAATCTGGATTGTTGCCTATTTCGTGGGGCGCTTTGTCGGGGATCTAGTTACGAGTATCCTCACCAATTTAGGCTTTAATAACATTTTCACTATATTGGGTCTGAGAAGACCCAGTAGACGAATCGAAATTTCAACAGAACCAACAGTTGAATCTACTCCAACCCGCACTCCATCAGAAATTGCAGGTATTGTTGCTTTAGTGGGTATCATGCTGTTTGCAACAGTGGCGGCAGTGAATATCCTGAATATTCCCGCCCTGACAGCATTAGTATCTGGTATCGTGGTCATATTCGGGCGGATTTTAGCGGGATTGATAATATTTGCTGTTGGCTTATTCCTGGCAAATCTGGCTTTTAACATTATTACCAGTTCCGGCGAACGCCAGGCACAAATTTTAGGTCAAGTAGCGCGGATTTCCATCATTGTTTTAGTCTCTGCAATGGCGCTGCAACAGATTGGAGTTGCCAGTGATATTGTGAATTTAGCCTTTGGACTTTTACTAGGTGCGATCGCAGTTGCTATTGCCCTAGCCTTTGGTCTTGGGGGGCGCGATATTGCCCGTGAGCAAGTTCAAGAATGGTTAAACTCTTTCAAAGGTAGAAATTAAAAGTTGATGAAAGTGCAGCCGTAAGCATCAGTAGTGGGGAAAATCTATCAGCAATTTTGCCTAAAAGGTTGAAAGTTATAGTTTAGAAGCTCGGAGTTTGAGCGTAGAGCTTGAGATTTCAAATTCTAAAGCTCAAGTTCCGAGTTCAGAGATTAAAAAAAATGTGCCCAAATGAAACTGTGACACCCAATAGCCCGTCGCAGACATCGCCTCTAAAATAATCAAACCAGGCGCATATAGATGGCAGAATATGACAACCTTGTAAAATATTTGTAGAAAAATATCCTCGTGGTTTTATTCGTTGGTTATTAAATCAAGAACCGCGAACAATTAAAATCTTAAAAACCGAATTGAGCATCGAATCGATATGTGCTGATTCAGGTATCTGATTTAGTTGCTTGGCTTGAAAAAAATACAAGCATTTGAAATAATTCGTAATTACGAATTAATTAAAGCAAGCTTACGCGCAGCGTCTCTGAACATGAAAAGTAACTGGTGTGGGTTTAGAGAATTTTCTAAGGATTAACATGGCTAACCTAACCCGATTAACTCCACGTCTATGCCTCACTTTCTAAGTTTTACCTTGTGGAGCAATTCATCTTTAATACGGTTGAGAATTGAAGTCTCATCCAGGTTTGCCAAAATCCGATTAATCACTGCTTTCGGTCCATCAGGACCCCAAGTCGCGCCATTGGCTAAATAAACTTTGGTAACTTGTCCAATACCGTAAGAAGAAACACCAGCTACTCCTGCTTGTGTGATTGCCACTGATATATAAGGGCCAAGAGCAACACCTGCGGTAGCTGTTGCAGAGATACCAAGTACAGTTTTTAATCCACTCAAGCCTAAATTTGCCAACAGTTCACTTGCACCGATTCCGCCCATACTGAGGGCGATTTTTTGTAGCAGTTGTACAGCCCCGGCTTCAGTCATAGAGAAGCCATAGAGTTTAGATAAACCCAAAATCAGAGCAATATCAATTACCACACTACTCAGAATATCTACCACAGTTACGGGATTAAGTGCGATCGCTAATGCCTTGGTCATCACAGCCTTCCAAATCAACTGATCGGCATTCTGTTCCCGAATCATCAGTTTTCGCTCTACCAACTGCTCATTTACAACATCGGCATAAAGCATAGTATTAAGAGCAACTAAGGCTTTACCCTCACGATGCAAAATCTCCAAGATTTTTAGCTTCAGTTCCTCGACTTGGGCATTACCTGTACGCAACTGTATGCCCCTAGTACCATCAGGGCGACGAATTGCCGTCTTCACCAATGGCGATGCCGCAGCCATGACAATTTCTAGAGGGGTGAGTAATTCCCGCACCCTTTCATCCCGGATTTTGTGATAAATTGCCATCTGGTCTGCTTCTGGATACTGGTCTACTTTGTTAAATACCAGAATGATCGGTTTACCTGCTTCCCGCAACTGAGAAAGAGCAGCGTGTTCTAGCTTTGTCATATCGCCAGATATCACAAACAGAATCAAATCCGCTTGTTTTGCAATCTGTTCAGCTAATGCGGCACGAGTTGCACCATCTACCTCGTCTAACCCAGGAGTGTCAATTAATTCCACCTGCGATTGACCTACGCCAGGGAGAGTAACTCGCAAAGCACGTTCAGTTTCCCCAATCGCTTCCTCACTAATACTCCAATTAACTCTTTGTGCAGCACGAGTGACACCATGTAAGGGCCCAGTTTCAAATACTGTTTGCCCAACCAAGGAATTGAGTAGAGAAGACTTACCACGCCCCACCATGCCAAAAGCTGCAATCTGCACCACCATGCGGTCTAACTTCCCCAGCATGGTTTCCAAATCAGCAATTTCCGTCTCCAATCCGGTTTTTTCTTGGGGGGTGAGGTCGAGATTGGTTACCAAGTTTCGCAGTGCCGTTTGTGCTTGTTTATAATTCAGTTCCGTCTGAATATCTTCAAAACTGAAAATGGCACTATCCAGTTCTTCCTCCCAACTGGGAGAATCAGCGTCAGTGTTGGCGGAATCGCTTTGATGAGGTTCAGGTACGGGCAATGTCGAAGTCATATTAATTTTAGTTTTTAGTTTTTAGATTTTAGATATACCCCCTTTACTATCCTAGTTATTTTTAGAAGCGGTTTGGCGAGATAACGCAGACAAAGGAGACAAGCAAAATAAGTATGCCATGCCCAATGCCCAATACCCAATTCATAGACTAATGACTAACAAAAAGTCATAAACTGAAAAATGCATCTAAATAAATCGTTAGGATCTTGACTAAATTACCTGTGCGGAAAATCGTTATTGCCGGCAACTGGAAAATGTACAAAACCCAGGCAGAAACCCAAGAGTTTCTCCGAGGATTTCTGCCCCACTTAGAGGAAACCCCCCAAGGGCGAGAAGTGATATTGTGCCCTCCTTTCACTGATTTAAGTGTTTTGTCCAAGACTTTGCACGGTAGCCTCATCCAACTGGGGGCACAAAATATCCATTGGGAAGAATATGGAGCCTATACAGGTGAGATTTCTGGGCCAATGCTGACAGAAAGTGGTGTGCGCTTTGTAATTGTCGGTCATAGCGAACGACGACAATACTTTGGTGAAACGGACGCAACCGTTAATCTGCGCCTCCGAACTGCTCAAAGGTTTGGTTTGACCCCAATTCTCTGTGTTGGCGAAAGCAAACAACAACGAGATGCGGGAGAAACTGAATCACTGATTGCTCTCCAACTCGACAAAGGCTTACTAGATATTGATCAAAGTAATTTGGTGATTGCCTATGAACCGATTTGGGCGATTGGCACGGGTGAAACTTGTGAAGCAGTGGAAGCTAATCGAATTATTGGCTTAATTCGTAGCCAGTTGAGTAATCCAAATGTATCAATTCAATATGGTGGCTCAGTTAAGGCAAATAATATTGATGAGATCATGGCTCAACCAGAAATTGATGGTGTCCTCGTGGGAGGTGCAAGTCTGGAACCTGAGAGTTTTGCTCGAATTGTGAATTTTAAGTCAGTGTAATGTGTTTTCTTCTCGTTCCCATGCAGAGCATGGGAATGCCTAATGTAGATTTATGCCAAGCAACTTGAAAATTCAGGGACGCTGTTTCGAGTGGGGACAGCGAACTTATTTGATGGGGATTTTGAATGTAACGCCTGATAGCTTTAGTGATGGGGGTGAGTTTAACACTACCTCTGCTGCTTTAGTACAGGCGCAAGCACTGGTAGCTGCTGGTGCTGACATTATCGATGTGGGCGGTCAATCAACTCGACCAGGGGCAAAGCAAATAACTCTGGCGGAGGAACTTGATCGGGTTTTATCGGTGTTACAGGTGTTAAGACCAGAAATTTCAGCCCCGATTTCTGTAGATACCACCCGTGCTGCTGTAGCCAAGGCATCTGTAGAAGCTGGAGCGGATATTATTAATGATATTTCTGGCGGAACTTTTGACTCAGAAATGTTACCAGCAGTTGCAGAGTTAGGTGTGCCGATTATTTTAATGCACATCCGGGGAACACCACAGACAATGCAACAACAAACTGATTATCAAGATTTACTCACAGAGATTTATAGTTTTTTGGCTCGGCAAATTGAGGTAGCAACTAGTGCGGGCATCGACCGGGATAAAATTATTATTGATCCTGGTATTGGCTTTGCTAAGAACTATGAGCAAAATTTAGAAATTTTTCGCCGCTTGCGATCGCTCTCACCACTCAACTGCCCTATCTTGGTAGGAGCATCCCGTAAAAGTTTCATTGGTCGCATTTTAAATCAACCAGATCCGAAAGCACGAGCTTGGGGAACGGCAGCAGCTTGTTGTGCTGCTATTTTTAATGGCGCTGATATCCTCCGAGTTCACGATGTTCAAGAAATGCATGATGTTTCACTAGTAGCCGATGCGCTACTGAGACAACCTACATAGCGTGATTGTTAGGTATTACCGTTTTCGTGCTTTTTACCATTATCTTCGGTATTTACTGACTCAGCTATCAACTCCTGAAACATTTCGCTTGAGTTAGCTGGGTCTACAAAGACAATTTTGGCATTATTGCTCTCACCAAGTTTTTGGCTAGCATCTACATAGTCTTGAGCCACAAGATACCGCAGAATGTCCCTACTATCTGGATTGGAACGGAGAGCTTGAGAGATGATTTGTACTGAAGCCATAGTTCCTTCTGCTTTCTTAATAGCAGCTTCCTTTTCCCCTTCTGCTTCGGTAATCAGTGCCCGTTTTTTGATTACGGCAGCTTGCTCCTCTTCCCTAGACTTTCGTACACTCTCAGGTAGGGTAATTCTTTGAAGGTCTAACCGGAGAATCTCAACTCCCCAATCTTCCGTTACATCATTCAACTGCTCTATAATAGTTGAGTGCATATCTGTTCTGGAGACATTGGTCTGCTCTAAGGTGTTCTGAGCAATGATTTCCCGGAGTGTGGTTGTGGTTATCTGTGTCAGTGCCCCTTGGAGATCCTCAATCGCATAAAAGCTTTTCTCAATATCTATAAGGCGCCAGTACACAATAGCATCAACTTCCACGTAAATATTATCTTGGGTGATCACATTCTGAGGTTTGATGTCTAAAAACTGCTCCCGTGTAGTATCTTCCATCACAATCTGATCTACGAAGGGAACAATAAAGTTTAGCCCTGGCTTAAGTTTCCGATGATACCGTCCCATGCGTTCGACTAGGGCTTCATTTCCTTGATTAATCAGTTTTGCAGAACCTAAGGCATAACCTATAAGCACTAAAACTATAAAAATGATTGGTTCCATATATACTCCTATTCAGCTTTTGGGAGAATTTAGTGTCAAGGATATGCTAATAGCTTGTCATATCTTTGAGTTTAATGTTTTGAGTCTGTAATTATATACACCAGCAGCGATGTCTGATGTCAAGTTGCTGCGCGTCTTGTACATATTCTGTAAGTAGGCTGTTTCGCAGAATGCGATCGCTATTAAAGCACCTTGATAAAACGCTGGCAAGGACTACTTTGTAATCAACATTGCTTGTACTGACATCTTCAGACAGCCTGGGGCATTTAGCAGTATATTCACGTAAGCTAATCTAATTTAAGGTCAAATTAAGTAGAATTTTAAAAACTCCACTATAATCGGCTCTAAATTAGCTTCAGCCATTAAAAATGTAAAAATATTATAGGCAGGTTGTTAATCAACTTATAGGTTTAATCCTACTTTTTATAGGCTTATACTTTTTTGGTCAAAACATCATATTTAGTTAGCGAGGAGTTTGCTCTGATGTACCTCATGCGATTAGGAAACGCTATAAATTACTAAATCAGGGCAGAATCAACTTTTAAAATCTGTAAATATCATTATATACTCTCATATTTTTAGTATTTAATATTACATTATTGCCCAGTTGATAGTACAGCGATAAAAATTTAGCATTATAATTTTCCCATCTTCTCTATTGCTTATGAATAGTGCATTAGGCTATTTAGATTAACATTTAGTTAAGCACCAATTTCGCTAGGCAGAAGCAGACATAACCCGCCTTAACCGGATGGATAGCCTCTTAATCATGACTTTAGCTCAGAGGGGTTTTACTAAGGTTGAAGGTAGTATTAAAATAGAAACTATTGATTATGAGGAACAGGCAAGAATGACCCAAGTGATTCTTGGAGAGAACGAAGCGATAGACTCAGCTTTGCGGCGGTTTAAACGTCAGGTTTCCAAAGCTGGGATATTAGCTAATGTGAAATATCATCGGCACTTTGAAACACCAATAGAAAAGCGCAAACGTAAGGCAGTGGAAGCTAGACGCAAAAGACAATTTAAATAAACCTATTTGGTATAGTACTGGTCTTGCTTGAGATTTATAACCTAAAACAGGCCACAGTACGTAGGCGTAGCCCGTCGTAGACATCGCCATTATTTTTGCAAAACTTAAGTAAAGTATGCTGCACCCCAAATTAGGGTATAGATGAATCACTTTCTTATGCATAGAAGGCATTAATAGGCTTTATCTAAGTTGGATGGAGCAAGCTAAAATCGCTGCCCATCAACCAAAATAAACGCCTTTGCCAAACTTACGAGGCAGCATTCATCTAACCCTAAGACTCAGAATTATTAATGGTGCGGCTATTACAAACATTCATTGCCTTTTCTACTCCCTGCTTGAGGCTTAGTTCAATACACTCAACCACGAACTGAAGTACAAGAGACATCTGTTGATTTTCGGCAGTAGAAAATCGCCCCAGCACATGAGAAACAGCATCAGAATCATCGTTATTAGCTGCACCTTTGGGTTTACCAATACCGATTCGTAAACGGGGAAAGTTTTGGGTACTAAGATGTGCGATCGCACTTTTCATGCCGTTATGTCCCCCAGCCGAACCAGATAAGCGCAGACGAGTTTTTCCCAAGGGCAAATCCATATCGTCATAAATCACCAGCACTGACTCAGGCGGCAATTTATACCAACTTGTCACCGCTTGTATTGCTTGTCCTGAGCGATTCATATAAGTTAACGGCTTTAGCAAGCGAATCTTACCTCTACTTGGAACCATACCTTCGCCATACTCACCTTGAAACTTGCGGTTTTCTGCTAAGGGAATGCGCCAAGAACGGGAGAGAGCTTCTACAGCAGCAAAGCCGATATTATGGCGCGTTTGGTCATATTTAGCTTCTGGATTCCCCAACCCGACAATTAGCTGGGGAATCACCAAAGCTGCTTGCGTAACAGCTTCTGTCATTTTGTCTACAGTCGATCAATTTTATATCTTAGATTTGCAATTTTGGATTGAAATAGACCACAAGGTTATAGAGCTTGGTGATTTTAGATTGACAATAAATAGCGCAGCGTAAACCTTTGGGCATAGCAACTCTTAGAGACGCTCCTGCATGGCTAACGCAACGCTACCGCTTATGAGCGTCTTTCGGATTTGTTTCATCCACCAAAGACATTGCTCTGAACCGGAAAACAATCTAAAATCCAAAACCGTTCGACTGAGCATAGCCGTACCCCTCCGAGGAAGCAAGCTACGCGTAGCGTTCCGCAGGAAAGTCCAAAATCCAAAATCGGTATGATTTCCTAGCTAGGTTGGGAAGAACTAGCGGTATCCTGCTCAGATTTAGCAGGGTAGATTTGCTTAGGTTCCAATTCAGCAGTAGTCTTAACAACTTCTTCTAACTGTTCTGCTTCTTTTTGAAACTCGCTTTGAAAATCCTTAGAAGCTTCTTGAAAACTACGAATTGTTTTGCCCACACTCCGGCCAATCTCTGGCAGCTTCTTTGGGCCAAAGATTAACAGTGCTACTGTCATAATTACAGCCATTTCCGGCAGACCGATACCAAATATATTCATTTTTGTCTCCTGTAAACTTATAGAACCACTATAGAAACTCAGATATTATTTAGTCTACTCAATGGTTAGTATGCACTGAGCCTTGACAAAAAAAAAAACCCGGAAGAACCGGGTGTAACATAACTTGTTATCCAAACTTGATAGCTGTGTATCTGTTAGCGCCCTAAACTCCGCCAATCGACTACTACATCCTGAACTAACAGTGTTCTATTGTAAAGTTGCAGAATAATCAGCAGAAACACAAAAAATAGCAAAATAAAAACAGCCATCACAGGGGTAGTACCCCAACCTGGAGCCACTTTCCCATATTCAGAGTTAAGTGGTTTCAGGATATCTCCCAACCGAGTCCTTTGTGCCATAGTTCACCTAATATTACTTGCCAAAGCTTTTTTTAATCTTCTGTAATATTCTATAAGAATAGCACTCATCATCTATCTCTCAATTATGGAACCCGCAATAGTTCTTAGCATTTCTATGGCTGCCGTGGTGGTTGCCATCACCGGAATTTCGATTTATACGTCCTTTGGCCCTCCTAGCAAGGAATTGAACGATCCGTTTGATGATCATGAAGATTAAAAGAGTCATTAGTCATTAGTCATTTGTCAATGATCTGTGGAAAACCACAACTGACCACTGACATAGCATTAGTTGATTACTCCAGCCTGGGATTAATCGCTGGGCTTACCTTGAAGCTGGCGATTTTCCAAGGCTGTATCGTTAAGATTTGATGCTGAGATGAGAATTTGGTAGTAGAGCAACGCTCTAATAAATCTACTGTATCTCCTAGATTCAACTCTAAATCACTTTGCAAAGATAACTCGGCTGTTTCTCCGTGACATTCATAACACCGCAGAATTAACTGCTGTGGGTCATCTTCAGATGGTTTCAAGGCGATTAAGATTAAATTTTCAGCTGATAAATCTAGGAACCTCACTCCCAGCCCCTCTTTGCTAGCGGAGAGGGAAGAATTTTTCTGTGGGTTTTGATTACCAGGATTCAATATCACTTGCAACGGTATATTCAATTCATAGCCACGCCGTACTGTATGGGCTGATTCCCAACTATTAGCATGAGGATACAAGGTATATGTGAATTGGTGAAAACCTCTATCAGCCTCTGAGTCTGGCCAATTAGAACTACGTAGCAGTGTCAGGCGAAGTTGATTTGGTTTGCTGTCGTAACCGTATTTACAATCATTTAGCAAACTAACTCCGTGAATACCCTCCTGTGTTTCTCCTGTCAAATCAGCCCAACGCAAAGCAGGGACTTCCCATTTTGCCTGCTCTACGGGGGTTTGTGCCTGAGTTGGGCGGCGAATCGCACCACAGGGAATTTCATAGGTAGCAAAATCTGCTTCAACATTCAGAGGAAAAGCAGCTTTCACCAATACATGATTTTCTTGCCAGTTGACAGTAGTAGCTATCTTTAGCAGAGGTGAACCAGTTTGCAGAATATAGTCTTGGCAAAATTCCGATTCCCCCAACTGACGCACCACGCGCACACGGCTTTGCACCGGGCCTTGTTCTAACCACTGAATAGATTGAAGATTTGTTGAGGGTAAAGGATGTTGGGCATAATTGGGGTCAATATTCCAAGCATCCCAATATTGACCGCTATCTTTAAAAGCTTGTAATTGGTTCCCTGCGCCACTCAAAACTTCTCGCTGATAAGTTTTATCAAAAACACTTGATAAATCTCCAGTATCAGGGTCAATGATAACTCGCAAGAATTCATTTTCTAAAATCCAGTCTGGCAGGAGTGGAGAGGATAAGGGGGATGAGGGGGAAAGCCAAAATATGCGGTAGCCTACGGGTGGAATTTCAGTGGCGAGAAATAGTAGGGTTGATGGTTCAGATAATTGAGAGACAACCTCCTTTCCAGAAGTATCGTAAATCTGCCATTCCTCTGGTGTGGGTAAGGCTACAGAGACTACCTCAGAACGCTGCCAATTGAGAGAATTAAAAACGAAAATAGGCAAACTATCGGGTTTTGGTGGTTCTGATAGGATAATGTGAGATGCGATCGCTAAAAGTGATTCTTGTAATATCTTCGTTCCCACTTGTTCCACTTGCTGCCACTGGGGCAACGCATCTGTATAAACTTGGGTAATTGAAGAACCGGGTAAAATATCGTGAAACTGTTGAAATAATAACAGTTTCCAAGTTGCTTCAATTTCTGCCTTGGGATATATCACACCACAGCTTACAGTTGCTAAGGTAGCAAATAGTTCAGCTTGATACAATAAATTTTCAGAACGACGATTCCAGCGTTTCTGGTCTGCGTGGGTAGTGTAGCAACCGCGATGGAATTCTAAGTATAGTTCATCATTCCAGATGGGGAAGGCAGGGGGAGCAGGGGAGGCAAAGGGAGAATAATAACTCTTGACTCCTGAATTCTGACTCCTGAATTCTGACTCCTGAATTCTGACTCCTGTCTCCTGTCTCCTGTCTTCTTTACTGATTTGCTGTAAATACTTTTCAGCCGTTGTAAATTCTAAGTCTGGGAAGAAAGGTGACTTTTGCCAGCGTTGGGCGGTTTCTAACATATCACGGGTGGGGCCGCCGCCGTGGTCGCCGACACCGGGAAGCCACAGGGATTCTGGTAAACCAGTTTGGGATTGCCATTCAAGAGCGTAGGATGCCATTTTAACTGGGTCAATGCTTTCACCGATAGGTGCAGACATCAAACTAAAGACTTCGCTACCGTCAGGCGATCGCCACCAAAAAGCCCCATAATCAAATTTAGTAGTATCATTCCACCGCAACTTCTGGGTGACAAAATACTTAATTCCGGCATTAGCGAAAAACTGCGGTAAAGTTGCACAGAAACCAAAAGAATCTGGAACCCACACCACAGTTGAAAGCGTGCCAAATTTTTCCTGGATATAGCGCTGACCATACAATAGCTGACGGACTATTGATTCACCAGCAATTAGATTGAGTTCTGGTTCCACCCACATCCCGCCGACAACTTCCCAACGTCCAGCAGCTACCTGTGCTTGAATCGCTTGAAACAAATCCGGGCGATGTTCTTCAATCCAAGCATAAAGTGCAGGAGTTGAATGACAGAAAATTAACTCAGGAAAATTTTCTTGCAACTTCAAAACCGACTCAAAAGTGTTTTGCGCTGCATTCCAAGTTTCACTCACAGGCCATAGCCATGCTAAATCTAAGTGAGCATGACCCAATAAGAAAATTTTAGATTTTAGATCCCCCCAACCCCCCTTCAAAAGGGGGACTAAGATGTCGGATTGAATTAAGTTTTGACGTAGAGACAAAAACGACTTTACTAACTCTCCCTCCCCCTCCGTGTCCTCTGCGCCTCTGCGGTTCGTAACCTCTGCCACCATCGCCGCCAAAACATCTAACTTGTCCGGTGCAAATTTTTCTAAATAAAGTTGCGCCACAGCTAACTCATCAGCCACAAAACCCGGATCGGGATTATTATCAACAGTAGACTCATAAACTAAAAGCGATCGCACTAAAGCACCATCACAATGTCCCGGACTCACTAACCGCAAAGCCACAATAAACTCTTCCCCTGGCTTTACCCCCTGACTGATAAGCACTCTAGGCGAACAATCAAATAAATCACCCTCCAGCACTAACTCCCCATTCACATAAATCTCAGCAGAATCTGCCCACCAAACCAGCGCCAGCCGCAAAGATAACCCAGTTAAGGGATAGCCCTGTAAATCTTGGGGAACCACCAATCTTTGCACTAGCCATAGCGCTTTTTTCCCACCTGTCCAAGCTATATGTTCTTTAGCATTCAACTGGACAGGTTGCCCATTAGACATATCAGCAGCTACAACATCAGTAATTAGCAGGTCAGATTCCTGGTATAGCCAACTAGACTGAAGATTAACTTGACAAAAAGAGCGCAGTTGCTCAATTGCTTGTGAGATGATTTCGGTCTGGGATTGAGAGACAGTCGGGGTCATATATTCGCTAAGATGAGGTGTTGGTCGTTTTTATTGTTTGGCGCGAGTCTCACAACTTAACAAGACTTGGACTAAAAAATTACTACTATGTCTTCTGGTTCCTCTGGTCGTTATCAAAGCAGACTATTTAACTTTGTTCACCAGCAATCTCGGCGGGTGACACAACAGTGGGAACACACCTTCCGGCATTTGCAAGTTGCTACTAAGTGGGGTGTGGAGGTACTACTTTACCCAGTGTATCTACTGTTTCAGGCATCTGAATCATCTGGGAAAACGCTACAGACCAAAGAACCACAAACTAGACTAAAGTTACAACCAAATGATACCGATTTCCAGCCCGAAATTCCAAATGTTGATAGTCCCATTCAACATATACTAGAGGCAGTCAAGTATCTGTCATCTGATGAAGCCGCTTCTACTCCTGCAAAAACAGTTGAACGTTTCAAACCCCTGGCTTTTTTGGAAGTTTTTCGGCTGAAATTGGTTAATAATAATTCTACAAATAACGCTAGTCTTACACAATCCACAAATATTACAGAGAATAAAGTTGGAAATCTCAACCTTTTACAGCTAGACAATGCCCTCAAGCAACATCTTGCAGTAGTGCGGGGAATTGCTACAGATTTGAGAAATCGTAGTTTAGTTCTTGTTACTGCTGACAATGAAATTTTAGATATTTTGACACCACAGCAGCAAGCAGAATTAGAAGATCGGATTATTAACGAAGTTGCTAATTATTGGCAGCATTGGCGGTTGATTATAGCGAAAAAAGAAACGGAGCTATTACCACAAATTGACCGATTATTAGCAAAACTTACTGATGGAAATACAACCAAAATTCCAGCGTTAGCCGAGGGAATACCAAAATATTTACTTAATACAGATGGATTATTAGCATTTCTAGATATAACCGTTGCTAAGTTGGAATCAAATGCTTTACTCCCTGTGCAAGAACGCAGCCAAGAGATTGTCCAAGTTGCCCAAACTCAGTTAAACATATTTCTTTATGGCAAAGAGCAATTAGCTGCTAAAGGGGAAATTGCAACCACTGCCGATGGTTTGGAAACTCATACACTGAATCTTCAGGCTTTGATTGAGGCGGCGCTTAATTACTTTTTTGGTGTTGGTAATAGAAAAACACTTGAGCCAACAAATAGTAATGAGCATTTGTCAAGTAAAATATTACCATCACGCCTTAGAAAGGCATTGTCCAAAAGCCGTCAGTTAAAAAAGCAAGATTTAGCTGCTGATCCTTGGCTAACGTGGAATGATTTATTTGGTGATACCGAAACAGTTACTGACAAGCCGATTACACTTTATCAAAAGACAAATCCTGCTTTAACGTCAAGTTTATCAGTAAAATATTTTCCACAAAATAATTTAACTGTAAAACAGCCTAAAATCGGATCTGGCTTGGTGCGAAAGAAACAATCAACTAGTAATCTCACCTCAAGTCAAAAGACATCTCAAAAAGTCATCTCTGCAAAACAAACCGAAACCCGCATTTCCCAAACTAAAAGCGAGATTCGTAAAGGGGAAATTTTGCACCAGCAATTTGATCGCAGTAGTCAAGTTGAGGCGCAGCCAGACTGGATAGAAACCAAAGCAACTTCAACAGGTTATGAAAAGCACCCTTTAGAGCAACTTTTGGAATGGGTTGATTATGTAATGCTTTGGCTCGAAGAGAGATTTGTAAAGATTTTTCAGTCGTTACGGCAGATGTGGCAGGGAAAATAATATTAATTCGTAATTCGTAATTTGTAATTAAAACTCGTCAAATTTGATTTAGGTTTAGAGATTTACCACAACATATGATTAAGGAAAGAACTTAACAGTTTGGCTCCTGTTGGTTCTTGATAGTTAGTTGGCAACAGAGCTAACATCGCATCCTGTAAAGTTTCCAAAGCTACGACTACTTCCTGGCGTTTTGGTCTGGTTGTTTGGGCAAAGTGTAACGGTTCACCTACCCGAATTGTTAATTCTTTTCCCAAATATAGGTCATGAGTGCCAATTAGTGCCACTGGGACAATCGGTACACCAGCCCGCAAAGCATAAATCACAGTCCCGCGTTTCAAGGGAAGATGCAATTTACCCTCAGCAGTTCCTAGTCGTCCTTCGGGAAAGAGAATCATCCCATCCCCACGAGCCAAAATTACCAGAATAATCCGATCTATTTGTCGCAGTGTGTGTATATCTTCCCCTGTGGGTACTGTCTGTTTAATTGCTGCGGCTAGCTCAACTAAATCTTGCCTTCCTCCTTTAGCCGCTTCCATAACAGCAACTTCTTCTTTCCACACCCGTTCCAAAGGAATCACGCCCCCTGCAAAACCCAGGATGAAGCGCTTCCACCACTTATTATAAAGAGTACGAGCATCGCCCAGGATGTAATAGTGGGGTTGGGTAGGGAGTTCGGCTAGGAGGAGTAAGGGATCGATATGGTGGAGATGGTTGATAGCCAAGATTGCAGGTTGCTGAGGTATTCTTTCGAGGTGTTCAACCCGTACCTTGAAAAAGGAATGAATAAGCGATCGCATTACAAAACGACGCAGCCCAGAGTTGGCTCTAGGTTCGGAATCTCCCTGATTAATAGCTTCCAGACGATTGAGAGTTTCTTCGATAATTTGCCGAACAGCGCGATCACTAGCCGCAGCTACATCTTCTTTTACCCGCTTGATACTTGCAGCAGTTAATGTTTGTAATCGTGTACTATCTTCCTGCTGATGGCTAGATTTTGAGTCTGTATCAAATTCGGAAGTTACTCCATCAGCTAGGTCTTCCTGAACAGATTCCCTAGAATAAATTTTGATAAAAGCCTCTTTGAATTCATAAATAAATCATAATTCTTGAGGTCATATTATTAACTAACCCAGGGTTAGAAGCTGTGGAATTATTTTATCTATATTCTAAATACATGGGGGTAACTCAATTGACTGTAATTATTCCCATAGCCAGAAGCTATTTTTACTACAATAAGTGTTGACATCTTAGTAGCTTGCTGGGAAAATACCTAAAAAATTAGCCCTATGATTGACCATAGCGATCGCGTCGTGTCTCGTAGAGAAGGCACATTCCAAGGAGTTGGAGGACTTGACTTATATTACCAAAGCTGGCATCCAGAAGGGAAAGTACGGGCAATATTAGCCATTGTGCATGGACTCGGAGCGCACAGCGATCGCTACAGTAATGTAATTCAGCATTTGATACCCAAACAATATGCCATCTATGCCTTAGACTTGCGTGGTCATGGACGCTCACCAGGGCAGCGAGGCTATATCAACGCTTGGAGTGAGTTTCGCGAAGATTTGAGAGCCTTTTTACAGTTAATTCAAACTCAGAATCCTGGATGCCCAATTTTTCTTTTAGGTCATAGTTTAGGCGGGATGATTGTCTTAGATTATATTCTCCGCTATCCCCAACAAGCATCAATTTTGCAAGGTGCGATCGCTCTAGCACCAACCTTGGGGAAAGTTGGGGTTTCACCTGTTCGCGTGCTTTTAGGAAGAATGCTCTCACGGGTGTGGCCACGTTTCACCCTGAATACAGGTATTGACATGAGCACTGGTTCACGAGATCAGCAAGTTGTAGCCGCCATCGCTCAGGATACACTGCGGCATACCCTTGCTACTGCCCGTCTGGCTACAGAATTCTTTGCAACAGTTGATTGGATTAATGCTCACGCAGCTGATTGGCAATTACCACTGTTGATTCTCCACGGTGGTGCAGACCGAGTTGCTTTACCTGCGGGAAGTGACATATTTTACCAACGGGTAAACTGCAAAGATAAGCTGAGAATCGAGTATTCGGGAGCCTATCATGAAATTCAGAGTGACCTCAACTATCAAGAGGTAATGGCTGATTTGGAGGATTGGTTGGAGCGACATCTACCACCTGAGAAAGCGCAGTTAGGAAAAGGAAGCGCTGAGTTAGAGTTTCCCAGTTCTTAGCTTTCAGTACTGAGGCTTGATCACTGTATCGTCAAGCAATGCATAGGCGTAGCGCGTCGTAGCCCCAAAGCTTAAGGATATGAATAATGCAATATGCCAAAGTGTAAAGAATTTGAAAAATAACAATTACAGTGTTGTTGTTGGATCAACCGCTACAATTCCTTCAGACGCATAGCGAATGAAATCTTTAGTATTGAATGTTAAAATATGCGTCACACTATTTGCCTTCATATTAGCAACGAGACGAGCATCATGCACCTGGACACCTGACACACTGAATGCGACAACAAGCTTACGCCACTCAGGGTAAATAGTAGGCATATCAGGCAACAATGGAAAAAGGCGCTCAATCAGTCGTAGCAGGCGATCTGCATCTGTTGGTGCCAAGCCAAATCCGTTTTTTGTGGCTGGTCTTGTAGCAACATTCCAAAACTCAATGCAGTTTTGCACGGTGATTTGCAGTGTATGTCCATCGCGTCGCAGTTTTCTAATCGCAGTTCGTATTATTGGGTGTAGTGGATGAGTGCGATCAACAAAACGCAGTAGAATGTTAGTGTCTATGAGGTATACCACTGCTAAGGATGATCCTCATAAATACTCTCACGAGTCACAGCATAATCTGACAGCACTGGTAAATTTGACCCAACACATAGCGCAAATTCGTCAGCTAAGTTATCTGCAATTACTTCAAACTCCTCATCGTTGAGTTGATCCTGTGTCTGAAGCTTCGCCATAAACTGAGCGCGTTTCCCTTCTTGACCTTTGCACTGTTGATCTTGAAAGATTAGCTCTTGAAGATACTCACTGGCTGAACTATAACCGCCTTTAACTACTTGTTCTTCGACAAACACTTTCATCGACTCAGGCAAGGAAATCTTAATGTTAGTCATACCTTGAGATATCTGGTGGGCAATTTTATCTACTACGTTACCAGAGCGATCGCATATTAAAGAGTCAGTTATGTAGATTATCTGAAAAATACGTTGCTGAGGATACAGAGTTTTTGCCAACTAAAATAGGTTCTCCCTTTACTCCTCCACGGGTAAGAGTACAAATTTTATAAAGGTTTTCGCACTCAAAGATTGCCATAACTAGCTCTTTTCCGGTTTGATAAGAGGATGGTAAGGGTTTACCTACCTCGCATTCCATATCAATTTCGCGATCGCGCCACTGTAACTTCCAAATACGCTTTTCGGTTATTGGTGCTTTGACAGACTGAGCGATCGCACTATACACCTGCTCTGCTTTGATATCATCTTTAGCTGCTGGCACAAAAAACTTCATAGGCTTTGGTTACAAGTAATGTGAGTTTAGATTAGCACCAGCGTAACTTAGTTACCAAGGCAATCTGCTCCCATCCCACGAGAAAAACTGTCCACTATCACCTTCTTGAAGCTGTTCAATCACAGCCAGTAATTGGTTAACGGTGCGTTCCACTGAGAATAATTTTTCCGCAGGTACATTTCCCTGGAAAGGATGGGAAAGGCGCGTATCAGTTGTACCAGGATGCAATGTCACTATTAATGCTTTAGGACAACTTCTTTTATACTCAATTGCCGCGGTTCGCATCAACATATTAAGTGCTGTTTTAGAAGCCCGATAACCATACCATCCACCAAGTTGGTTATCGCCAATACTGCCCAATTTAGCAGAAATACTAGCGAACACACTGCGTTCTCCATGACGAAACAAAGGCAATATATGTTTAGCTAGCAAGACAGCACCAATACTATTTATTTGAAAGTAGCGGAGCAAATTTTCCGAATTGAGTTGTCTTAAGCTTTTTTCAGGTTGCAAATTATCTTCATGCAGCAGTCCTACACAGTTGACTACCAAATGCAGTTTGTCATCTTGAATACGTATTTTTTGAACAGCTTCAGCAATCTGCAACTCGTTAGTAATATCCATCTCCAGACAAATTAATCGCTCAGAATGTTCGCCTGCAAGAGATATTAACTCTGAGGCTGACTCTGGTTGACGATAAGTTACATAAACTTTGGCTATTCTGTGATCTTGTAGCAATTTTTTCACAAAACCCAAACCAATACCTCGGTTGGCTCCCACGATCAATGCGTTGACAGGATTAATTTCATCGATAAAAGACATATCAATTTAAGTTATTTGTGGAGGTATTTCATATTCATAGCGAGAGACAAAATAAGCACCAACTTGCCTGTTGCTGTGATGACGGAAATCAAAGCCTTCATATACTGCTCTCAGGCGCGGACGCGAAGCATCGCAATTTAGACGTAAATAACGTTTACCAAGTATTTGTGCGTATTCAACAGCCCAAGTCAGCAGTGCTGAAGAGGTTTTTCCGCCAGAATAGCGTCGTCGAACTGCGAGGCGATGTACAAATGCTGACTCTTCCTGAGAAATATCAGGCCAGAAAAGTAAATCCTCAAGCTGAAACTTAGATTTTACCAGCTGGTTCACCCGCCCATTCAGCAATAAAAAACAAGCCATTAGCAACATCTTACGAGATACTTTCTAGCGATACCTCGCTATCACCCCACATAGGTATACCACGCTCTTGGAGCCACAAAGCTGCTTCTAACAATACATCCGAGACTATCACCGTATCTTGTATGGTTGCTTGACGAATTGATATGTACATTTAGTTATCAATTGCAGGTTAAGTTGAACAATAGTAAAACTTCACAAAGATTAGTATAAATGTTGGTTTGCATTTCGCTTTTGCCAATCTACTCTTTATTTACCAATACAAAACTTACTAAAAATTTTATCCAAAACTGATTCTGTTATTTCCTCACCAGTAATTTCTCCTAGTGCCTGGATTGCACCGCGTAAATCAATTGTCCAAAAATCAAGAGGTAACTGCTGGGCAATTGTTGCTTCTACTTGTTCTAAAGAAATTTTAGCTTGAGTTAAGGCTGCTGCTTGCCTTTGGTTAATGGCTAAATCCATATCAGCAGCTTGGACTTTTCCAGATTGAATTATCTCTAAAATTGCTTTTTCTAAACCATCAATGCCTTGATTTTGGGCGGCGGCTGTAACAATTTTAGATTTGGAATTTGGAGTTTGGGATTGAAGAATTTTTCTTTCGCTTTCTTCTACTAAATCGATTTTGTTAATAACTAGAATTAATGGACGGTGTTGCACTTGTTCATAAATTTCTCGATCGCCTTCCGTCCAACCGGCTGAAGCATCAATGGTAAGTAAGACTAAATCAGCCGCATTGGCAGCACGACGCGATCGCTCTACACCAATTTTTTCTACTTGGTCTATTGTTTCCCTAATCCCGGCTGTATCTAGCACTTGTACGGGAATTCCCCCGACAACTAACTGCGATTCCACCACATCGCGGGTTGTACCGGGTAAGTCAGTCACAATAGCGCGATCGCTCTGGCTCCAAGCGTTCAATAAGCTCGACTTACCCACATTCGGCCGCCCCACAATTGCTACTTTTAAACCAGTGCGTAGCAACTCACCTTTGTCTTTGGTTGCCAATAATCTAGTTATTTCGGCGGCAATTTTCTCGATTTCTGATATTATTGCTTTATCATCCAACGGAGGTAAGTCTTCCTCAAAATCGATTCGAGCTTCGATTTCTGCCAAAATATCTAAGCAGTTGGCGCGTAACTGCCGGATCGGATGAGCTAATTTTCCCTGTAAACCAGCTAGGGCAGTTTGGGCAGCTTGAGGCGATTTAGCTCCCACTAAATCCGCAATACCTTCGGCTTGAGTTAGATCCAAGCGTCCATTTAAAAAAGCGCGGAGAGTAAATTCTCCTGGTTGGGCTAGTCTAGCGCCGTTTTCCAAACACAGTTGTAATACCTGCTGCACTGCCATAATTCCCCCGTGGCAATGGAATTCCACTACATCTTCACGAGTGTAAGAACGGGGTGCTTTCATAATCAGCAACAGAGCTTCATCTACCAGTTGTTGCGTCTGGGGATGGCGAATGTAACCGTAGAGAATCTGGTGGCTTTCCCAAGTTTGCCGCCCTGGTGCGTGAAAAAGAGTTTGGGCTAGAGCCATTGCTTGGGAACCGGACACCCGTACAATACCAACACTACCCTGTTGGGGGACAACAGCAGTAGCGATCGCAGCGATAGTTCCAGTAGTAGCAAAAACTTCTGACATGAGCGCCTTTCATAAGAGTGAGAAGTTAGGAGTCAAAATCATAACTCATAACCGATAACTTTCTAAATGGTAAGTATTTAGACTAATGAGATGACAACTGGCAAGGTAAAATTTACCTGGAGGGTAAAGGGTGAATAGTTAGGGATGGAATGTTATAACTCACAACTCATAACTAATAACTTTTAGAGAGAGGAATTTACTGTGGAGCAAAAAATTAACTGCGCTGTAGCCTGTGTTAACGGATGTGTTTTAGGAGATAAATGTCCCAATATCGAGTTTAGAGAAGCCGCAGCAAAATTTATTGAAGAGACTCCCTTAGACCAAATGTTGGAGTTGGCACAAGAACGTCTGCGGAAAAAAATAACGGAACCACCAAAATGGGTTCTTCCTGAAGATATATAGTATTCGCGCCAACAGGTTTAAGTAAAACGGCGTGGAGGCTAAATAGTATCTGGATCTATATTTAATTCTCGCAGTTTCGCTGCCAAGCGATCGCTGCGTTTTTTCTCTTGTTGTGCAACTTCTTCCGGTGTTGCAACTAATTCTCCTTCAGGATTGAAAAAGCGTAAATTTTCTTGATAAACCCCCAAATACAAACCTAGCTGTTGACTCCACAACCAGCCTTGAGGATTGGGTTCCAACGGTTGATATTCACCATCAAGCAAATGGAACCCTGTAAATTCTAGTGTTTCTGGGTCAAACCAGAAGTAATCTGGTGTGCGAAAGATATCTTGATAAATTTGTTTTTTTAGCCCCTTGTCAGTGTCGCCTGTGCTATCTGAGAGAATTTCTATAATTAGATTAGGATATTTGCCATCTTCTTCCCAAACAACCCAACTTTTACGGGGTTTGCGTTCAGTTCCCAGTACTACAAAAAAATCTGGCCCCCGAAAGTTTTCTGATTTACGCTGGCGTGGGCTGTAGTAGATGGTGAGATTACCCGATGCATAAAAATCGTTGCGATTTCGCCACAACCACTCTAAGCATTGAATTAGCAGCGTCATTTGTAGCCGATGTAAGTCAGTTTCCAAAGGCAGTTCGTCACTATATAAATCCCCTGGCGGAAATATAACATCTTTTGAAACTTGAAAATCTTTGGTGACAGACATAGCGGCAAGTGTCTCAGTGCTATAAGTTTAGCGTAGCAGTGAGAAGCATAGAGGCTATCTACAAAAACCGTTCAATCATGATCTCATCTATATACGTTCCTTTAATCTTGGCTTGTCTTTGTGCCGTCCCAACTATGCGAAAACCATGCCAGAGATAACTAGCTAACGCAGGGGCATTATCGGCGCGAACGTAGGTTAAGATTTTTTCGTATCCTTTGGTGCGAGCGGCTTCAAAGGTAGCCTCAAACAGACTTTTGCCAATGCCTTGTCGTCGGTACAAAAGATTCACATATGTTCCGATGATTCCCACATGGTCAAAGGCATTTGTAAAGGTCGCAAATGGTTCCATACTTTGAAACCCAACAACCGTCTGCTCTGGAAAGCGCACAGCAACATGAAACACCCCACGCTGGGGAAAATTCAATATATACTCCCGTTCGGCATCGACTGTGAGCGGTGTATCAAAGGCAGTGTATAAACTGGTTTCAATGATAGGGTTCAGAATGCCAATAATCGCCGTAGCATCATCGAGTTGTACTTCTCGAACCAGCAGATTCATTTCCAGTTGTCTCCTCTGTATTCCTGGAATCTCATTCAAAACCTAATAAAAATAGGGCTACTCCAAGAATAAACTGGAGTAGCCCTGTAAGCGATCAAATCACTTAGATATAACTAACCTTATGCTCGGTTTCTGTTCCAAGGGCCCCAAATCGCACAGGTAATTCCAGGGGATTGGAGATTGACAAACATTGTGCGGCCATCAGGTGAGAAGCAGGCTCCTGCATATTCACTGTCATTAATTATTGTTTTTTGCAAACTGATACAGCTCGCCGCTTTGATTAACGCCGACAATATAACTGTCTCCGCCTCCATCTTCACAAAGAATCAGGTCACCAAAAGGAGCAACTGTAATGTTATCAGGGAAGTCTAGTACGCATTAAGAACTCGTTATGAAAAGATTTTAGATATGAAATTATTGTGTTGCTAGCAAGTAGCAATTAATTAGATTGTTAACTTAATTTTTTTGATTACAATAGGTTGAAAAAAAGTTAAATATTACAGCAATGCAGAAAAAGGAGATATTCAATAGAATAAAATCAAAATTTTTTTAAAGAACTACAGAGGACACCGAGAGAAGAAAAAATGCTTAACTGAACTGTATTTGATTATTAACTAGCAAACTACCGTTATCAGAAACAATGTTTAGGTAGACAATATAGCGATTCTCAGATTAATAAAATACACTGGCAAAAAAATGAGGAGTCAGAATATTCTGACTCCTCTCTTCCCAAACCAGGGCCTATTGTATCCAATTAAAAACTGCTATAATTTTCTGCTTAACGCTCACCTCGATTCTAAATATCTAATCCAACTACCATTAATTCAGGCGGATGTTCAACATTGAACTGGTAATATATCTCTCTTCTTTCCTGGGGTGGAAGAGTTAACTGCCATTCTAAAATCCCCATTTCACCAAGTTGGATTTGTGGATTGCTACGGCTGAGGCGCACCTTAATTTGCTCATTGCGGCTAACTGGCAATTGTTCAGTTACTTCCAGATTCACTTCTTTATCTATTAAGTTAGTAATCAATAATCGATAACTATAAGTAGTTCGGCACTGGTTGCTAATCAATCTTTTGTCTACCAGACGTTCAACTAAGTCGCGCTCGATTTTCAAACCTTCATCAATGCCTAAGTTCAGTTTGAATTCTTGCCCTGGTGCAATATTTTCTAACTGAGTTGTCCCAATAAAAACATTGTCCCGAAAAATATTCGCTTTGCCTGGCAACAAAGTCGCGCCGTTGGAACTATTTTTTACATTAGCTTGTAGATAAGCAAAACTTACCAAGCGTGGCATTGCCACATAATCGAAGCTACAAGGATAATTATCGTTGAAAATTGTAGTTTTATGAGGTGCGCCGTCACTGGGAATGTTACCGCCACCAGTCAATTTAAAGGTAACTACATTCCCTTCTTTGGATACTTCTGCTGTAACGGTTTCTGCTGAAATGAAAGTATCCTGTGCAACTTCGTCTTCTTCTTGCCAATCTGCTTTGGCAGCAGGAGCAGCTTGTTCTGGTATGGGAGGTAACAGTGGTCGCTGGGCAGCCAATTGTCGTTGTCGTAACATTTGTGGACGTGGTGCATCAATATACCAGGGTTCAAGTTTGGGTGGGAGTGTACCTAATCCTGGTTTAGCGGTAGAAAGGGTAAGATTTGCACCAATCCAATCTTCGCCGCTGCTTTGAGTGATTTCTGCAAGGTAGCTCAAATGTACAATATCGCTGGTGGTGCTAAAGCGCAAGTCATATAGCGGAGTCCAACTGGCGCGATTCACCAAATATGATACCTCTAGCTCAAACTCGCCTTCACCTGCAACTTCAACTCCTACAACTAAGCTAAAACTCTCTTTAGGATGAGGTGTTTGGATTATTTGCAATGACGTGTGGAGTGCTTGCAGTTGTTTGTCTAATTCCTGCTGTTGAGTTTTGCACTCTCCAGATGCGATCACATACTCACTATACTGGCTTCCAAGAAAGTTCAAAAAATCTAAAGTTTCGCTGAGACTAAGATTTTTCCGAGATAAACTTTGTGCAAAGGGTTCCTCTGTCTTTTCACGTAACCCGGCGATAAAACTAGACTGCAATGCTAAAGCGTCTACTTGGGCTTGCAGGTGGCGTTTTTCTGCTTCTAACTGCTCAATTTGCCTTGTCAAATGCGCGACTCGCTCCGCTACAGGTTCAGTGGTGTAGATGCGATCGCTACTTACTCCCACCAAGCGCACCCCTACCGTCCCTGTACCACTAACCCTGACAGACTCAGTTTCTATCTCTGGCACTGAGGTAATTACTAATTCCTGTTCAATTCCTGTTAAATCAACTACACCCCGCCGTGTAACTAATGCTCTGTCAGCGTACACTGTAACAGCCACAATCTCGCTTTGTACTGTTTTGCGCCAAGACGGTATTTCCGGGTTAACCACTGCCAGTTTTCCCCCATTTTTAATTGATTCTGCTGGTTAATTGTCAATGCTTCCTGGTCTAACAGTCAACCCCTTTAGGTAACTTCGTAATTACGAATTATTTTACCCGTGAGTTACTTCAAGGGTAGTGGAAGCAGGATCAGCGTTTTGCTTGACAAAATCTTTTGCAGCAGCTAGTAGATACTCATAATAGGCACGAGCGACGATAGATAGCTGCTTGCCTGCTGGGTAAACCATGTACCAATTTCGCTGAATGGGAAAGTGTTGCACATCTAAAATGCTAAACTCTGAGGCGTCTAATAGTAAGGTATGGCGGGATAAAACCGAAATTCCTAAACCACCTGCGATCGCTTGTTTAATTGCTTCGTTACTTCCCAATTCTAGCTTGACTTTTACTGTCACTCCTTGTTCTTCAAATAGACTTTGGACGGCGCGACGAGTTCCCGAACCAGGTTCTCGCATAATAAAAGGTTCGTTAGATAGGCGTTGGATCGGAATATTTTTTTCTTTAGATAACGGATGATTAATCGGTGCAAAAACTATTAAAGGATTTTCTAAAAATGGTTCGTAAGTCACATCCATATTGTCTGGAATTTGACTCATAATATATAATTCATCCAGATTATTGCTCATCCGTTCCAAAATTTGTTCGTGATTCGTTACTTGCAGCGAGATATCAATTCCTGGATAAAGTTGGCAAAACGGCCCTAACAAACGTGGGATAAAATATTTTGCTGTTGTAATCACTGCCAAGCGTAATTGTCCCTGTTTTAGCCCTTTTAAATCTGCCACCTTCATTTCATACTGGGCTATACTTTCAAAAATCTGCCGACAAGTGGCAAATAATTCCCGTCCTGCCTCGGTGAGATATAACCGCTTTCCCACTTGCTCAAATAATGGCAACCCTACCGATTTAGTGAGTTGCTTGATCTGCATAGAAACGGTAGGTTGCGTGAGAAACAATTCCTCAGCAGCGCGAGTAAAGCTACTGTGCCGTGCCGCAGCCTCGAATACCTTTAACTGGTGCAGCGTCGCTTGCTTCAAATCTGGTTCTCCTGTAAATAGCTATTTATCGATATAAAACTAGTATTACTGAACACTTGCAAATGCTATAGCAATACTCATAGAAATTTATGAGTTTCACTATAGATAAAACTCTATTATTTCTATTAAGACAAAGGTATTTTATTTATGCATTTAAGAAGCTATTATCAGAACAACAAGAAAAGCGTAAGATTCCTTCTACTTCCTGATGAATGCTGAATGATGATTTTCCCAAATTCATCTATCATCATTCATCATTCCATAATTCTTCTGCAATTTTTGTTGGGAGCTTGGTTAAATCGGGTAATCTTAATACCTCAATTTCGGCAACTTGTTCTTTAATATTCACTGGTAAGTTTAAGGGTTCGCGTTCTTCTATCCAGCAGCTTGCTAATGGCAAGGTTTGCTCCATTTCATCTAGTGGACGAGGAATTACCATCACTGCATTTAATTCCCCAATGCGTTCTGCCTCAAACATTCCCGCTTCTACTGCTACTGCTACATTTGCTACGGAACCACGAATAATGGCTGTACATAAACCCCCACCAATTTTTTCATACGCAGCCAAATGAACATCAGCAGCTTTAAGCATGGCATCACACGCGCCCACCATCGCTGGGAATCCCCGCGTTTCTACCAAACCAATTGCTTGATTACTCAGACGGCTGTAATTGCCGTCCTCCATCAATTTAGTAAAACGGGTTGTGATGGGAAGTACTATATCTAGGTTGGGATAAGGTCGGGGAATCACTAAGCTAGAAACCAACTGACCAAACTGTTCAGCCGTTTGGACACCAGATTCTACAGCAAGACGCACGTCAGCAATTCCACCCCGCACTATTGCAGTACAATATCCACCACCTATTTTTTCATACCCAACTAGATGAACTCCTGCTGACTTTAGCATCATATCCGCAGTCCCAACTATTGCTGGAAAGCTGCGGGTAGAAACTAAACCCAAAGCAGTATCTTGGAAGGTGTCTCGATTACTCACTCCCTCGATGGCGTTCAAAGACCGTTGATTAGATGTTTCCATTATGAACTTTCCCAGATAATCACAAAGCTGACAACTTACAATTAACACTTACTTGGACTAATCGTCAGAGTTTGGGTCGTTCAGGGATTGTCTATGGGGAAACAATGTAGTCAGCAGTCTGTTTATGCTCCCTTGCCCATAAATCTGAGTCCCGAAACCGTTAGAGGATTCTGTAGCTAGCTGATTGGGGTCTGAGTCATGTTCTGTAGACTCTTGGGCAGATTGTTGCAAGGTGGAGTCAGTATCATTGGTGGGTTCCTCTACGGGAGGAGGCTGGCTTTCTGGAGTCGCGGGAGATTTAAAGTAAGAAATCGACTTATTTTGTTTGAAATCCACAAAAGCCGAAGCTGAGAATTTAGTTGAGGAAACTTCTTTTTCCTTAGCTCCACCTAAGCCATTTTCCTCTTCCTTCTGCGGTGGCGCACTTGTAGCCGTAGGGTTATTGGTGGATGATTCTGGTTCCTTTGTTTGAGCAATCTGACGACTGGTGTCTCCTAAAATTGAACCAGGTGCAATTACTTGTCCAGGTTCCACTGAATAATTAAAAACTGTTGTTGCCGAACCAATGCAAGCATTTGCCCCAATTTTGCCCTTGCCAACCATCAAAAAACCTGCTCCCAAGTTTGCGCCTGCTTCTACCTCCAAGGTTCCTTCATGGACTTGGAGAATTGCTCCCATACCAATGCAGACCCCTGGCCCAATGATGATCTTGCTATTTACAGCTGCTTGGAGTATCACCCCAGGTGCAAGTACTGCGCTTGGATGAATAGTCACCTCACCACTAATGTAAGAATCAAAGTTATTGCTGAGGCGCAGTGACAGCACAGACATGAAAATTTTAACCTCGGAAGCCGGAGTGGGAGTGGGGATGAGGGAGCAGGGGGAGCAGGGGAGGCAGGGAAGGCAAAGAAAAAAGAATTATTGATTAATTACCAATGCCCAATGCTCAATGCCCCATTCCCCAGTGCCTACTATGGTCTTTGAATAATCGTTTCTAATACCCGACGCTTGGCTTTAGGGTCAATACCAATTAGGCGCACATATTCCCCTTGGTATTCGCCAAGGTGTCCTTCTACGGCTGCGATCGCTTCTCTTTCTGAGGAGGCTTGAATCTGACCGGTACTAGTCCAGGAACCAGTCCGGAACCGCCGTTGATCTACGTGTTCAAGGCTAATTTTAGAGCCGCTAGCCAATAATTGTCGGAGTTGGTCTACAACTTCACTACTCAAGCGGGTACTGGTAGCTGTTGCTGTTGCTGTTGCAGAAGGCGCACTGCTACTGCTAGTAAATGATTTCTGACTGCCAGAGGTGGCTACTTGACCATTTGGACGTTGGATAATCGTTTCTAATACCCGTCGTTTGGCTTTGGGGTCAATACCAATTAAGCGTACATATTCCCCTTGGTATTCGCCAAGGTGTCCTTCTATAGCTGCGATCGCTTCTCTTTCTGAGGAGGCTTGAATTTGACCGGTACTAGTCCAAGAACCAGTCCGGAACCGTCGTTCATCTACGTGTTCAAGGCTAATCTTATACCCACTAGCCAATAATTGGCGGAGTTGGTCTACCACTTCTGTACTCAAACGATTGCTGGTAGCTGTTGCCGTAGCATTAACAGAGGTTCCACTGCTAGTAAATGATTTCTGACTACCAGAGGAGGCTACTTGACCATTTGGACGTTGGATAATCGTTTCTAATACTCGCCGTTTGGCTTTGGTATCAATGCCTATTAAACGCACATACTCGCCTTGATGGCTTTCTATACATTCTTCCAAGCCGGAAATTACTTGATTTATGGAAGTTGCTTCAATTGGCTTGCAGCTAGTCCAGGAACCAGTACGGAAACGGCGCTCGTCTACGTGTTCCATGCCAATTTTGTAACCACCTGCCAAAAGTTGGCGGATTTGCTCTACAGTTTCGTCATTGACTTTGCCACTGCTAGAGCCGCTACCTGTACCATTACCATTACTGCTGTAGCTGCCATTGCTATGATTACTAGCCGGAGCCTTGAAATTGGTAGCTGGTTTAAAATCACCATCCGGGCGTTGGATGATGTTCTCTAACACACGACGCCTATCTTTGTCAATACCGAACAGGCGGACATACTCGCCGCTATGCTCACTGACACAGCTTTCTAATGCTGCGATCGCTTCACCGATGGATCTCGGTTCAATTGGTTGGCAACTAGTCCAAGAACCCGTGCGGAACCGTCTCTGATCTACGTGTTCTGTACCAATCTTGTACCCTTGTTCCAATAGATAGCGCACTTGCTCTATTGTTTCTGCACCCAAGCTATTGCTCGACACTTCACTACTCCTTTCTAGCTCTAAAACAGTAACACCATTACCCTTATAAGATTTAGTATTCTCATCCCGAATTGGTGCAATACATTTGCTATCCGCAGCACAAAGATAACCAGCTCGCAGCGCCTGATTAATCCCAACCACATGATGAGCAAAGTCCTTATCCTGATCTTGCACATCAGGCAAGCGGTCAGCTTGCTGCTGATTGGTAATGATCGCTCCCGAAGGTACATACTTACCTGCGGGAATTTCTACGTCTTGAATCAAAGTGTGCATCATCACGATGCAACCTGCACCCACCCTGGCATTAAACACCGTAGAGCGAAAGCCAATGAAGGAATTATCCCCTACATAAGCTGGGCCGTGAATTAGAGCCATGTGGGTAATGCAACTGTTTTTGCCTACCCACACCGAGTATTTATTTTGATCATCGCCAATTACTCGACCTTGCTCCAAGCCATGAATCACAACACCATCTTGAATATTAGTATTTTCTCCAATATAAAAAGGTGTGCCTTCATCCGCTCTAATCGTAGTCCCCGGAGCAACGATTACATTTGCACCTATATGTACATCTCCAATCAGATTAGAGAACGGATGCACAAAGGCTGTTTCATGGATTTGCGCTTCAGCTAAATTCCTCGACCACGGGGTTGGAGGTGCCGCCGTGCTGCGGACTGCCATTTCGAGATTCCTCCTCTATTGTCATTTGTCATTTGTCATTTGCCCTTTGTCATTTGCCTTTTGTGGAAAGCTAATGACTAATGACTAATGACTAATGACTACCGATATTGATCTTTTTTGCTGTAAATTAGGCGATCTTCAACGTGAATAGTATCTATAATCGCTACTACCACTGCATCTAATGGTCGCTGTTCATTGCCAAGAACTTGACGAGCGGCACTGCCACGACTGACAAGTACCCACTCATCCACTCCTGCTCCCACACTATCTGCTGCTACCTCATATTGTGGCAGGATGTTTCCGTCTTCATCTACTAATTGTAACAACAGTAGTTTTACACCTCGAAGACTTGGATCTTTTTGGGTGCTAACTACTGTGCCGCGAACTTTGGCGACTTGCATTACAAATTACGGTCTTCTACCGAAAGGACGAATTGCATTCACATTTTCCCGGAACTGTTCTACATCTTCGGTATAACGAATTGGTAGGACGTATTCCAAGTTTTCGTGAGGACGAGCAATGATGTGAGTAGATAACACTTGTCCGCCGTTGACTCGCTTCACTGATTCAACACCAGCGCCCACGGAAGCTTGCACTTCCGACACATCACCCCGAACAATTACGGTAACTCGACCACTGCCGATTTTTTCATAGCCTACTAGAGTAACACGGGCAGCTTTCACCATTGCATCAGCAGCTTCCACGACTGCTGGAAAGCCTAGCGTTTCAACCATTCCTACTGCAATTGACATTAGTTTTAATCCCTTTTTTATTGTTTTTAGCCTTCGACAAAAGTGATGCTCAAAAAGGTTTTGAGCGTTAATTACTTTGTTTAAACAGCTTTTAAGTACGGAATTGTTCCACAGCTTCTGTGTAACGTATCGGCAAGACGTATTCCAGGTTTTCGTGAGGACGAGCAATGATGTGAGTGGATAACACTTCACCACCAAAAACTCTTTTCGCTGCTTCAACCCCAGCTGCTACAGAAGCTTGTACTTCCGATACATCTCCCCTAACTATCACGGTGACGCGAGCGCTACCAATTTTTTCATACCCTACTAAAGTCACACGGGCGGCTTTCACCATCGCATCAGCAGCTTCCACTACTGCTGGAAAGCCCTTTGTTTCAATCATTCCAACTGCAATTGGCATCGCAGAACTCCTACAATATTAATCCAATCTGTACTGTCGCTTAAAATTTTTGACGGGGAGAGCTTGATCTTAATAGCTAAGAAAACACTTCCAAATTAAGCATAGGAAAGGTTGGCCTTTCTGGCAATATAAATTACTATAATAGTTTATGATAAGAAAGTTTTAAAAAACTTAACAAAAATTAATCTGTCCTCCTGAGCAATTAAAGTTCACTGATTCCTAGAGGAGCCACTTATGCTTTATAATTTCTTTATCACATTTACAAAAGGACATTCATAACCAAGGGTAATTTTATCTGGGGAGGGACGACAAGCTGCTATATGTTATGCTGTGTCTAGGTTTTGGCAATTTTTGCTATATATACAAGGACTAGGTGAAAAATATATAAATTTTTCCAATATATCGTATAAAGTAGTTTGCTCAAAGTAGAAATACAAATGTAAAAACGGAGGTTAGGTTAAGGCAAGTAAATGCTTTTACATATGTAAAGTTATATTTTATAAGAATTTAATAGGTAAAGTAAAGTAAAAATACTTTTGGTAAGTTTGTTGAAACAATAGTATAAAAATATTGATATTTTACTAGATTAATTCTTTAACATAAATAATTGTTTGAAAGCTTTTTTTAAAATCAAGGCTGAGTTGTCAAGGTTAATTTAAATGAATCAATTTCTATTTTCAACAAGTTGGTTTGTGCCTTTATATAGCTTATTAGGTGCAATTTTGACGTTGCCGTGGGGAATAGGAATAATTCAGCGAACAGGGCCAAGACCTGCGGCATACATAAACTTGTTGACGAGTGTTTTGGCTTTTGCCCATAGCCTGTTTGTATTTAACATTATCTGGGATAGAGAACCAGAAAAGTTACTGGTGCCGTGGTTTAAAGCTGCTGATTTAGACTTATCTTTTGCCTTAGAACTCTCAGCAGTTAGCATTGGAGCAACAGTTTTAATTACAGGGTTAAGCTTACTTGCACAAGTTTACGCTCTGGGTTACATGGAAAAAGACTGGTCGTTGGCGCGTTTTTTTTCGCTGCTGGGATTTTTTGAAGCAGCCCTGAGTGCTTTAGCAATCAGTGATTCTTTGTTTTTCAGCTATGCCCTTTTGGAAGTGCTGACGCTTTCAACTTACTTGCTGGTGGGATTCTGGTATGCTCAACCGCTAGTAGTGACAGCAGCGCGGGATGCGTTTTTAACCAAACGGGTGGGAGACTTGTTACTGCTGATGGGTGTGGTAACACTTTCCACCTTAGCCGGCAGTTTAAACTTTTCAGATTTATATGAGTGGGCGCAAACAGCTAATTTAAGCCCAATGGCATCAACATTGCTAGGGTTGGCGTTAATTGCTGGGCCTGCTGGTAAATGCGCTCAATTTCCACTGCATCTTTGGTTGGATGAGGCAATGGAAGGGCCCAACCCCGCCTCGGTAATGAGAAACTCACTAGTAGTAGCTGGTGGTGCTTATTTGCTTTATAAACTTCAACCATTGTTAGCCCTGTCGCCAGTTGCCTTGAATGTATTAGTAGTAATGGGAACGGTGACAGCGATTGGAGCCACATTAGTATCCATAGCTCAAATTGACATTAAGCGATCGCTATCTCATTCCACCAGTGCATACATGGGGTTAGTGTTTTTGGCAGTGGGGTTGCAGCAAGGGGGTGTAGCCTTGATGTTGCTGTTAACTCATGCGATCGCTAAAGCATTATTATTCATGAGTTCCGGTTCAGTAATCTTGACTACCCAAAGCCAAGACTTAACAGAAATGGGCGGTCTGTGGTCAAAGATGCCAGCCACTACTACTGCTTTTATTGTCGGTGCAGCCGGGATGGTAACACTCCTACCACTAGGAAGCTTCTGGGCAATGTTAGCATGGGCTGACGGTTTTGTGAATATTAGCCCTTGGGTAATTGGGGTTTTATTATTGGTTAATGGCTTAACAGCATTAAACTTGACCAGAGTATTCAGATTAGTATTTTGGGGAAAACCGCAACAGAAAACCCGTCGCACCCCAGAAGTTGGTTGGCAGATGGCCTTACCAATGGTGATTCTTACAGTCTTTACTTTGCTTGTGCCTCTGATGCTACAGCAATGGTACTTGCTACCAGATTGGGAAAGTATTAATTGGTCTGTGGCATTGGCGTTGTTTACTTCTACCGTCGTCGGGGTAGGTGTCGGATCTACAGTTCATCTACACAAAGCTTGGTCAAGATCCAGAATCTTGGCGTGGAGATTTGTGCAAGACTTGTTAGGTTATGATTTTTATATTGACCGAGTTTATCGGGTAACGGTAGTGGGTGCAGTAGCACTGCTATCTAAAATTTCTGCTTGGAGCGATCGCTATTTAGTCGATGGTTTAGTCAACTTGGTTGGATTTGCGACTATTTTCGGTGGACAAACTTTAAAGTACAGCATTTCTGGGCAATCTCAGGGCTATATGTTGACTATCCTAGCAGTTGTTAGCGTCCTGGGTTTTTTCATCAGCTGGTCATTGGGTTTGCTAGATAAATTGCCTTTTTAAGCGGAGCCAGGAGTGAGAAGTTAGGAGTTATTCTTTTCCCCTGCTCCCCCTGCTCCCCCTGCTCCCCCTGCTCCTTACTTGAAGTCTATGCTTAGTGTTTTAATTCTAATGCCATTAATCGGCGCAGCTTTAATTGGTTTCTCGCCCTCTGGCATCAATGGTAAATTCGCCCGTGGGGTGGCTTTAGTCTTTGCTAGTATTGCTTTCTTGTGGACAATCATACTAGCAATTCAGTTCCATCCAGGGGAAATCACTCAACAGTTTGCCGAGTCTCTGACTTGGATAGATGTTTTAGGCTTGAACTATAACTTGGGAATAGATGGTTTATCTTTGCCACTGCTGGTTTTAAATGGATTGTTAACTTGCATTGCCATCTACAGCAGCGATGAATCGCTTCAGCGTCCTAAATTTTATTACTCTTTGATACTATTATTAAGCGCTGGGGTGACTGGAGCTTTTCTGGCACAGGATTTACTGCTATTTTTCTTGTTTTACGAATTGGAACTAATCCCGCTATATCTTTTGATAGCCATTTGGGGCGGGGAAAAGCGGGGTTATGCTGCAACAAAATTTCTCATTTATACTGCCGTTTCGGGAATTTTGATTTTAGCAAGTTTTCTCGGCATGGTTTGGTTGAGTGGTTCCTCTAGCTTTGCACTAGCAACCTTGAACCCTACGACTCTACCTCTAGCGACACAGCTTTTACTGCTAGGGGGAATTTTGGTAGGTTTTGGGATTAAAATTCCCTTAGTTCCCTTCCATACTTGGTTACCAGATGCTCACGTTGAAGCTTCCACGCCAATTTCTGTGCTATTGGCTGGAGTGTTGTTGAAGTTAGGAACTTATGGCTTACTGCGGTTTGGCATGAACTTGTTACCAGAAGCTTGGGCTTATGTGGCTCCTTGGTTAGCAACTTGGGCAGTAGTCAGTGTACTGTATGGTGCATCCTGCGCGATCGCCCAGACCGATATGAAAAAAATGGTGGCATACAGTTCCATTGGACACATGGGCTACGTACTTTTAGCGGCGGCGGCTTCGACACCATTAAGTGTGTTGGGTGCTGTTATGCAGATGATTAGCCACGGCTTGATTTCTGCCATGCTGTTTTTGCTGGTAGGAGTTGTGTATAAAAAAGCCGGAAGCCGTGATTTAGAAATTCTCCAAGGACTGCTGAACCCAGAACGCGGTATGCCCGTAATTGGTAGCTTGATTGTTGTGGGAGCCATGGCCAGCGCTGGGATACCGGGAATGGTGGGGTTTATTTCCGAATTCATCGTTTTTCGGGGCAGTTTCCCAGTTTTTCCAGTGCAAACCCTGCTATCAATGATTGGTACAGGCTTAACTGCGGTTTACTTCCTAATACTTCTCAACCGCGCCTTTTTTGGACGCTTGTCTGCACAAGTTACCAACTTACCACGGGTGTATTGGAGCGATCGCGCCCCAGCTGCAATTTTAGCTGTGCTGATTGTGATTTTCGGCATTCAACCTGGTTGGTTAGCACGCTGGACTGAACCAACAATTACAGCAATGGTGAATAGCCAAAACGTAGTAGTAGCTGTGTCTTTGGATAAAGTGGGGACTGGGGATTAGGGAATGGGCAAGAAGCAGGGGAGACAAGGGGACAAGGGGACAAGAGGTGAGAACTTGAAACAAGTTTTTCCCCTTGTCCCCAATTCTCCTTGTCCCCAAGTCCTCTAGCCAATGCCCGATGCCCAATGCCTCAATCCCTATACTTTTTGGAGAGATGTTAATGGTAACTATTAAAAAGAAAGCGGTTCACAATCCCTTAGCTGAGTATATTGAACGTCTGCAAAAGGGAGAAGCGTTACTCCCCGATAATCCAGAAAATGTGCTGGAAGTTGTTGGTATTCTTAAAAGCTATGGCGTAGTTTTAGATGCCTACTCAAAAAATCTTAATTATATTGCAGAGCATCAGTTTTTAATATTTTTCCCATTTTTTAAATACTTTAATGGAGAGGTTTCTTTTCAGAAATTACTCCGTCACTGGTGGCATAACCGAATTAATTTTGAATATGCCGAGTATTGTATGAAAGCCATGATGTGGCACGGTGGCGGCGGACTAGATACGTATTTAGATACAGAAGAATTTCAAGAAAGAGCGCAAGCTGTTATCAACGCAAAATTTAAAAATAATCCCTTAATTTCGGCTATTAATCAACTGTTTCCAGATTTCTTAACAGAAAACTTGCGTGTCTCTGCTTACTACACTGGTTTAGGTCAATTCTGGCGAGTCATGGCTGATATGTTCCTCAACTTATCAGACCGCTACGACCGAGGCGAAATTAAATCGATTTCCCAAGTTGTAGAACACATTAAAGCCGGGTTAGTGGCAAATGCATCAAACCCAATTACCTACGCCGTCAAAATTCGAGGTGAGGTCTATGAAATTATTCCCAAAAGCGTTGGTTTGACATTTTTAGCAGATACAGCAATACCTTATGTAGAAGCAGTATTTTTCCGGGGAACTCCTTTTCACGGTACAGTTTCATACAACGCCCAAGGATATCAAATTCCCCCAGATCAAACGCGATTTGAATATGGCGCATTGTATGCTGATCCTTTACCCATCGGCGGCGCGGGTATTCCTCCCACCTTGTTGATGCAGGATATGCGTCATTATCTTCCAGAGTATTTGCACGAAATTTATCGTCGCAGTCTCCGAGGTGAAGATGATTTGCGGGTACAAATTTGTATGAGTTTCCAAAAATCGATGTTTTGCGTAACGACAGCAACGATTTTGGGACTGATGCCTTATCCTTTGGATACTAAAGATCCAAATGAAGAAAAAGGTAATCGAGTTTATTTAGAGAAGTGGATGAGTCGGTTAGAAACTTCGCGGTTGCTGGATGTGAATAAATAACTGAATTTATACAGAGAAATTTCAGATGCTTCTCAATCGCTATAAAAATTTTCATCTAATTCAGCAACTTGATCCAGTGCAAGATCATTGCCGGATTTATAACTTGATGAATGGCTATGAGTTTCCTTGGGATATGACGCGATCGCTCAAAGTTGCTTTGATGCGAACTTATTGCGTTCCTAGTATTTCTAAATTGCTGAATCAGACAGGAGAATTTACCCATTGTCCGCAAAAACGCTACGATGATACGTCAATCATTGTTGGAGAGATGATTAAGTGAGCTTATGATAGCGATCGCGGCAAACCTCTGACAAACTTGTTTAAGCGATTGGTGTCTTGTGTCAGTAACTCTTGCTATAAACCTTCATCCAAAAATCTAGGCTTCTGGTTCGATACCAAGCGATCGCAATTGGGCAGTCAAGCGATCGGCTCTTTCTTCACCAGTCAACAACAAATTACCTTGTAAATCCCACCAGCGTAGCCAAGGTAATTCCATATTATAATATCGTCCCTGCCAAATCCCTAACTCAACTCCTAAAGGATGTATGGGATAATGTCCGCGTTCATTTGCGGTTAATAACTGATATTGTCCACCAATTAATTCATAAACTTCCACACTGGCTTTATTCACTTCATAAATGCCGTAGAAGGGAGGACGAATCACTTGCTCATAAATCCAAAATTTCCCCTTCCAAGGAGTTTTATCTCGCTCCTCACTACCATTGCCAGAGACAAATTCCAAGGCAATCAATGGGGCAAGAAACTCTCGCCATAATACATAAGACCTGCGCGTTTGTCCATCAAGAGTAGGTGGTACATTCCCTACATAAAACCAGTCAGATGCTTCTGCGCCTTTTTCTGGGGGGTCAGTAATCCGCCAGTAGATACCGCTATCTTGACCAATACAGTATTGCCCATCAGGATGACGTTTTTGCAATATCGGTTTAATCGAGTCTGTTAGGAGAATGCTTTGGGGATGTTCCTGAAAGTTTTTCACGAAAGTACCATCAGACTCAGGCAGCTGCGTATGGTCTGGGAACGGGGTAAGGGCGGTGGATGGATCAGTTGCAGAGGTCATAGGTCTAGCCTCGCGCTGGGGTGAAGTTTATTTTTTAGTTTAGCTTGCGTAGTTAACCAAGTTTTACTCACAACTTGGTTTGTATAAAATGAAGATTGTAATCCTTTGGGGTAATTAAAAATTGGAGCAAAGCAAGTTAACGAGCTTCACTCCCGACTAATCTCAAAGTACACGCAGTAAGCTGGGAATGCTTTCGATTGCTGACAAATTCTGAATTTCTGCCAAAGCTTGCCTAAAATTACCTTCTGGCACATCATGGGTAACAACCACAATCTCTGCGAGTTCCCCTTGAAAGCCAGTTTGGACAATTGACTCTAAGCTAACGCCATAGTTACCAAAGCAAGTCCCCAATTTACCGATAACTCCAGGTTGGTCATTGGTGAGGAAACGCGCGTAAAACCGAGTTATCAATTCTGCCATTGGCGCAATTTGGCAATATTCCTGATGTCCACAAGTTAATAAGGGATTTGCAACTGCTGTATTGGTTTTGAGGACAGCAACTAAATTCAAAATATCTGATGTCACAGCACTGGCGGTTGCACCAGCACCAGCACCGGGGCCAAAAAACATTACTTGCCCAATTGGTTCTCCTTCCACAAGAATGGCATTGTAAACGCCATTGATGCTAGCTAAAGGGTGCGCTTGAGGCACTAATGTGGGATGAACTCTCACAGAGAGAGGAGATGAGGGAGTATCACGTTTAGCGATCGCTAACAATTTAATCACAAATCCTAATTTTTCGGCGTAGGCAATATCTGTCTTGCTCACTTGCCGAATGCCCTCAGTATAAACATCTTGTAAGTTGATGCGTCCACCAAAGCCTAATGATGCCAGGATGGCAATTTTATCTGCTGCGTCTAAGCCATCGACATCGGCTGTTGGGTCAGCCTCAGCATAACCCAATCGCTGGGCATCAGCTAGTACATCATTGAAGTTGCTGCCTTCTGTTTGCATCCGTGTCAGGATGTAGTTAGTTGTACCGTTAACGATGCCAGTTACAGTATGAATACGGTTAACACTTAAAGACTGTCTCAACGGTTGAATCACCGGAATCCCACCACCCACAGCAGCTTCTAACATGACGTATACGCCAGCTTGATTAGCAGTTGTGAAAATTTCCGCCCCAAAGCGGGCGATCGCTGCTTTATTGGCGGTGACTACGTGCTTACCATTACTTAAAGCTTTGAGGATTAGCGATCGCGTCGGCTCCAGTCCGCCCATCACTTCTACAATTATATGTACCGCCGGGTCGTTGACAATAGCTTCTAAATCTGTAGTTAAGACTTCCGTAGACAATTCTACTGCACGGGGTTTATCGAGCGATCGCACTCCTACCCGATAGATTTCTATCTCTTGCAACAATGGGTGACGCCCAGCGCTATCTTGCAACAACTGCACTGTTCCCGTTCCCACGGTGCCTAATCCCAGTATTCCTAGTTTCACACCCATTTTGCACCCAATTTCACCAATAACAATTGTAGGTAGAGCGTTTGCCCTACCTACTGATTATCCTGCTTCCTTTGTCATTTGTCCTTTGTCATTTGTCCTTTGTTAATGACTAATGACTAATGACTAAATTTAGTAAGTTTCTACGTGCCAGCGACCGCCTTTCTTGAGTTGCTTTTGGTAATCACTCCAGGTTACGCCTTCCTTAGCAGCAGCAGCAGTTAAGGCTGCATCGATACCTTCTTCCATACCGCGCAAACCGCAGATGTAGGTGTGGGTTTTTTCATTTTTAATCAACTGCCACAATTCATCAGCATGTTCTGCTACGCGGTCTTGAATATACATTCTACCGCCTTGGGGATTTTTCTGTTCGCGGCTGATAGCAGCAGTGAGGCGGAAGTTATCAGGATATTTTTGTTGAATTTCTTCCAGTTCTTCCTTATATAAGAGGTTTGGAGTTGTTGGTACACCAAATATTAACCAAGAAAATCCTTTAAATTGGTATTCTGGGTTAGCCGCTCTTTCTGCATCTTTAAACTGCCGCCACAAGTAAGCGCGCATGGGAGCAATACCTGTTCCGGTTGCCATCATAATTACATTAGCTTCAGGGTCATTGGGTAACAACATTTCCTTACCCACAGGCCCTGTAATTTTTACCTCTTCCCCTGGCTTGAGGAAACACAGGTGCGTAGAGCAAACACCGTAGACTGTTTCGCTAGTTTCTGGGTGCTTGTACTCCAATTGGCGGACGCACAGTGATACTGTTTTATCATCTACGTCATCGCCATGACGAGTTGAGGCGATGGAATATAGTCTGAGTTTTTCCGGCTTACCGTTCTTGTCTACTCCTGGTGGAATAATCCCAATACTTTGACCTTCTATATACTTCAAATTACTGCCAGATAGGTCAAATTTAAGGTGTTGAACAATACCAATACCGCCTTCTTTGACTAGCGGTTCATTAGATATTACCTTACCAATAAACGGAGCATTGGGGCGGTAAGTGTTAACAGGAACGTCACCGTGGTCTTTTTTGGCTTTCGCTTGAGTCATGGTGTTGCCTTTCTTGTCCTTGTTCTCTTCAGCACTATGAGCATTCACAGGTGTGGCTTTACCATTCCCTTCACTGTTAGCATTCCCAAATGAGGCTTTACCATTAACTGATTCTAGAGCAGTTACAGGCTGGATGCTAACAATTGTGCCGCCTAGACGAGTGATACGTCGCATTTCTTGATTCATGCGGTTGTAAGGCACTTTGATGAACACACTGCCACTTTTACGAATTGGGTAGTTAGTTTGATCAGTTTCTTCGCTCTGACGCAAACCCACCACTTCATAGAGGAAGATGCGGCTACCTAATTCTGTGTTGGCAGCACCCTCAACAGCACCTTGATTGTACATTCGTTCTACCACTCCGATAATTTACTTAACCGTTGTTTAGAAAAAAACTATTCCCCTACCTTGCCAGCTTTAGTTTACCGGATTTTCGTTTCACAAAACTGACCCTGAAGGAAAAACGGCATCATTAAATTAACGCCTTGCTAAGTACACTCACCAAAGACATGCAGGCATAGCAAAAAACACACCTGTTCACCTTCTAAGGTAAAGGATAAGTCTTGTGGAGAATGTTAATAAAGAGTCAATTTAATCTTTTTTTCGTTAACTACCAACCGCTTCAGGGAGATAGTTTTTACCTTACTACCCAATGAGCAACTTAAAAGGGCAGATATTGTAGGAAGCCTGCTTCGATTAGTGGAAGCTAGTGCTGAGTTGACTTCTAAAAATCGCGGTTGTGCTTAGTTACTCCAAAGGTTTAAACCGGAAAATGCCAATCCCGGAAGGTGTTCTTCCGATTGGTTTTACTTTTCCAAATCTAATTCTCTCTCGGAATATTGTTAGCTATATTCATGACCTGTCTAAAGATAATTACATCATTAGGACAACTCTAGCTACAAACATAACAACAGAGATAACCGTAGTTGAAGCAACTATAATTAGTTTCACTTGATGTGAAAAATCTGTCAACCCATATTAGTAGTTTGTCATAATGTCAATGCTTCTATATGAGCATATCCATAAATTTACAGCCAATATTTTGACTAATGCAAGTTTTTTGCTCATTCGTTGGATAGATTTTTGCTTTGAATATCGGCTCTTCAGTTCTTTTTATGGAGTCGAATAATAAATAAAACCTAATCAGAGCCTATATTCCTTGCTATGACTGGATTTTAAATTTTTGAACCTTTCTATAAAATGGCTATTTTAATGCCATACCATAAAACCAACGCAAGAGCCTGAATATCTTAGGTATTGTCGAGCAGGAATTACAATTTAGGAGCATTAGAAAATTCACAGCAATAATAAATTATACCTTATAGTTCTGATTATATAGAGTCACAAGTAGCAGACTGATAATGGTGCAACGCTGATGGGCGGTGCTGATCCCCATTTTTAAATTAACAACTAAATCAACAAAAAAATGATTCATGAACTACGCTAATTCTTCTTGACAGCAATCTTGTATGGGATACCCCCTTCTGTTAAAATCAAATATATCACTAGGATTAAATACTTACCGGCACCAAAATTCAGGCTAGTCCGACGAGTAGCAACTTATAAGAGAAGACAGGAGGTAGAGGGCAGAAGGCAGGAGGAAAGAAGTATGAATGAAAATTTTATTCTCGGTCAAAAGCCCAGTTTAAAAATAAGAACTGTATTGAGCGAAAAGTGGCGCTATATAAAAGGTGTCTACAGCTTAATTCCCATACTTTTAAACATTGGTTACTCCTACCTCCTGCCTCCTGCCTCCTGTCTCCTGTCTCCTTTGTTGTCTACCCGCTTGGTGTCTTATAGATGTGCTAGGTAGCAAGAACGCAGGATAAACCAAAGTGGTAAACTCCTGGCTTCAGAATCTGCTGTGTGAAAAAATATTGACACAATTTTAGTATTTTAGAGGAGATTTATGACAAATAAGCCGGAACGCGTGGTACTGATTGGAGTAGCCGGAGACTCTGGGTGCGGGAAATCTACGTTTTTGCGTCGTTTGATAGATTTGTTTGGTGAAGATTTAATGACAGTCATTTGCTTGGATGACTATCATTCTCTAGATCGCAAACAGCGTAAAGAAACTGGGATAACGGCATTAGACCCTAGAGCAAACAATTTTGACCTGATGTATGAGCAAATTAAAGCGCTCAAAAGTGGTCAAGCGATTGATAAGCCGATTTATAACCACGAAACTGGCATGATTGATCCGCCAGAGCGGATAGAGCCGAATCACATTATAGTTGTTGAAGGGCTGCATCCTTTATATGATGAGCGGGTGCGATCGCTAATTGACTTTAGTGTTTATTTTGACATTAGCGATGAAGTCAAAATTGCATGGAAAATCCAGCGAGATATGGCTGAACGCGGTCATCGCTACGAAGATGTCTTAGCGCAAATCAATTCCCGCAAACCTGACTTTGAAAAGTTTATCGAACCACAAAGAGAATTTGCCGATGTAGTTCTCCAAGTATTACCTACTAACTTAATCAAAAACGATACAGAGCGAAGAGTCTTAAGAGTACGTATGCTCCAAAGGGAAGGTAAGGAAGGCTTTGATCCAACATACCTGTTTGATGAGGGGTCAACAATTAATTGGACTCCCTGTGGACGCAAACTGACCTGTTCTTATCCTGGTATGCAACTATACTACGGTTCAGATGTTTACTACGGTCGCTATGTCTCAGTACTAGAGGTAGATGGTCAATTTGACAATTTGGAAGAAGTAATTTACATCGAAACCCATCTCAGCAATACATCCACTAAATATCAGGGTGAATTGACTCACTTGTTACTTCAGCACCGCGAGTATCCAGGTTCTAATAATGGTACTGGTTTCTTCCAAGTGCTTACAGGTTTGAAAATGCGTGCTGCTTATGAACGGTTGACAGCTGCGGAGGCAAAGTTAGCGGTTCAGGTTTAAAAGCAGCAGTGCTTGTGTCAAAGTTTGTGGGGGGCACTTTTGGGTGCCTCCTTTTTTGTGTTATTAAATACATTTGCCTCATAAAATAATTAGCATAGATTTATCTTCTTTACAGATACTTACCTTATGGCTAGTGGTTTTTATTAATATCAAGAAGATACTAACTACTGAAGTATAAATATTGTTATGATTTCATAAATTAACGTGAGTTCGACGGCTTATGTAGTGTTTGCCTAAGGAGCTGAATCAAAAAACCTCTTAAATATTTTACTACCTAAAACCGTCCCTCTTCGAGTCCTAGAGGCACAAACCTGAGCTTTGCTTCAAGTTTGGGAGAGGTTCATTGAACTCACGTTAAATTAAGTAGTTGAACTAAATACTACATTTAATCAGCTAAAAAACTCAAGTCAGGAGGAATTTCCTTTGTCTCGTCGATATTTATTTACCTCCGAGTCAGTCACCGAAGGTCATCCAGATAAAATCTGCGATCAGATTTCTGATACTATTCTGGATGCCCTATTGACACAAGACCCCAGCAGCCGTGTCGCGGCTGAAGTAGTAGTTAATACTGGTTTGGTGCTAATCACTGGTGAAATAACCACCAAAGCCAATGTGAATTTCGTCAATATCGCCCGCCAAAAAATTGCCGAAATTGGCTATACCAATGCCGATAATGGCTTTTCTGCCAACAGCACCAGCGTTCTGCTGGCTTTAGACGAACAATCACCCGATATCGCCCAAGGTGTTAACACCGCCCAAGAAACCCGCCAGCAAGATAGTGATGAGCTATTTGACAAAATTGGTGCGGGCGATCAAGGTATAATGTTTGGTTTTGCCAGCAACGAAACACCAGAACTGATGCCCTTACCCATCAGTCTTGCTCACCGCATTGCTCGCCGATTAGCAGCAGTTCGCAAAACAGGTGAACTATCATACCTGCGTCCTGACGGTAAAACCCAAGTAACTGTGGTTTACGAAGATGGGCAACCAGTAGGCATTGATACAATTCTAATTTCTACCCAGCATACGGCTACTATTGGGGAAATCACAGATGAGGCGGCTGTACAAGCCAAAATTAAACAAGACCTTTGGTCAGCAGTGGTCGAACCTGTTTTTGGCGACATTGAAGTTAAGCCTAATAAAGAGACACGTTTTCTAGTCAACCCCACTGGCAAATTTGTCGTTGGTGGTCCTCAAGGAGACTCTGGTCTGACAGGACGGAAAATAATTGTTGACACCTACGGTGGTTATTCACGGCATGGTGGCGGCGCTTTTTCTGGCAAAGACCCCACAAAGGTAGACCGTTCTGCTGCCTATGCGGCTCGTTATGTGGCGAAAAACATTGTCGCCGCCGGTTTAGCAGAAAAAGTTGAAATCCAGCTATCTTATGCTATTGGCGTAGCACGACCAACAAGCATTCTGGTGGATACCTTTGGCACTGGTAAAGTCGATGAAGAAACCTTACTGGAATTAATCAACAAGTACTTTGAACTGCGTCCAGCAGGGATTATCCATACCTTCAACTTACGCAACTTACCGAGTGAACGAGGCGGACGTTTTTATCAGGACGTTGCGGCTTATGGTCATTTTGGGCGGTCTGATTTAGAGTTACCTTGGGAACAGACCGATAAAGCTGAATTGTTGAAGCAAGCGGTTAATGAGTCACTTTCGGCAGTAGTTGCTCAGGCACTAATTTAGACTTATACGCTACTACAAAAACTTAGTTTATATCTTTGAGGGTATAGGCAATTTATAAAGTTGCTTATACCCTCATTTATATTTCAACTGTTGCACAAAAGCCGAAATTAATCATATTACGGTTTTATAGCGGTTATCGCTTGGGTGCAGTACATTTTTGACCTCACTTCCATTCTTCTCTGCTTTTAAGAAAGAGGCTTTGAATCTTACCCTAAAGCTATGTAGGGAAGGGGTTAGGTCTGTACCGCACTCAACTGAGAACCGCTATAAGCCAATAACTGGGATACCAATCCCGCGAAATGCCTGTTGTGGTAGCGCCAATAGCGTGTAGCGAGTCATAGCCCGGACTCTGAACTACCAATTACTTTAGGATTGTACCAAGGTGCGATCGCTGCTTCTCTGATTGCGTCTTACTCGTTTATTGCAATTGGTTGATTGTTGATATAAATATTGTTTAATTACCTTCAAGTTAAAGAACTTTTTTCCATCTGAATAATACAAATAAATTTTGAATTATTTTTTAGGAGAATTTTAACCCTATCCGGGGTGTTAAGCTGTCGCATAGAGATTGGCGGGAACTATTTCGATAGAAAATTATGCAAGAGTCTGTGATTTATCAAGATATCCTTCAAAAAGGAAGACAGCAGGAAGCACTAGCACTGATAAAATGCGAACAATTGCAGAAATTAACGAGAAAATCAGCCGCCAACGTGCGGTAGTGTTGACAGTTGAAGAATTAAAAGCACGAGTTGTAGAAATCGGTGTTACTAAAGCTGCTAAAGAAGTTGATGTAATTACCACTGGCACATTTGAGCCGATGGAATCAAGTGGTGCAATTATCAATCTCGGACACACTGATCCTCCGATAAAAATTCGCCGATGCTGGTTAGATGGCGTGCCAGCATACTCTGGTTTTGGGGCAGTAGATTTATATTTAGGTGCGAGTTCTGCTGTAGAGACGACGGACGGGGAAGAAGTCAGAGAACGTGGCGGCGGTCATGTAATCGAAGATTTGATCGTTGGTAAACCTATACATGTAAAAGCGCAAGGACAAGTAACAGATTGTTATCCCAGAGCAACTTTTGAAACTACAATTACCAATGAAACGATTAATCAGTTTTATTTATTCAATCCGCGCAATCTGTATCAAAATTTTATTGTTGGTGTAAATGGTGGCGATCGCCCTCTCTTCACATATCTCGGCCCTTTACAACCGCGTTTAGGGAATGCAGTTTACTCTAACCCCGGTGCTATTTCCCCCTTACTCAACGATCCCGATTTACAACTCGTTGGTATAGGGACTCGAATTTTTTTAGGCGGCGGTATTGGCTATGTCGCCTGGGAAGGCACTCAGCACTTCCCTTTACAAAAGCGTTTAGCTAATCGTACACCGATTGGGCCTTCCGCCACTTTAGCTTTAATCGGTGATGCCAAACAAATGGATGCTAATTGGGTGCGGGGTTGTTACTTCAAAAGCTATGGCCCCTCATTAATGTTAGGCGTTGGTGTACCACTACCTGTATTAAATGAACAAGTAGTTGAACACTGTGCCGTGCAGGATAAAGACTTAGTAGCCCCAATAGTGGATTTTTCCATTCCTCGGCGCGTCCGTCCCACCTTTGGTTTGGTGAGTTACGCCCAACTCAAATCTGGGCGGATAACTATTGAGGGCAAAGCTATACGCTCTGCCCCCTTAGCGAGTTTGTTTTTTTCTAGGCAAGTCGCCCTAGAGTTGAAAAAGTGGATCGAAGCAGGAACGTTTACCCTCACAGAACCAGTTTCCCCAATTCCGATGGAGCGATCTTTTTTACCCCAAGACCGTCGGACGGATTTTTGAGGGGATGAGGAGGATGAGGAGGAATTTACTTCCCTTTCCCCTACTCCCTCATCTCCCCCTGCTCCCCATACTTTATTCTTGAGTCGGTTTCGGTCGCTTGATAGGTTTAGGAGCGGGCGTTTTTGGTATAGGTTTTGACACTACAGAAGGGTCGCTGCTTACGCCTGTTTTCTTGATAGGACGTGGGGTTTCGCCACTGCGTCTGGGAGGGAATGGTTTTCTGCCACCAGCACCGCCACCGCCAGCACGAGGGCCACCTTTGAACGGTGGTTTGCGTTTTTTGGGCAAGTCAGCGATCGCTTCAGCTTTTTCTACTATCAAAACGTCAGCTTCTCGCTTGGCTTGGAAATCCCAGAACTTTCCTACAGCTTTGGTGGTCAGCACACCCCTCAATTTCAACTTAAAATACTTGGGTTTCTCAGTTGGTTTGCGTGCAGCCTGCCTAATTTTGACTACTAAGCTCTTAGCGTCAAAAGACTGGTATACTACCTCACCACGAACAGAAAAACCACCATCTGCTACTTCTGATGAGGGGATCGTTGCAATTGTACTTAATTCAGAGTTTTCCGATAAGCCATCATCGGTTGTCTGTAACTCTTGCAAGTCCAAGTCCGACTCATCCTCATCTGTTGAGTTTTTAGCCAGATTTTCTGGCTCCCAAACTCCGACGATTTGGATGTGCAAGGTATCATTCTCTTGTCTTGTACGTGGATATACTACCCACAAGTGTTCTTTTTCTAAATCTAGGTGATTCTTGACTAAGCTCATAATCCGGCCTAGGAGGACGGCATTGAGTTCTACACCATCTGTGGTCAGCAGCGTACCTTGAGTAAATTGTTCGCTGCTAGCATGATAGCGACCCCGGACTAAGCCGATCGCTCGGTACTGCATCGGTTCACTGGGAGGCGGAATCGGTTGTTGTCGATTAACCAAGTTCCCATTTGAGTCAGTTTCGCTGGGGTTAACAGGCAAATTTTCAAGTTTAGAGGGCTGGGCTGCTACATGAACATTAGCGGCTGCCCCTGTTTTAATTGGGCCCTGGTTAGAGGCAGAAGAATTAGAGGATTCAGGCAACGGCATCAGGTCGGAATTCATAAAAACTCCTTGCGGCGGAGACACATCCCATTGTGGGATTTTACAAAGGCAGCTGAAAAGAGCATTTGTGCGACTGATGAAAGTATATTTGCTTTTCACAAAGTCACACCAAGTTGCTCTATACAATACTAAAGGCGCTAAATTGAGTGTATAAACACTAAACGTGTAATTTAGCGCCTTTACACTAGTTTCGGAAGCATATCATAGGTCCAATTCTGATGGCTCCTCCTAAAGTCATCACTTACTTTAGCAGTGTAAATAGTTAATTGTTATAAAATTCACAGGCAATTGGCGGTATTCCGCAAAGTTTTGGAAATTTTTAACTTTACGATTTGTGTAAATGATAATGTCATTAGAGTTCAGGAGAAAGACAAAACTGTGTCTCAACCGCGCAATCGTTGGATAGTTCAAATCGTCTTGGCGGTGGCAATTCTTGCTTTTGTGGGTGTTTCGGTGATTCCCATAATTGGAGCATTTAATAATACGCCACCCTCAAACCAGAATACCGCTAGCACTAGAGGCACTTTGCCCTCCTCTGACCAAAAATCAAAACTGGAAGACGAAGTACGGGGTTATGAACTGGTTTTGCAAAGGGAACCAGAAAACCAAACTGCACTCAAGGGCTTATTGCAGGCGAGGCTACAACTATTGAGTCAAAAAGAAAAAGCTGAGGTTAAACCAGCTGATATCCAAGTTGTTATTGAACCTTTAGAAAAGCTAGCCAAGCTGAATCCTGAACAGTCAGAATATTCAGTGCTATTGGCTCAAGCCAAACAGCAAATAGGCGATCGCGAAGGAGCCGCTCAAGCATATCGCTCGATTTTGTCCACCAAACCAGGCGACTTGAAGGCTTTACAAGGAATGGTGTCTCTGTTGATAAGTCAGCAACGCCCGGAAGCAGCCATTGGTTTATTACAAGAAACCCTCTCTAAGGCAGCTCAAGCAAATACAATTCAGCCTGGAAGTGTAGATACAGTAGCCGTGCAGGTATTGTTAGGTTCTGTTCATGCTTCCCAGAAAAGCTATGCCCAAGCTAGCTCTGTATATGACCAGGCAATTAAAAAAGATCCCAAGGATTTTCGCCCTGTTGTGGCCAAAGCGATGCTCCTGCAACAACAGGGCAAAGACGCAGATGCAAAACTTTTGTTTGATAGTGCCGCAGCTTTAGCACCTGCTCAGTACAAAGATGAAATTAAGAACGCAGCAACGGCTTCCCCCATCCCTAATCCGGCTGCATCTCCCGCGCCCGCATTAGAAAGTACTCCGAAGTAGGGGCATTGGGCATTGGGCATTGGGCATTGGGCAAAAACTAATAGTTTTTCTTCTCCCGCTCCCCCTGCTCCCCCTGCTTATCCCCTCACGCTCCTTCAATGGCAGCAAGGATACCAAAGACCAAAAACAGGCATCCACCAATCAGGGTGAGTTGACGCTCAGAAATGCGCCCGGCAATCATTTTGCCGCCGATAACTGCGATCGCAGCACAAATTGCATGTCCTAAAATTGCACCTATTGTCACTCCAATTGGATTATTACCTGCTGCCAGGGCAATGGTGGCAATTTGGGTGCGATCGCCCCACTCTGCCATAAATGTCAACACAAAGGCTTCTATAATAATTGCTAAGGAAGTCTTTTGCTTTGGTAACTCCAAATCTGCTTTTTTTACCGCAGCTTCGGCCTCTTGTACAACTTCTGTATCACAAGCAGCACCAGACATCTTACTAGCGTCATATAACAGCTTGATACCAAAGGCAAGAAACAAAACTATTTCAGCGTAATGAATATAAACTTTTGGCAACAAAGATGCGGCTTGTCCAAATAGCACCGAAAGGATTGTCATTGCTGCTAAAGCAGCTGTAACACCTATAAATACCAGCCGCCGCGAGTGGTGCATTGCCAAAATTACAGCAATAAAAAATGTTTTATCGCCTAGTTCTGAAACTGTTATTAATAATAAACCTGCGGTAAAAGCTGTTAACACTCTCTCAAGCTCCTGAAGAATCATTTACCGATGTGAAGCTTGATGAGAACCAAAAGACCTCACCAAGTTTACACTTTCCGGTGTGAACTTAGTGAAGGTCTCGCTTTCAAATATTGATTACTTGCCATCTGAACCAGGCTCATCGCCAGTATGTTGATTCAGATGTACTGGCTTTCATTTTGTTGGCCAGCAGCTACTCCCCTTCAATGCAACGATAATTATACATCTTTTTCGGGTAGAAATCAAGATTAGGGAATGAGAGCTATAACTGTACAGAAAATGAAGTGACACATACCGCCCGATTTTACTGCTGACTGAGGAAAAAACTCATTATTTGTGGCTGGTATGGACAGATCAAAGGAAATGTATTGCGATTGTAGTATGAAAGAATGCTTAGGAGTTTGTTGTAGACACTCACTTCACGCTACAACCGCGTAACCTAGTAGCTGTGTAGGGTAAGGCCAAACCCCGTTCCATCACGCAATTCCAACCAACTTTGCGCTTAGTTCCCACATGCGATCGCCTTTTTCGTCATCGCGGGCTTGAGGAGAGACTTTTTGAACAAAGGACTTGCCATCTTTCTTTTGGCGATTTCCCCAGCTCCAATAAGCACCAGATTGATTGTACTCAGGATCGGCAACTACCGCAGCAACCCGTTCTCCCGCCAACTCCTGAGACACATATCCCCCAGTAATGTACTTCTGGAATAAAGGGAAGATTTTCTGAAATAAAGGATAGTGGTTTCTAAATAGTGGCGTTTCTGCAACACATCCCGGATAGAGAGAGCTAAAGGCGATACCAGTTGACTCGTGATAGCGCCGATGCAGTTCCCGCATAGTCAGCACGTTGCAAACCTTGCTGTCCTTGTAAGCTTTGACGGGTTCAAACTTCTTGCCATCAATCATCGAGATTGGCTCTTTAAATCCTTCTGCAAAGCCTTGCAAATCGCCCAAGTCAGGACGCGGCGGAATCTTGCCACCCAGTTCATCTGGATTGTGGGTGACAGTTCCCAAAATTACCAGCCTTGGCTCTGAAGATGATTTCTTCAGATCCTCTAGCATCAGGTTGCACAAAAGGAAATGTCCAAGGTGATTTGTGGTGACAGTTAACTCGTAGCCTTCTGGGCTTCGTAGTGGCTCTTTTAACAAAGGCATATAAATTGCGGCGTTGCACACCAAAGCGTCTAGGGAGTGACCGCTTGCTCTGAAGTTATTTACAAATTGTCGAACGCTATTCAAAGAACCGAGATCGATATGCATGATGGTGTAACTGCCCTGGTGGGGGATTCCCAAAGATTGGGCTGCAAGTTGAGCCTTCGCTATATCCCTACAGGCCATTACTACGTACCATCCCCTTTCAGCAAGAGCCTTGGCAGCGTACAAACCGACTCCTGAAGAGGCACCTGTGATTATAACCGTTGGCTTGCGATGTTGTTCCATTGTGTTCAGCCTCCATTGACTGTCTCTAGGATCTCACACCAGTGAGGCATCATTGTCACCAGCTTTTTCAATGCTGGATTAGGCTGAACTAACCCGCACTCTAAATAATAACTACTCTTGACTGCTTGCTCTCGTATTGATTCGTGGATCAGAATTTACCAAACACAAAGCTAGCAATCCTACATTATTTTCACGATTTTTTAAGGATGGCTATTTAGACTCTTGCGCTAATATTTAAGATACCCCTGTTTTGTCACTCTAGGCATAGGAATAATAGAAGCCAAAGTGACTCAGCAACATACAAATAGGTTTTATAAGGCTACAAATAATACATTTGGCTTTGAAAATAACAAGGATTACTAATACCAATTCTTTATGAAGATATATAGAAAGAACCACACCACCTGTGGCACTTCCCTTTGCTAAAGGGAGGTTGGGAGGGGTTAGAATAATGTGCAACTTTACAGGGAATTGGTATTACAAATACTCTTGTCGAATGATTCAACCTACATTTTCTTTGTCTAATTGTTAAAAACTCTGTCAAATTGTCTGAAAAAAATAAACTCATAAAGGATGAAATTCTCTATTTCACCCTTTAGCTAAAGTTTAATACTTCCGCTCTTTTGGCTCAAACATAGTAATCGCCACCGGACGATATTGAATGTCAATTCCCGCAGGTGAATAGTAAGCCATTGTGTGTTTGAGGAAGTTAGCATCATCTCGTTCGGAATAATCTTCGCGGAAATGAGCGCCACGACTCTCTTGGCGATTTAAAGCTGATGCCAAAATAGTCTGTCCCACTACCATCAAACTTCGCAATTCTAAAGCTTCTACAAGTTCCGTATTCCAGCAACTACCTTTGTCATCTAAATAAATTTGTGGATATCGCTGTTGTATTTCTTCTAATTTGTGCAACCCTTCACTCATTAATTCCTCAGTACGGAAAACACCGCAGTAATCAGTCATACAATCCTGGAAGGCTTGACGAACTTGGTTAATGCGATACTGTCCTGGTTGTTCTAGCAAAGCTTGGATTTGTTGCTGGGCTTCTGTTACATATCGTTGCTCATCCACAGAGGGCAACTTACGTTTTTGCACAAATTGCGCGATCGCAGCCCCGGTTCTCTTGCCATAAACGACACATTCCAGCAGAGAATTACTCCCCAAACGGTTAGCCCCATGTACGGAAACACAGGATGTTTCGCCAGCAGCAAAGAAGGCATCAACTAAACCATCACCACTACTGCGGACTTGCCCATCAGTATTAACTGGAATACCACCCATACAATAGTGAATTGTCGGGCGCACTGGCATAGGTTGAGTTACCGCGTCAACACCTACCAAACGGTGTGCTTCTTCCCAACAGAAGGGGACGCGACTCATAATTTTTTCTTTGCCCATGTGGCGTAGATCGAGATAGACAAAGGGGCCGCCAGCACTACCGTTGAGATGAATACCACGACCGGCGCGAATTTCGTAAGCGATCGCTCGTGAGGTAATATCACGAGGAGCTAGTTCCATGCGACTGGGTGCATAGTTCGCCATAAAGCGATCGCCTTCACTATTAATCAGATACGCCCCTTCACCCCGTACCGCTTCTGAAATCAGCACCCCTACCGGATATAAGCCAGTGGGATGAAATTGGACAAATTCCATATCTTCTAGAGGCAAACCTGCGATCGCAGTCATTGCCAAACCATCACCCGAAGAAGCGTAATCATTAGAGGTGGTGTTATAAACGCGACCATAGCCCCCTGTGGCAAACATCACTGCCTTGGCCCGCACTACCTCGATATGTCCATCCAAAAGATGGAACATCACCACACCCTTAGCCTCATTCTCTTCCAAAATGAGACGCATTACGTACCATTCTTCATAAACTTGCACCCCATAACGCCGCAAATTGTTAACCAATTCGTGCAAAATTGCGTGACCGGTCTTATCAGCCGCGTAGCAAGTGCGATTGTGGGAATGTCCGCCAAAAGCCCGTTGGGCAATGCGACCATCAGGTAAGCGAGAGAACAAAACGCCCATGTGTTCCAAGTCGATTACCACATCTGGTGCTTCCTGGGTAAGAATTGCCACAGCGTCCTGGTCTGCCAAGTAATCAGAACCTTTGACAGTATCAAAAGCATGTGCTTTCCAACTATCTTCTGCATCAACATTTTTCAGCGACGCAGCCATACCACCTTGAGCTGCCACCGAGTGGGAACGAATCGGGTGGGTTTTGGCAACCACAGCAATATTTAAATTAGGGTCAGTGCGGGCAATTTCCACAGCAGCGCGACATCCCGCCAATCCACCCCCGACAATAATCACATCGTGTTCCAGCATAATTAGCCCCTGATTGCAAACCCCTGCTGTTCTATTGTAGAGAGGTGATTAATCAGGTAGTGCGTTGCGACTGTGACATCTCTACAAAAAAATTCCCTGCCTATAGACAGGGATGTTAATACAAATTTTGAAATTAACAGTGAAAAGTTAAAAATGAAGAGTTAGGTCTTCACTTATAACTCCTAACTCCTAACTCTTCAGCTAGTTGCTTGTACAGGTTGTTGCTGAGACACATTACCTGGCATGGGTTCCATTTTGGTTCCAGACCCTACAGGAGTGACTTCAATATGATTTAACAAGGTAGTGACAAACGCAAACAACAAGAAAGGTAGCGATAGTAGAACGACAAGACCAGCTGTTGCTAAAGCGTACACGGGTCGCTTGGCACCCATTAGCGCCAAGGCTGATGCCAAACTTAGGGTAATTGTAATCAACCAAACAATTATTTGACCGTAGATGTCACCGAAAGTCAGGGTACAGACAAACCGATACTTTTGAATATTATTTCCGCTCATCACATTTGCCTCAAGTCTCTCCTAATAGGTTCTACGTTAGAACCATGTTTGCTTTGTAGACAATTTCTAAATATTTTTGCAAGCTTCGTAATATAACTTTACAATCAGCTTTTTTTGTTGCAAAGCTTAATTTCTAGTAAAGTATGGCGTAAATAGACCAACCATACCCTATGGTAAGCCCTTCTCTTGTAGTCGCCGTTGCCTGGAATTCTCCCTTTCTCTTTGTAATATACAAGGGTGTGTTATACCCTAGGCTAACGCACCATCTAAGATTCTCGCTGTGTTAGGACTAATGTCTATAACGCACTCTACCAGATTCAAGCCAATGTACTCAACAGTTAGCACAAAGACTAAGAGAGCTAGGTGTTGGTGTAGACTAAGCTTTTTGGTAAAATTTCTAGTAATCCTAATAACCTCTTCAACAAATAGATTCTTTATCTAAAGCCAAGATAATTTTTGTCATCTGTCAAATTTCAGATATTTAGGATAAATATTTAATTTTTTGCTAGTAAATATTAACTAGTCCCAGCAAAGTCAGAATGGAAAAACCGATTTTTTGGTGTTAAATTTTGAATATTGCCCGAATTTGTTGACTTCAATCAACAAAACTGTTTATTTTTCGTGGCAATATTGTTTTAGGAGTGAACGTGAATACTATTTTTTTTCGTAAAGGTGTTTTTTGGTTGCCAAGTATAGCTGCTCTTGCAGTCTTGAGTAGTGGGTTATCTGCAAATGCCCAGACAGGGGACAAGGTGAGCAGTCAGACATTAACCAACCCTTCCGCAACCGTAGCGTCTCCCAACGAGTTTAGTGCAGAACTAGATACTGCAAGTCAAAATCTCTCTACAGAAACAACTGAAACATTTACAGTAAGAAATTTAACTAAAGGACAGCAGTTATCCAATACTGCAATACAGGAAAACGCCAGTGCTACACTAACACCCATTCCAGGCACAGTGGCAACCTCATCTACGACGCTCACCTCTAAGTCTGTAAAACCAACTTCTCAAACTATTGCTCAACCATCTGATACCAGAGTGGCGCAATCAGATATAGATTTAGGTAGAACTACTAGTGGCGGCAGCAGCTATATTGGCGTCGCTGCTAACATTGGTTTGAGTGGTGGGGACTCATCTTTGGGCGACGGTAACTTCGCAGTAGTCAGCAAAATCGGACTGACAAATTCTATATCTGTGCGACCCTCAGCTGTATTAGGGGACAACACCACAATTCTACTTCCCATAACCTACGATTTTACCTTTCAGTCAGCAGATGCTTTTAGCGAACCATTAGCAATTGCACCTTACGTTGGAGTAGGTGCAGCTTACAAAACTGGTGATGATTCGCAATTTGCCTTTTTAGTATCTGGTGGCATTGATGTGCCTCTAAGTCCTCAATTCACGGCGACGGCTGCTGTGAATGCCGGATTTTTCAATGAGACTGATATAGGCTTGTTGTTAGGAGTTGGTTACAACTTCAGTGGGTTTTAAGAGTTAGGAGTTATGAATTAGGAGTTGAGAGTTAATAATATTTCATTCATAACTCCTAATTCCTCACTTTCTACTTGGGGGTAACTTTGTCAATCACCTTGATTTTGCCATCGTCTTCTACTGTCCAAACATCGTATACCCCAACAACATCACCATTAGCATCAACATCTACGTTGCCGCTAGCTCCTTGATAGTTGATATCTTGACCCGCTTTAAGTAACTTCAGTCCCTCGCAGACATCGGTGACTTCTGTGCCAGGCCCATTAGCAACTTCACGGATTTTGCTGGCTACGCCAACACCTGTATTTTCTTTAGCGGCTTGTGCTGCCAACGTCAACAAGGCAGCCGCATCCCAAGCTTGAGGGGCATATTCCCCTGGCGCACCACCCTTTTTATCCTTCCACAAGTTGTTGAAAGCTTCTAGTGCTTTACCATCGGAACCTGGTACTGTACCGATCGCTCCAGTTAAAATATACTTACCATCACTACCTTTGCCAACTTGTTCTGGGAAAGTAGGTGATTTCACGCCATCTGTAAGCAGAATCTGCACTCCCTTAGCTACACCTTGCTGATATGCGGCTTTCAGGAATAAACTGCCAGTTTCAGCGTACAGTACAGCCAGGACTGCATCTGGATTACCAGCAAAAGCAGCAGCAGCTTCTGTATCAAATGTTTGGGCTTTCGGGTCGTAGCGGACAGGTTTGCCTTTATTAACGATGGTTCCACCCAATTTTTCAAAAGTTTGTACAAATGCTTTTTCAAAGCCAACGCCATAGTCGTTATTAATCACGACTGTAGAAACTCGCTTGAAACCTTTCTTATTGGCAAGTTGAGCTAATGCCAGTGCTTGGTACGTATCGGGGGGAGCTGTACGCGCCCAAAAGCCTTGAAAGTCGCCTTTTTGTGCCTTTTCAGTAAACACGGGACTGGTACTACCAGGAGAAACCAGCATAACTTTATTCGGCGTGGCAATGGAGACTGCTGCACTAGAAACACTACTGGCAAAGGAGCCAACTACACCTGCTACTTTATCTAAAGTTGCTAGTTTAGTCATACCGGCAGCACCAGCTTTGGGGTCGGTTTGGTCGTCTACTTGCACCAAGTTCACCGATTCACCATTCACCCCACCGCAAGCATTGACTGTATCGACGAGTAAAGGAACAGAACCTAGCATCTGCTGTCCAACAGAAGCCAAATCGCCGGTTGTCGGTAGCAGGGAACCAATTTTTAGCCCTTTAGCACTGCTTGTGGTAGTTGATGCTGCTGGGGTAGCGGTACTTCCGTTGTTAGTTGTGCCATTCGGGGTACTGGTATCACCACAAGCCCCAACTAAGAACCCAATTGCCAGGGTAGCTATACTAAAGGTTAAGGCGGCGCTAATTTTTCTCATAGGTAATTTTACTCCTCAGATATTTAGGAGCCTAAAAGTTAAGATACAAACTAGGTTTGTAAGTTAGCTGTATCTTAGCAAGACTCCAAATGATAAATCATATCATCCATCTTTGGGAGTAGAAATATTTACCCTTGCATTAATATTATTGCTCAACACAGAAAACACTCTGTGTATTAAAACCTGAAAAACGGAGAGGGAGGGATTCGAACCCTCGGTACGGAGTTGCCTGCCGTACAACAGATTAGCAATCTGCCGCTTTCGACCACTCAGCCACCTCTCCATGACTCACGAATATCAATGTTACCAGACTTGCTTTTAAGAGTCAATAGTTATTTGTCATTGGTCATTTGTCATTTGTCATTAGCCGTTGGTTATTTATAAAACACTAAGGACCAAGGACTAGGGACAAATGACTAATTTTTTAAAGGACTTGCGATCGCATCCAAGCTAAGGGCAAGGTGCGTAACTTTTTCCACTGGGGAACGAAAGCCCTCTGACTGAACACATCGTAATCGTTGCGTTCAATCACCTCCAAAATCTGACCGTACAACATTGATGCTGCCCATACAGGCCAACGGGCATCGGATGATAAATAAGTAATTCCCTCATCTGATGTAGTATAAAATTGGCGGGCCCGATCAATTTGAAAACGCATCAATGCCCGCCAACGATCATCTACTACACCTTTGAAGAAGTCTTGTTCGGTGTAGTTGAATTTTTCTAAGTCCTCAAGGGGAATGTAGATTCGCCCCCGTTTGGCATCTTCTCCCACATCCCGCAGGATGTTGGTGAGTTGATTGGCAATTCCCAGAGCGATCGCTTCTTTTGTGGGAACATAAGGTTGTTTGTTCTGCTGCCACGGAGCGGTGTACATGGTGCTATCCACACCCATAACTGCTGTTGACATTAAGCCAACAGTGCCAGCAACGCGGTAACAGTAGAGGTATAAGTCCTCAAAGGTTTCATAACGACTGCGATATAAATCCATGCGCTGACCGGCAATCATATCCCGAAAGGGCTGAATGTCCATCGGAAAGCGCTGGAGGGTATCAGCTAAAGCGACATCGTAATTTTCTAATGGGTGTCCCGCAAAAATCGATTCCAGCTGCTGTTCCCATAGGTCTAGGGTTTCTGGCGTGGTAATAGCAGATGCGGGCCCATCCACCAATTCATCTGTACGGCGACACCAAGCGTAAATTGACCAAATAGATTGACGTTTTACCGGACTCATGAGCAAAGTACCCAGGTAAAAAGTCTTGGCATACTTTGCTGTGAGATGTCGGCAAAGTTTGTATGACTCGTCTACAGAGACCAGCGTTTTCATGCGCGGGGGGGAATCAGGCAGTTGCAGCATTCGTTGCGGGCGGTCGGGTGAGCATTTGCAGGTTTGAGGAATTTGCTACCGGGAGAGCCTCAGAAATTGCCTGCGCTGTCAGCTTACCAGAAAGTACGGCACCTTCCATACTGCCTAAGTAGCGTTGCATGGTATAACTTCCGGCGAGATAGAAGTTGGCAATGGGCGTAACTTGTGCGGGACGGTACTGTTGACGACCTGGGGTCGCTTTGTAAACTGAACGCGGCGTTTTCACCACATGAGATTTCAGCAATGTTGCTGGATTGTCTCCCCCAAAGTGGTCGGGGAAAAGTTTTTCCAATTCAGCAAGCGTTGCTGCCACAATTTCCTCATCGGATTTGGCAATCCAATCTTTTGCCGGAGCTAAAACTAATTCCAGCATTGAGCGATTGGGGTTGGCGTATTCACGGCAGGTATTGCTCATATCAGCATAAACGCTTAGGAGGGGCGATCGCGAAAAAAGCAAGTGATCAATTTCTGTAAGTTTCCGGTCAAACCACAGATGCAGGTTAATCACTGGTACTCCTTCCAAGCCTTCTAGCTTTTGAAAAAACTCCATAAGCTTCCAAGGTTTAGGCAACATGACCTTCAGAGGATCAACCGACATGGCAGATACATATGAATCTGCTGTGATAACTTCATCTTCTGCCCCATTTAAGCCTCGAATCAAGTATCCTTTTACCGTGCCATCGGCGTTGAGCAAAATCTCTTTCAAGGGGGCATTCAAGCGCACTTCTCCACCGCGTTCTGTGATGTAATCTACGATCGGGCTGCATAGACGTTCTGTGGGAGAACCATCCAAAAATGCAATCTTGGAGCCATACCGTTCTTGCAGAAAGCGATTCAGTGCAGTTAGGAGAATTGTTGACGAAACTTCATCAGGATTGATAAAGGTGAGTGCTTTACATGCGGCGATAAAAACGTCACTAGTTACTCGCTCGTCAACACCTTGCCTTTTCAACCAATCTAAGAAGCTGTACTTGTCCATCTCTTCAACATACTTTTGACCCCGAACCACTGCTGGAAGTAGGCCAACTGCAAATCGAATCTTCTGCTCCCAAGTCAACATATCTTTGTTGCGAAGAATCGATGCAATCACGTTGAAAGGAGATGGAATATCTGGAACATCAAAACGTGAGAGTGTTCCAGGCTTGTCTGGTTGATTGAAAATCAACGTATGCTCTTTCCACTGGAGTCTGTCTTCAATGCCCAACTCCTTGAGCATTTGGAGCATATTAGGATATGCCCCAAAGAAGGCGTGTAACCCGGTTTCGTACCAGTCGCCGTCAGAGTCTTTCCACGCCGCAACCAGACCACCCAGTACGTCCCGGCTTTCCAAGACAATGGGAGTGTGACCTGCGTCCGTGAGATATTTCGCGCAGGAAAGTCCTGCTAGACCAGCACCCGCGATCGCTACTCGCATTTAACCCTAATGCCCTTCAATATTTCTTAATGGTTTTGTCGATTCTCATTATACGTTGCAAACCGTAACATTTGGCAGTTATTGTGCGATCGCTCTTCCAAAAAACTTTTGCCAAAGGGGATTTTACATACGAACACCTACCTAACAAAATTGCCAATACCATTGTTGCTAATAGGTTCTGGCGAACATTTCATCTAGATTTATATGCAGGAAATTTAGGTAAACAAAAGTAATTCCTTTGACTGAAAATAAGTAATCTCAAGCTTGGTATTAAACTAGTTGATTTCTTTGGGAATCAGTGTATCTACTCTGAAAAAATATTTAGGGTAGTGCTTAAAGATTACTAGTTGATTCCCTATAAGATTTCCTCCGATGGATACATTGACAATGGAAAAATCAAGGCTAACTTAGGACTTACGCACTTTCCACAAGGAGAATAAAAACCTTCCTTTGAAAGCTTTTCACTCACCATAAGGATGTAGGATAAAAGTTTATATCCTTTAGGTTGAACAACTCAGTTGTTTACCGCAGAACTTATAGGTAAAAGATTATGAGTGTATCGCAAGAGCTAAAACGCTTTGGACATCACCTGATTCTGGGTATTTCCGGCACTACATTAAGCGATGAAGATAAACGCGCACTCAGTGAATTAAAGCCGATTGGGGCGATCTTTTTTGCTAAAAACTTTTTGGATAGCATTCCATATCAAGTTTGGCTAGAAAGCTTCAAAGATTTAAATAATCAGATACGAGAATATACTGAACGTGATTCGATGTTTATGACTCTGGATCATGAAGGAGGTCGTGTAATTCGTACACCACTGCCGATTACGCGGTTTCCTCATGCTTTGTTGCTGCGATCGCACGCCCGTGAAGTAGCAAAAGCCACAGCATTAGAACTCAAATCACTAGGAATAAATTTATCTTGGGCACCTGTAGCAGATATTTTTTCCTATCCCCACAACCCCGTGATTGGGCCTCGCGCCTTTGGTAACACTCCCGAAATTGCTACTCAAGGTGCGCGTGAATACTACCTTGGACTTCAAGAATCAGGAATTTTGGGATGCGCCAAACACTTCCCCGGACATGGAGATACCAGCAAGGACTCTCACATTGAGCTACCAATACTCAATTTAACTTTAGAAGACCTGCGACTTCGAGAACTCATACCTTTTAAAGCTTTAATCGAAGTACAGATTCCTTTGATTATGACTGCCCATATTTTATTTCCTAAGATAGATGCCGATGTGCCAGCAACGCTTTCCCAAGCTATCCTCAAAACTATACTTCGGGAGGAACTTGGTTTTGAGGGAGTAGTTGTATCTGACGACTTGGATATGAAAGCTATCTCAGATATGTTTATTAAATCTGATACTGTGGCGCGGTCATTTCATGCAGGCTGCGACCTGTTTATTGTCTCGCGTAATATCAACTCATCATCTATAGAAAGAACTTATCAGATTGCTGAAGATTTCGTCGATTCCCTCAGTAAAGGCAGCTTAGATGAATCAGTAGTGGAAGCAGCCAGAGAAAGAGTTGATAAACTACTGGCAGTAACACCGCAATATCCTGTAAATGCTCTGGATAAAGACATATTATTGCAACATGCTCAACTAGCGATCGCTAGTTCCTATTCATAATGGGTGGTATAGAGGTCGAACCTATTTCTGCGAGTTAAGAGCTATCTGCACAGTCGGTATGCCAACCACCTTTTATGATTGGGCGAATTTTTAAAAGCCTGAGATGACAGACAACTATCTCAAGCAACAGAAGATAATTAGTTTTGTCGCGATCGCCTCTAAGATTACAGCTTGTAGTATTGCTCCAAGTATCTCCCCACAGTTGGGGTTGAACCAGCCAATAAGCAAAATCCATACTCCACAAGACAAGTTCAAAATCCTCTGGAAAACCGCCAAGTTAAGGTCTACAGGAGTGAAAACGACTCGGTTTCGTTCTCCTGGAGGCTTTTTAAATAACGGACTAGCCGCTTATGCTAAGAGCCAGAAAAAATTTAGTCACCCTACGATTTTGTTTATCAACAACGTGAGTTCGACAGAACTAAAAAATAGCAGGAGGCAATGCAGGTAAGTCTTTTGGGTAAATGTCAATAGATGGTTTTTTGGGCAAATAGGTATAAGCAGTAAGCCCTGCCATCAAATTAACCA
>JAHHHS010000029.1 GCA_019359215.1 Nostoc indistinguendum CM1-VF10 | reverse complement strand
CATACTTGTAATTTCATTATTACTGACGCTTGCTTCTACATAGCAGGAGTCAATTTTTGATGCTTTTCTTCCCCTTTGAATCTCTACATACAATCCAGCATTTTATTACCCGCAACTTGGGTTATTAGACCTCTTGTTGCCCGCCTATGCTATATAAGTTTAGAGTTGAAAGGGCGATAGGCAAATATGGTTTTCCAGTACACTAACGCATTTGTCACCATAGCATCGGTTAATTGCGAGAATTTAGTGAATTTCTATACCAAATTACTGGAGCAAAAGCCAGTTATTGTAATTCCGAATGTCTATGCTGAGTTTAATTTGCTTAGTATGCGTTTAGGTATTTTTAAACCAAAGAACACAAATGAATCGGAATTTGAAACCATTGCCAAAAGTAAGATAAGTTTGTGTTTAGAGGTGAGTAACTTAGAAGATGCGATCGCTCACCTAACAGCATTGGGCTATCCCCCACCAGGAAATATTTCCATTGCTTCCCACGGCAGAGAAATTTATGCTTATGACCCTGATGGCAATCGTCTGATTTTACATCAAGCTAACGAAGAGTGCTGAGTTAGGAGTTATTATTCTCCCCCAGTCCCTTTTATTGGCGATAATTAAGTAATTGGTAATTAATAATAAATTATGGCTATAACTCAAAACTATAGATTAAACCTGATTCAATGGTATCCAGGTCACATTGCTAAAGCTGAAAAGAAGCTCAAAGAACAGCTTAAGCGCGTAGATGTGGTGTTTGAGGTACGAGATGCCCGGATTCCCTTAGCGACTCACCATCCCCAAATAGGCGAGTGGGTGGAGGGGAAGAAACGGGTGTTGATACTTAACCGAGTAGATATGATTACGCCGCAAATGCGATCGCTGTGGATAGATTGGTTTAAACGTCAAGGGGAAGTCCCTTATTTTACCAACGCTCAACATGGTAAAGGTATAGCAGAAGTGGCGCGGGCAGCGCAAGCTGCCGGGGTAGAACTTAATCAAAGAAGAAGCGATCGCGGAATGTTACCTCGTCCAGTGCGGGCTGTGGTAATTGGTTTTCCTAATGTCGGTAAATCAGCTTTGATTAACCGCCTGTTGGGAAAGCGAGTCGTGGAAAGTGCAGCCCGTCCTGGGGTGACTCGCCAACTGCGCTGGGTGCGAATTTCTGAACATTTGGAATTGCTAGATGCTCCTGGTGTCATCCCTTTAAGATTGGAAGACCAAGACGCAGCATTGAAATTAGCCATTTGTGATGATATCGGCGAAGCATCTTATGATAACCAACTTGTAGCAGCAGCCCTAGTGGATTTATTAAACTATTTGGATGCTGTAGCTACAGATTTATTACCGAAGAAGCCATTACAGTCCCGTTACCAACTCGATTCGACATCCGACACTGGAGATACCTATTTACACGCCTTAGCAGAGCATCGTTACAAAGGTGATGTAGAGCGAGCTGCAAGGCAACTTTTAACAGATTTTCGCAAGGGGTTGTTGGGTGAACTGAGTTTGGAATTACCCCCTAACTAAGGGACTTCCAACTAAAAAAATATCCTATCGTGGTGTAAGCAGGGGGGCAGGGGGGCAGGGGGAGAAAGAAAAATATGATCTGAGTAAATTAGATAATTTATTTTCTGGAAGTCCCTAAATTACAAGCACTTTCAGATCGTTTTTAAGTAGCAATCAAAAATCTGGATACTCGGCTTTGGTGATATCTGGGTGGTAGTAATAGGTCAAAACGCCCCCTGCTTCTGCGTATCATTGCTATCCAATGGAGCATTAGGCGATCGCGCTTCACATCTGCCGTAAGTTGAGAATTTGGTGGCTCCCCTTTACAAAGGGATTCAAACCCCCTCTATACTGAACCTACAGCAAAATGACCTCCAATGTAATATCCGTCACATATAGTTGTCGGATTGCAGTTAACAGTGCCATAAAGAAAAGGTGAAGGTTAACCTGTAGGGTATAACTTACCTTAGAGTTGCTTGCACCTCTAGCTTCGATGGATCTATCACACTCATGACTGAACTCACACTACGCCTACAAGAGGGAGATACCGAGACAACTATCGCAGTTGATCAAGATATATTCACAATTGGTCGTTTGCCGGAATGTAACTTATATTTACCTTTTGCTGGAGTATCCCGCAACCATGCTCGCTTGGTGAAAAAGGCTGATGGTGTGTGGAGTATTGAGGATCTGGGCAGCAAAAACGGGACGCAAGTAAATAAATATCTTGTTAAGTTTCCCCAAGAGCTACATCACGGCGATGTTATTTGGTTAGGCAATGTTAACTTGGTAGTATTGCTCACAAGCCCCGCTTCTCAATCTACACCTGAGTATTCCCCAACTTCGGAAAGTAATGAGCAAAGAACAATCCTTCACAATGTTGAACAATTACAACAGCAATGGATCGCAGCTGATAGCAAAGATGGTGGCATCAGTAATAAGGACAAAACCATTGCTCGTCTCAAAGACTTAGTAGATATAGCTAAAAACCTCTGTGCAGCAGCGTCTATAGAAGAGATTTTTTCTCAGGTGCAGCAAGTAGTTTTTCGTTACCTTGATAGTATCGAACGCTTGGCATTATTAATTGATGTTAATGGTTGCGGTCAATTAGAGTTAGTGAACGCTGCCACTAGAAACGTTTCCCAACAGAAACATCTTGCTTCTGATGGGAGTTGGATTAGTCGTAGTATTTGTCAAAAGGTATTTGAGGAAAAAGTCGTCATTCAAACCGCCGATACCCATCAAGATGAACGGTTTGCTAGTGAACAGAGTATTTTGGTCAAAGGCATTCGCAGCGCGATGGCAGTGCCTTTATGGGATGAAAATAAAGTTGTAGGCGTACTGTATGCTGATGCTAATCTTTCTTCTTACCATTGGGCAAATGAAGGTGAGGAAGAACTCAGCTTTTTTTCAGCTTTAGCAAACCTTGTAGCTTCTAGCGTGCAGCGTTGGCTATTGGTAGAGAAACTCAAAACTGAAGAGATGATTCGTCACCGACTAGAACGCTATCATTCTCCAGCAGTTGTGCAGCAGTTAATCTCTATAGGCGGATTGCCGGGTGGTCGTTTAGCTCCCACCGAGAGCGAAATCAGTATTTTGTTTGCAGATTTGGTTGGCTTTACGGCAATTTCTGAACGGTTAACGCCAACTGCGATCGCTCAACTATTAAATAATTTATTTGAAGAAATGCTAAAAGAAGTGTTTACTTGCGGTGGCACTTTAGATAAGTATATTGGCGATTGTATTATGGCATTTTTTGGCGCTCCCGAACCGCAAGTGGATCACGCCGATCGCGCTGTTACTGCTGCCAAGGGAATGCTCACTCGTCTGGAACATCTCAATGCCAATGGTTTTTGGCACGAACCGCTTCAAATACGTATTGCTATTAATAGTGGTAAGGCTGTTGTGGGAGATGTCGGTAGTTCCCAAAGGGTAGATTATACGGCATTAGGTGGGACGATTAATCTTGCTGCTCGCATGGAAGCAGTTTGCCCCCCTAGTGAATGCGTGATTAGTCAAGCTACTCATAAAATGCTTTCACAACGCTCAGATTTTGAGGAAATGGGAGATTATCGTTTCAAAGGTATTGATCGATTGGTAAAGGTTTATCAGACTAAATTGCAGCAAGCGTCAACAATCATTAATCCATTTATTAATCTTTAAGCATTGGCTGATCCTAACTTAATTTTAAGATGAAGTTGAATAGCCTTATGCTCAATTTAGCTGACCGTGCCAGCGCGAAAAATTTGCTCTGCGGCCAAATTCAACTCTGGAAAAGTTGGCGACTGGATACGGTCATTTCCTCGAAATTTGCTAACGCGGTACTCACCTTCTTCTAAACAGCAAATTAAAATAGTAGGTTGTTTGGGTTTGCCAATAAATTCCCTACCGCCCAATGCACCATAATCTACAATCCAGTATTCAGGAATTCCCATTTCTTCATAGTCAGCGTATTTTTTCAGATAATCATCACGCCAGTTTGTACTTACCACCTCAATTACTAAAGGAATTGATGCTGCTTGAGTAACAGTTGATTCTTTTTTCCATAATGATTCATTAACCAAATTAGTAAGATTTAGGAGCAGCAAATCTGGCGAATAAGCTGATTCGTTTTCAAGTGGTTTAACTAATACTGTTTTTGGTATACCATACCGCAGTCCGAGACGACTATATTCTAAAGTGATTTTTGTAGATAAAAATACAATAATCTCTTCATGCTCGCCTGTTGGTTGGGGCATTTCTATTACTACTCCATCATATAGTTCGTAACGTTGTCCTGTATTATCTGGATATTTAGCAACGAATTCATCGAATGTAACTACTTTGCGTAAAATTTGAGTCATAGCTTGATTCCTGAATTGTGCAAATTATAACAACTTTAATTGGATTTAATTTATCAATATTAATACTTATTAATTGGTATACTTTAATCCAATTAAAGTTGCGAAATTGTAATATTGGGCAGCTAATCCTTAGCTAAAAGACTAGAATTTGGGTAGTAGCTTCCTAAATTTATATGTATAACATTAGGAAGCCTACTTCAAGCTATTTTTTAACGGGAGGTCAGGTAATGGCGATCGCCACCATTAATCCCGCCACTGGGGAAACGCTCAAAACTTTTGAGGCGCTCAACGATGCAGAGATTGCTGCTAAACTCGATTTGGCTAATCAGGCTTTTGAAAAGTATCGCCAGAGTAGTTTCTCTGAACGATCGCTCTGGCTACAAAAGGCTGCTGATATTTTAGAGCAAGACAAAGCAGAATTTGCTAAGTTGATGACTCTAGAAATGGGTAAGCCATTTAAAGCTGCGATCGCGGAAGTCGAAAAATGTGCCGTCGTCTGTCGCTACTATGCTGAACACGCCCCTGCTTTCCTAGCTGATGTTTCTGTAAAAACTGATGCTAGCCAAAGTTTTGTTCGCTACCATCCAATGGGTGCAATTCTCGCGGTGATGCCGTGGAATTTCCCCTTTTGGCAAGTGTTCCGCTTTGCTGCACCAGCGCTAATGGCGGGAAATGTCGGCTTACTCAAACACGCTTCCAATGTGCCGCAGTGCGCCTTAGCAATTGAAGATATTATCCGACGCGCAGGTTTTCCTGAAGGTGCGTTTCAAACTCTATTAATAGGCGCTGCCAAAGTTGCCGATTTGATGGCTGATGACCGTGTAAAAGCTGCCACCTTGACAGGAAGCGAACCAGCCGGCGCATCCCTCGCCGTCGCCGCCGGCAAACAAATCAAAAAAACCGTCTTGGAATTGGGAGGAAGTGACCCGTTTATTGTGTTAGAAAGTGCTGACTTAGAGACAGCAGTTGTCACAGCTACTACAGCACGGATGTTGAATAACGGGCAATCATGTATTGCAGCGAAACGTTTTATTGTCGCAGAAGCGATCGCAGATAAATTTGAAAAATTGCTTTTAGAAAAATTTCAGGCTCTGAAAGTAGGCGATCCCATGCAACCAGATACCGATTTAGGCCCACTGGCAACTCCTGGTATTCTCCAGGATTTAGACCAACAAGTGCAAGCTGCTACAAAAAGTGGTGGTAAAGTCCTCACCGGAGGACATCCTTTATCAGATTGTCCAGGTAACTTTTATCCGCCAACGATTATCATCGATATCCCGCCTGAAGCACCAATTGCCAAAGAAGAATTCTTTGGCCCGGTAGCCTTGTTATTCCGGGTTCCAGATATCGATGCTGCCATTAAACTCGCTAATGACATCCCCTTTGGCTTAGGTGCAAGTGCTTGGACAACCAACGACCAAGAGAGCGATCGCTTGGTTGAGGAAATCGAAGCAGGTGCGGTATTTATCAACAGTATGGTCAAATCTGATCCCCGGTTGCCATTTGGTGGTATTAAGCGTTCTGGATATGGCAGAGAATTAAGTATCCAGGGTATACATGAGTTTGTCAATGTTAAAACTGTGTGGGTTAAATGATTAGTCATTAGTCATTGGTCATTGGTCATTAGCCAAAAAAATGACAAATGACTAATGACATAGACGCTTCTGCGGCTTCCCGCAGGGTAGGACAAATGACAAAATAAATAGTTAGGAAATAAAATGAATACAGCAGAGTTATTGGTGCAGTGCCTAGAAAATGAAGGAGTGCAATATATTTTTGGACTCCCTGGCGAAGAAAATCTGCACGTTTTGGAAGCACTAAAACATTCTTCCATCAAATTTATTACGACTCGTCATGAACAGGGTGCAGCATTCATGGCCGATGTCTACGGACGCTTAACAGGAAAAGCTGGAGTGTGCCTTTCTACTCTTGGGCCTGGGGCAACTAACTTGATGACTGGGGTAGCAGATGCTAACCTCGATGGTGCGCCCTTAGTGGCGATTACCGGTCAAGTGGGGACAGATAGAATGCACATTGAATCTCATCAATATTTAGATTTGGTGGCAATGTTTGCACCTGTTACCAAGTGGAATAAGCAGATTGTGCGACCGAGTATTACACCAGAAGTAGTGCGGAAAGCATTTAAGCGATCGCAATCGGAAAAACCTGGTGCAGTTCACATTGATTTGCCAGAAAATATTGCTGCCATGCCCGTCGAAGGCAAACCTTTGCGTAAGGATAATAGCGAAAAGACATACGCATCTTTTGCTAGCATTCGGGCCGCCGCCGCCGCAATTTGCCAAGCAGTTAACCCATTAATCTTAGTAGGAAATGGGGCAATTCGCGCTCAAGCAAGTGATGCAGTAACGCAATTTGCCACCTTGCTGAATATACCCGTTGCCAATACCTTCATGGGTAAAGGCATTATTCCCTACACACATCAATTAGCTTTGTGGTCAGTGGGATTACAGCAAAGAGATTACATTACTTGTGGCTTTGATAACACAGATTTAGTAATTGCGATCGGCTATGATTTGATTGAGTTTTCCCCGAAAAAATGGAATCGTAACGGTGAAATTCCCATTGTGCATATTGGGGTAAGTCCGGCGGAAATTGATAGTAGTTATATTCCCAACGCCGAAGTTGTGGGAGATATTTCAGATTCCCTTTATGAAATATTAAAATTAGCAGATCGGCAAGGTAAACCTGATCCTTTTGCCATTAGTTTAAGGACAGAGATTCGAGCTGATTACGAACAGTATGCCCATGATGATGGATTTCCCATTAAGCCGCAAAAGTTAATTTATGACTTACGCCAAGTGATGGGCCCAGATGATATCGTCATCTCTGATGTTGGCGCACATAAGATGTGGATGGCCCGTCATTATCATTGCCATAGTCCCAATACTTGCATAATTTCCAACGGCTTCGCAGCTATGGGTATTGCTATTCCTGGCGCTTTAGCAGCAAAACTCGTTCATCCCAAGCGCAAAGTCGTTGCTGTAACAGGCGATGGCGGCTTTATGATGAATTCTCAAGAATTAGAAACAGCCTTGCGTGTCGGTACGCCCTTTGTCACCATAATTTTCAATGATGGTGGTTATGGGTTAATTGAGTGGAAGCAAGAAAATCAATTTGGCAAAGGAAACTCATCTTTTGTGCATTTTAGCAATCCTGATTTTGTAAAATTAGCCGAAAGCATGGGTTTAAAAGGCTACCGAGTTGAATCGGCTTTAGATTTGATTCCCACTTTGAAAGAAGCCCTCGCTCAAGATGTACCTGCGGTGATAGATTGTCCCGTAGACTACCGAGAAAATCACCGCTTTAGTCAAAAAGCCGGCGAGTTGAGCTGTGCGGTGTAGAAAGTTAGGAGTTATTTATTCGGGACTTAAACATTTTTGAGGCAGAAACAAGCATCAAACCCATGCAGGGCAAGGAGAATACACTAAAGGCTCAAAAATGCTTGAAGCCTAAATATATCAACAAACTAGTCAAAACAATATCAAAGTCTCTCTGTATGTAGGTTTGATGCTTTAGTTTTTTCTGCATAATTAGTTAGGATTCCCATAGTCATTGCACCCCAACCTGACTTTTTCCGTTATCTCCTTGATTGAGCGATCGCTTAAGCTAATCGTCATTCATTTTTCCAAGCTGATTCGCTTCTAGTAAGGGCTTCAGCCCTGATTTTATGCAACTTAAATGCTCATTAGCTTACTATACCCCTAGCCCAAAGCCCTATTCTCTCATGATTTATTCTCACTAATATTAAGTTATTGAGAATAGAGTTTAGTCTGAAACTCTTGCTAATTCGTTATTTCATGACTTAATGGGAAAAGTCAGAACCCCAACCCTTCGCGAAAAGCGGGGAACTCGGGACCCCCTCTGGGGCTTAGGGGCAGGGAGACAAAGCGTAGCTTTGGCGGGGTGGGGTTCTTCGGGTTTAATAAGTAATCAAGCGGACATGATATGAAGGGTAAGTTCAAAATTCGATCATTTCTAACTTCATCTTTTAGCTAACTTCACAGCAAAGCACCACCACAACTAGAACCACATCCAGCAGTACAACCATAGCAATAAGCAGCAGTTTGGATCTCACTAATCAGGTCTAAACTGCCAGCTTTTAACAGTTTGCTAACTGTCAAGGTTTCACCATTGCGATTTTTAGCAGGCAAATTCATTATTTGATTAAAATCACAATCATATACATTACCTAGATAATCAATTGAAAGTTCATCGCGACACATCAAATGTTCAACTGTACTAGGATTAAAATGCGATTCTAAAAACTGCAAATAGCTGGTATACAGTTTTCTCCGTTCTAAATGCATTTTGGTTCTACCAACTGGTAGATTGGTAATGGCGAAGAGGTTGTTAAATACAATATTAAAATGTTCTTGCAAGAACATTTTGTAATCTTGTTCTAGGTTGGACTGTTCAGGAGCTAAAGAAAATTTTTCATCAGTGGGTAATTGGGGATTAAATATCAAGTCCAAAATTAAATTTGGCTTTTTACCATAGCCAACTTGGTTAAGCCACTGCAAAGCTTTGACTGAACTATCAAAAACACCAGCACCGCGCATTTTATCAACATTATCTGCTAAATAGCAGGGTAGAGAAGCCACAACTCTTATTTGGTTTTGAGCAAAATATTCTGGTAAATCAGCAAATCCATCTTCAAAATAAATGGTCAAATTAGACCGGACAATCACTTGCTTCCCGCTTGCTCTTGCTGCTTCTACCAGTGGCTTAAATCCATAATTCATTTCTGGTGCGCCACCAGTCAAATCCACAATTTGAATTTCGGGAAATTTATGGATTAGCGAAATCAATTGCTCACAAACTTCAGGAGAAAGTTCTTCTGTACGTTTCGGGCCAGCTTCGACATGGCAGTGTGTACAGGCAAGGTTACAACGCTTACCGAGATTAATTTGTAAAACAGTAATTCCCTTTTTTGTCAAAGGGGAATTGAGTTTATTTTTAAATGGTATGGCTATTGATTGAGTTTGCATTAGTTACTACTCCTTAAACATGGCATAATATATTCAATCAATTTCTCTAACCTTGCAATAATCTGTAAGTTATTGCACTAATAATTGCAGCAGTAGGTAAAGTTAAAACCCACGATAATAATATCTGAAAAAAAACACGTGTATTGGCTTTTTTGCCAGTTAATCCCACTCCAAAAATAGAACCAACTGAAACATAAGTGGTGGAAACCGGAAGTCCAAAACTACTAGCTGCAATAACTAGAACTCCAGTTACTATATTTGCTGATAAGCCTTGAGTATGATTCAATGAGGTAATCTTTTCACTCATAGTTACTGCAACTTTTTGGGAGTTTAGTAAACCGCCAAGTGCCATTGCGATCGCAATCGTGATCATTCCCCCTTGAATCGAAAAATACTCAATAACTAGAATGAGTGAGAAAATCTTAGGAGTATCATTTAATCCTCTAGCAAAACTGACAATTCCCGCACTGGTAAAATGGCAAGTATCAATAATTCTCTGATTGACTGGTAGATTCCATTTTGAAATAATACAGTTAGATAAGCTATAAATTCCTGCTCCTAAGGGAATAGCAATGATGGGACTGAGTAATAAAGGCAAAATAAAGGAAGTTCCCAAAGCTGCAAAATTAGCTTTGAGTCCGATCGCAACTAATCCAGCCCCAACCAGCGCACCTGTTAAACTATGAGTTGTGGAAATGGGAAATCCCATGAAGGTGGCTATTAGTACAGTTAAACCAGCAGCGATCGCAACTGCCAGATGAAACTCTGGTGAATTAGCGATCGCATCAGGCACTAGTCCTTTCCCAGAGAAATTTTTAATTAATGTACTTGCCAAAAAAGTTGCAGTAACCGCACCAGCTAAAGTTGTAAAACTTGCCCACAAAATTGCTGTTTGATAGCTGCTGGTTCGGCTACCAAACAACGTCGCTACCCCTTTAAAGTTGTCATTTGCCCCATTGGAATATGCTAAAAAAAGCGTAGCGATAAATAAACTAATTAACAACATTTCGGGGTTATAAAGAAGAAGTCAAAATCCAAAATTCAGAATCCAATTAGTTAAATCTTGAAATTGTTCATTTGCCAGTTGCACAGAATTATTCTTAATTCTGAGTACTGACCTCTGAAGAGGTTGTTTGAAAAGTTTTTCGCTGTGACTTTAGGCACTTTTAGATCCCCCCTAATCCACCTTTTAAGGGCAGGGTGGTTTCATACAAGCAGAGAAAAATTAAAACTGCGTTTCAAAGCCCCTCCCCCCGTGGGAGAGGGGTAAAAAGCTATGCCACACAACGAGAAATCAAGACTTATGTATTTTTCTTTTTTCGTATGAAACCATCCTGCTAACCCACCTTTTAAGGGGGGGAACCAGAGTCAAAGTCCCCCAATCTATCGGGGGATTTATAGGAATCTATAACTTTTGATACCGACAAAGGGACTCTTGAAACATCCTCTGAATTCTTTCTTAAGAAATTAACAGCAACCACCACCGCTATAGTGCCAAGTTGAATCGGTAATAATTATTTCTACTGGCTTGATATCCGCAAGTTTAGCAGCAGTTTTATCACACACTGCTGCGGGAATACCTAGCTGGAGTAGATGACCTGCTGAGTCGTCGAAGAAGGGTTCCAAGCCAGCATAAACTGCTGTTTTTCCCGTAAAGATACAAGCACCATCTTCTGGAATAGCAACTTTAAAGGAGACAGAATCTAGGCTTTCTAAAAGTAGGTGTTTTTCTAAATTATAAGTCTGGGAATCTAGTAAACGGTAAGGACGACGGGCGCGAATTTCAACTTGACCAAAGCCAGCATTTGTAATTCGTTCAGTATACTCTTCATAAGTGAGTGCGCCTGATAAACACATGGCTCTCAGCCGTTCATCTTGTTGAAGATGTGCTGGAATTGGACTAGTGGCAATTGGATCGCTCATCTGCAAGCGTCCGCCCGGTTTTAATATCCGATAGGCTTCTTTTAAAGCACGGGTTAAATCTTCTGGTTCAAAGATGTTGAAAAGGCAATTTTGCGCTACGATATCGACACTAGCATCAGCAACAGGTAAGTTAAAAGCATCACCTTCGCGGATTTCTACAAAACTGGTGTCAAACCAAGGGTTTTCTTGAGCAGCAATTTCCAGATTGCGTGCAGCTGCTTCCCGCATGGCCCCAACCGGTTCAACGGCAATTACAGCACCTGCATAGCGGGAAAAGTAAGCGAATTGCAACGCTTCTAAGCCGCCGCCAACACCGACATACAGCACAGTAGGCTGGTTTCCTAATTCAGTGGGGTGAACGGTAGTGCCACAACCATAGTTCATTTCCTGCATTGGCAAAGGAATTTTCAACCCTGGTAGTTGCAGGGGTGTACTTTGCACACAACAAAGTCCAACTTGCGGGGTTTGGGCAACTTCACGGTAGAATTGCGCTGCTGTTTCTAGATAGGTCATGCAATTTTAGATTTTAGATGATCACAGCTTTGTGCATCCTAATACAATTAACTCTGAGTTTGGATGAGTTTTTACTCAAATTGGCAAAAACCGCAAATCTTCATCTGATAAAAGTTTTTGGGGCATCTGCGTTAATCGAAATTTAACATTAATCATTAGGGGAGCAGGGAGCAGGGGGAGATGAGGGAGATGAGGGGGACAAGGGGACAAGAAGTGAGAACTTGAAACAAGTCTTTCCCCTTGTCCCCAATTCTCCTTGTCCTCAAGTTCTCTTGCCCATGCCCCATGTATGCCCAAATTCAATCATGCAACGTGTAGCCAACACCACTCACAGTTTGAATGAGGCACTTTTCGTTATTGGCTTCAAGTTTCAGACGCAGGTAGCGCATATGAATTTCGATCATGTTAGCATCACCTATGAAGTCACAACCCCAGACTTCTCCTAAAATGCGATCGCAGGTAATTATCTGTCGCGGATGGGTCAGTAAATATTCCAGTAAATCAAATTCCTTGGCAGTTAGCTCAATTAACCTCTGCTCTCGGTACACTTGGCGCGTGCGACGATTTAAAGTTAGGTCTTTAAACTCTAAAACATCTGTGGTGCCTACTTGCTGGCTTCTTCGCAGGTGAGTATCAACTCTAGCTAATAATTCATCAACGGTGAAAGGTTTAACAAGGTAATCATCAGCACCAGCGTCTAAGCCTACAATGCGATCGCTCACTTCATCTTTGACGGTTAATAAGATTATCGGCACTTTATCACTAATACTTCGCAGGCGGCGGCAAATTTCTAACCCCGACAAACCAGGCAACATCCAGTCTAAAATTATTAAATCTAGATGTAACTTACGCGCTGCGGTGAGTGCAGTTAATCCATCGTAGGCAATACTGACTTGATAGCCTTCATAATTCAATTGCAACTCGACAAATCGTGCTAGTTTGACTTCATCTTCAACCAGTAAGATGTGCGTCATGATGATGTTAATAATTTCAGCAGGGTACGGTAAGCAGGAATACGGTCTGGAAACACTTTAGCGAGGTGCAAGCTACTTAAATAGCCAAGCATCTAAATTAGGTGTACGTTAGCTTAGTATAAACCTGGGTAAGTAACAACCGTAAATTTGCAATTACCGATGGCTGCTTGATCAAAGAACGATCCAATTGGCTATTAGCAATAAACTGTGACATCTTCACCACATTCATCAGCAAGATAACAGAGCGCTTTAAAACGCAAACCAACCACTTCCTCGTATAGGGGATTTAATTTACACATCGGAGGAATGTGAAACAGCTTCCGCCTAAAGAGCGTGATGTCTCGCTCGAAGGGACACTGAGCAGGAATAGCTTTGCACAAGAAATGAGCCAATTTGGAGTTATGAATTTCTACCGTTTCCAACCACTCGCGGACTGGGTGCAGTAGATCATTGTGTAACTGGTGTTGAATAAAGTTTGTCATAATTTTTCACCTTAATCATTTCAAATTAGATTGAGTTTGTTTTATTTGAACCTCTATAAATAAATACGGTTAGATTCTATAGTTTTATGCACTAATTAATCATCCTTTAGTTCTCTACAGAGATAGAATGAGTCTCTAGGCACACTGTTAACTACAGATTCAATTACCAAGGTTCCGGATAATTTATACCATTCCCAAAAATTCTTGCAACAAATGAATCAGATGTAGGGGCTTATAGGTGTAAGCTCTAGCAACGTATTTTTAACAAGAATTTCCTGAAATAGGATTGTGCCAAACACTAGGCTAGATATTGCCAAGCTGCAAAGCTATAACCAACTTCTTGGAGGCGCAGCTAAACTTAGCCTACAAAAGCGATAAGCTTCAGGGAAGCTGCTAAAACTAATGACTAATGACTTTTTTAGTAACAAAAAGTTCCTTTTTGACCGATGGGCACCAAGTTACGACTGGCTCTTTCCTTCGGTGTTTTATCGAGCCGTTCACAAACGGTTGCTTGAGTACGTCGATTTACCAGAGCTAGCAAATGTACTTGATATCGGGTGTGGTACTGGACGCTTACTTGAGCGCCTTGCTACTCAGTTTCCCAACCTGCAAGCCACCGGATTGGATTTATCTACTAATATGTTGCGGGTAGCAAGACAGAGCAACCGCCACCGTCCACGCTTAATTTATGTTGAGGGCAAAGCGGAGTCTCTTCCCTTTGGTGATGGTCAATTTGATGCTGTTTTCAGCACTATTAGCTTCTTGCACTATTTAGAACCTAAACAGGTAGTTAGTGAGATAGCGCGGGTACTTTCTCCTGGTGGACGCTTCTACTTGGTTGATATTACTTCTAAAAAAGAAGCAGAACCGCAAATACTGCCAGTCTCTCCCCGTGGCATTAGGCTCTACAGCCCTAATCAACGTCAACTTCTTGGCTCCTCTGCTGGGCTATTGTGTTTGAATCACCACTATTTACTAGGGCCAGTCTTGCTAACGATTTTTGCTAAACCTCCGATTTGAAAATGGGGAATAGGGAATGGAGGATAGGAAAGGATTGGAAACACCTTGTATCAAACCTTTTTTTCAAATATTAATAGCTCTCCCAGACTTGGGTTGATAAATTAACACTAAAAAACGGCTAAAACGATTGATATAATAAGGGTTGCCTAAAATAAAATAAAAGATTTAATAAAAAATTACTTTGTTCCTCTTGAATCCCTGACTATGTAAGGATTTAACCTGATATCAAGTATTAATTTGTTATAACTAGTCTAGGAGAGCCATATTAATTACGAATTACGAATTACGAATTACCTCGATGTTCCATGAACACCACAGGAACTCTGAGCAGTCTTTTAGCTAACTGCGAGAATCTAAATTTCCCCTTGAGCGAAGACTTACTTCTTGTCATAGGAAATTGTGGCAAGTCTTCAAAAGATATTGGCACAAAACCAAAGCGACTGTAAAACTGCGCCAATCGTTCACCTAAACATTCAAGATAAAGCGGTTGTGTTGCTGTATTAATCAAATGCTGCGTTAGCAAAGTACCCAAACCGCGCCCTCTCCAAGCTGATGCAACAACCAAACTACCAAGTTCTTGTGCCCCTGAGAAATTACGTAGCTGTCCACAAGCTACCAGATTGCGTAGGCTTTGCCCGCCGTAGGCATCGCATTCAACTACCCAAAATTGCTGCCAATTTAATTGGGTTGGGTCGAGTTTCGCTGAAAACACCAGCAATCGAATCGGCCACTTATCGGCAGAGGTTGCCTTGCGAAGCATACACCCAGATGGTAACGATAGATTGCTTTGGTTCATTAATTACACTTTGATAATTTGTATCATAATCATCACATCATATTATTCACCTAAGCAGACTCAGATCAGTTGCCATTTACTAGCAACTATCAATACAGTAATTTCAAAAGCATCTTAGACATAAAACCCATTCCAAGTTCTCCTTTAACCATAGAAAGCCTTGTCAGGTTTAAAAACTCTATATTTCTGGTTTTTTTTCAGTATACATCGGTAGTACTAAACAATACTTTCGATAGAGGTAGAAATCAGCCATAACTATATCTGGATAGATGCACTCACACTGTTAATCTTCTTAAGATAATACCAACAATAAAATTATTAGGAATGTAATAATGTCTGAACCACAAAAAGCTGGTAGCCAAGAAAATACACCCGCTTCTGGTAATTACGAAACCAGTCTTGACGAAAGTAAGCGCAAAACTGGCGATGATGAAAAGAGCGATGCTAAACCCACTGCTACACCAGAAGCACCAGAAAATGATTCTGTAGCAGGTAGCCCCAATCAGGGAACTGAGTCACGTTAAGTGGTTTGATCTTTCCCAAGTTTCAATAATCTACTTGGGTTTTTCTAGCAACTCTGATTTACTAAACTTTGAGTGGATAGTTGTGGTTTATATCACGATTATCCACTCATTTTTGTTGTGTGAGAATCGTTTTTAGGGAGGATAGGGGCTGGTGTGATAAGTGCGTAGGCGCAGCCCACCATAGGCTATCGCTCTAGTACAATATCTGAAGTTTGTCAGTACAGCATTAAGGATAAATTTGCTAAACTTCACGATTCTTAATCATGTCAGCTTACTCCTGTGGCTGACAGAAGTCACACAATCCAATAGGCTGATCTTAAAGTGGTAATTTTTCATAAAGCTCATCTGCACCAAAAGGCAGGCTTGTCCAGCACTTTTGGATTCTTGCCTATCCTCTCTTATCACTTAGCCCTTAATAGCTACCTATACAGAAATGATCCTTAAAATCGTCCAGAACTTTGATAGCAGTTTCACTCTTGAAGCCCAAGCTCAAGAAACTTTATTCAATTTATTGACAAGCGTTGCTTTCTTAAACCAAATTCGTCAACAGTTACAGTGTGAGCAAGTTAAATTTACAGAATTACTTTTTCAACCAGTTCCTTACAGCTTAACTACCACTAAAGGAATGCCAGCAGAATTTGAAAAATATCATGAATCTGATGAATATGCAATTATCAACGTTCCACCAAATTTTATGTTTAGTGCTAAGATTTTTAAACCCAGTCGCCTTTGTGCAATCTACCAAAAAGTTGATAATGGGTAATTTTAAAGATAGTTTTACCTAATTAGCAATTCTTAATTTTGCAGGCAAATAGTAAGTTTAATATTTGATGTATGGCTCTTGAAACGAATCTTTCTTCTTTGGCAGCCCTGGAATACATTCCTTACATTGACGATCGCGGCCAATTACCCGAACAATTTCAGGGTAAAATTGGGGTATATGCTATCTTTGACCAAGAAAAAGTACTCCAATTTGTAGGATATTCTCGTGATGTTTACCTCAGCCTTAAGCAGCATTTAGTCCGTCAGCCACAGCAATGCTATTGGGTAAAAATTCAAACTATTGAACGCCCTAGTCGCACAATTTTAGAAAATACTGAAAATGCCTGGATTACTGAAAATGGCAGTGTGCCCTGGGGAAATGGGGATCAAAAAGAAAAATGGACTCATCCTATTGATGTCAAAGTTGTAATGACACCTGAAGAACAGGCAAATTATCAAAATCCAGCTAATGATGAATTAGCACAAATAAAAATTATTAAAAATGTGGCGCGGAGAGTAGAAGCAGAAATTTCAACGCAATTGTTAGAAGTGCGTGGTTTGCAAATGCAAATTCGCTTCAATCCTAAATTGAAAGAAGAAGGTTTACTAGATTTGAAATGAAGGTAGTTTTGGGGAAACTATCTTAGGAATATTGCTTGTAATCTTTCATGACAATATAGCTGCTGAATGATCGCTATCAAGTTATACGTACACTGGGCGCTGGTGGATTTGGTGAAACTTATTTAGCAAAAGATACGTACCTAGATACCTTCAAAGCGCCGTTGTGTGGTTAAACAGCTAAAACCGATTCACGACAATCCCTAAATTTACCAGTTAAGCTGTTACGCATTTAACTTGAACATTTACATGATGACTGTTAACCGTCAACAGTTAACAGTCTAAATTGCTGTCAAAATTAGAGCAGCAGAATGTAGAGTAAATCAGCAAATATCAAGATTATTACGGCTTGAGATATTTTAAAAGATAATATTTTCATAATTATAGCATTTCACAGAATAGCTGATCTATACAACGGTTCTTGTTTGCATGAAGCATATTTTTAAATCTCACCCCTAACCCCTCTCTTTAGCAAGAAGAAGGGAGTATTTGCGTGTCTCAAATACAAGATAAGGTTCAGACTGTATTGAACTAAAGTGAGAACCTCTGTATTGGTAGGGGCATCACACGCGATATATTTATTGCAAATATTCTTATAAGTGCTATACTTTTTTAAGTATATTAGCTTGGACTTATCAAACGATTTATTGCTACTTATTAGATAATATCTAAGTTAGCTAGTGTAACATACCGGACAGATTACTAAATATTTAATAGCCTAAAATCGCTGGATATTAGAGGCTAATCCTAGCGAAACCTATATGGAGTTAGACCGAAACTGTTTTTTTGTTACCTAAAGTCCATCTCTAGATACTAGGCAGTTTGAGAACCAGGCATTTATATGTGATATATAAAATTGCTATCTCGAAGATTAGCAATCCATAAGTTAAAGAAATGCCATTTTTATATTTTCTTTGTTATTTTGTATTTAACGGGACAGTTCTTCCTCATTTGGTGGGCTTAAATAACAATTAGTTAAACCATTTCCCCCCAAAGATCCATGTAAATTCTTTGCATTGCGCTTATTTTCCTTCCTAACTTCCAAGCACAATGCAAATTGACCAGATAGATTACATGGTAATATTCCAAATCGGCAAATAGTTCATCTACACAAGGAAAACCTTGCCTACGACTATGCTTAAAACAATTAATCAGCGTATTTTTCTGCCTGCTTTTATTAGCCCTTTAGAAGAAAAGAATCAAAAAGGTAGTAAAAAGCAATTTACTAGACCGAAATTAGATTTTCTGCAACCATTACGTCAATGGTTAGACAAAATCGAAATTCAGAATCGGAAGTTAGCCAAATTAATTGCTAAAGTGATCCCCGCTCAGTGTCCATTCGAGCGCGATATCACGCTTTTCGGTCGCAAAATAGGTCACATTCCGCCAATGTGCAAGCTCAATCCCCTTTATAACGAACTTGTCTATTTGCGTTTTCGCGCTTTGTGTTATCTAGTAGATCAGTGTGGAGAGGATATTCAATCTTACTGCTGAAGATAACTAGAGAAAACACAATATGGGCATCAAAATTGAGCATCAACCCCAACAAGAACGCCTCAATGAATTGGGTGTCTTTAAATGGGAAATTTGGAAAAAGGAAGTCTCAAAATTTCCTTGGAGTTATGATTATCAAGAAACTTGCTACTTTCTAGAAGGTGACGTACTTGTTACTCCTGATGGTGGACAACCAGTGCAAATGGGTAAAGGCGATTTGGTGACTTTTCCTGCTGGTATGTCTTGCACATGGGAAATTACAAAGGACGTGAAAAAACATTATTACTTTGATTAATCAACGGAAAAGCGTGATCCCCTTTGTTTAGTTGATGATCTAGAAGATGAATATCTCATAACTTAGTTGAGGTTTCTAGTATAGGGCGATTCGCAGTAAGTGTCGTAGGATAAAGTGGCAGAATTGGTAAATTGCTTATATCCATATCTGTCAAAACTTGTTGCAACTACATCTCCTAAACAATATTTTTAGAAATAAATAGTCTCATTTCCTGCAAATTTTGCAGGAAGTTCTTGCCTAGTTGGTGACCGATAACTAAAAATATGAAAGCCATCTATAAGATCCCCGACTTCTTTGAGAAGCCGGGGATCTTATTATTGAAATTTATTATAGCGATCGCACTACTGTTAATCTTAGGAGTTCATAATCGTGTTAGTGGGAGTTTAATTACAGAAGATGCTGTTTGGCAAAAAAAGATTTTGTCCCACCGCCATTTTATTGAGGAAAATCATCAAAAATGTTACTGCATTTAAGTACTTGGCCAGAAGTCGAAGCTTATTTACAGCAGTCCAAGGGGATTATTTTTCCTATTGGTTCCACAGAACAACATGGGCCAACCGGGTTAATTGGTACTGATGCCATTTGTGCAGAAGCGATCGCAGCTGGTGTAGGTAATGCAACTCAAGCGATCGTTGGCCCTACAATCAATGTAGGGATGGCACTGCACCATACTGCCTTTCCTGGCTCAATCAGTCTACGTCCTAGCATTTTAATTCAAGTAGTGCGAGATTATGTAACATGTTTAGCCAAAGCTGGTTTTAGCAAGTTCTACTTTATTAACGGACATGGCGGTAATATTGCCACCCTCAAAGCTGCTTTTTCAGAAACTTACGCGCATTTAGAGGATTTGCAGATTCCCAATGCTCAACAGGTGCAATGTCAAGTGGCAAACTGGTTTATGTGCGGTTCTGTATATAAACTAGCTAAAGAATTATATGGGGATCAAGAAGGTTCTCATGCAACGCCAAGTGAAGTAGCCCTCACCCAGTACGTTTATCCAGAGGCGATTAAGCAAGCGCCTCTTTCACCAGAAGTTGCAAGCGGACACAGGATTTATAGCGCAGCAGACTTTCGAGCGCGTTATCCAGATGGACGTATGGGATCAAATCCGGGTTTAGCAACACCTGAACACGGTAAGCAATTTTATGATTTGGCGGTGAAAGAACTTAGCAGTGGGTATTTGGAATTTGTGAACGCACAGTAAAAGTCATGGAAAGACGCTGTAGAGATGCGAGTAAAATCGTGTCTTTGCACAAAATATCTTGAGAAGAGTTATATTCAATCCTCCTTTTGCTGAAACTGGCTCAATAACCAAGTTCCAACTTCAGATTGATTTATTTCACGGCTACGGCGTAAAGCTTGCTCTAAAATAGACATCGCCAATCCAGGCAATACCTGTGATTCTTGAATACGTTTACTGCCTTGATCTGCGATCGCATAGGTGATGATTTGGGCATTTGTCACATCCACTACCCAGTATTCAGCAACGCCTAATTCTTCGTAGAGTGATCGCTTTGTACCTAAATCATCCAATAGAGATGTTCTTGCAATTTCAATCACTAAATCTGGTGCAGGATACCTATCAAGGTTGACAATTCCTGTACCTGCTGGGATAGTTTGGGCGCGTTCTCTGAGGTAATACGCCACATCGGGCTGACAATCCTGAACTCCAGTTTTACGAAAGGTGGTTGTGTCTAAACCTGTGGCTGCAATGCCTTTAAGTGCTGCAAATAGAGTCACTGCAAAAATAATTACCACATGGTCTTTGCCATGATCGAAACTAACTGGTGGCATTTCCAGCCTCATGTGTCCTTTGTAGTAATAGCTTTTTCCCTTCTCGTTGAGTAAATTAGCGATCGCTTGCTCATACTCCTGCCAAGAAGCACAAATCCATGTATCTGTCGGTAACTGGGTCTGAGTTTCACTCATTGCCTAACCCTTATGCCAGTAAGCTATATCTCTTGTAACTCAAATTCTAAACTTCTAGCTCAACTCTTTAACCTCTGAATAATGAGGGTTGGAAGGCGATCGCTTACACTCGATTACTGCATAGGGACGTTTACGCTCATCATCTCGGAATACCACTAAATCAGCACGATCAGACGGGGTACGGTCAGGTACAATTACCTCAACACCAATTCGATTTGGTTCATACTGATAGCGATAAATCAGTTCTGCCCAAAATTCAGCCCTAACTTGTTCTTCAGGATCAGAGTAACGCTCTGTGTGACTGAGAGCCTTATAAGTGACTTTTTGTTGCTTTCCTTCCCCTGCGATTTCAGCATGGCCATCTTTATAAGGCACGTTCAAAATAAGTCACGTCTGTTACTCCTGGCTCAGAAATTGAAACATTAGTTAAGCTTTTAGCTGATCCATTTAACCTCAAAATCTGACAGATCAGGTTATTGATACAAAAGTTGGAGCTTTTAACGCAAAATTTTAATCTCTGAACTCGGAAGTCCCACCTTTTTGCTCGAACGTTGAGCCTTTGAACTCGGAAGTTGCACCTTTTTGCTTGAACGTTGAGCTTCTGAACTCAAAAAATAAAGCTCAGAACTTGGAATGTCGTGCTTTTAACTCCAACATTCAAATTTTGAGCTTCAACGTTGCATCTTTTAAGTGCAAGTACTGAGCTATCTTCTACAACGCTGCTTTTTGTGGTAATGGCTTGCAACACAGCCTCTCTGTCTGTTTGTGCCAGTGTTGCACTAATTGGGGTCGTAGACATAGAAATCACTCTCCAGTAAGTTTCTTTAATCTAGAGTGCCCAGATATACAATCAAAATTTCCATTCGTAGAGCAAAGCTGATCTTACACCGTGTGCAACTTTCACTCAAACCTACAGTCGAAACCCGCCTGGTTGGGACACTATTAACTCGCAGATCCCTAAGGCGAAAAATCAAAGTTTTATAATAGTATTTCCACGCTGATAAATTAAAGGCGACTGTGACCACTACATTACACTGGCAAGAACGGGTTGGTAATCAAAGAGATTGGGTTTGGCGCGGTTGGCAAACTCGCTATACTTACATTCGCGCTGCCCAAAATAACCACAAGACAACACCCTTGATATTGCTACATGGGTTTGGCGCTTCTATTGGTCATTGGCGACATAATTTAGAGGTGTTGGCTGAACATCACACAGTTTACGCCATTGATATGTTGGGTTTTGGCGCTTCAGAAAAAGCCGCAGCTAATTACAGCATCGAACTCTGGGTTGAGCAGGTTTACGACTTTTGGAAAACATTTATCCGTCAACCAACAATATTAATAGGCAATTCCAACGGCTCACTGATTTCTATGGCCGCCGCTGCCACTCACCCCGATATGGTGCTGGGTATGGTGATGATGAGCTTACCCGACCCTTCTCTAGAGCAAGAAGCAATTCCGCCTGTGCTGCAACCGATTGTCAGAGCAATTAAAAATGTTGTCGCTTCGCCGTTGATTCTGAAACCCGTGTTTAACTTCGTGCGCCGTCCTGGCGTGCTGCGTCGCTGGGCTAGTCTAGCCTACGCTAACCCAGAGGCGATTACCGATGAACTTATAGAAATTTTAGCTGGCCCTCCTCAAGATAAAGGTTCAGCGAGGGCTTTTAGTGCTTTGTTCAAAGCTGCGATCGGAATTAACTTTAGTCCCAGTGTCAAAACGGTGTTACCAACCTTAACAATTCCCATGTTGTTAATTTGGGGACAAAAGGATCGGTTTGTTCCCCCAGCCCTAGCTAGCCAATTCGCCCAATATAACGACAAGTTGGAAGTGCTGAATTTAGAGGACGTGGGTCATTGTCCCCATGATGAATGCCCGGAACAAGTCAACCAAGCTATTTTAGATCGGATTGAGAGGTGGGTTAGCGTAGGCGTAGCCCGCCGCAAGCATCGTTAACCATCACTTACTCCTTAAATAATTATGCAATGGGAGCGATCGCGCCAATCAATACCTTTCCCACTATTAAATTTTGAATTGCTTAACACCTAGCCAATCGTGGCTTGGTTAGTGTCAACATCTGTAGCGCCATGCACAGAACGAGCTACAGAAACCATCTTGTTGAGAATGTCTTGACTGGGAACTTTACCTTTTAACACCACAGTACTACCCGTTTGAGCAACCCAAAGGGTATTAACATCATCGAGTTGGGGATCTTGATCAAATGCCAAGGCTACCCGCTTTGCCAACCCACTTTGGTCGTATTCACCGCTTAAGCCTAGACGTTCCGGGGGTATTGATTGAGTAGGAGTAGGCGCAATATTAGTATTAGGAGCTTGTGCTACTGACTGCGGAGTAGGATTTACCTGTGCATTTTGAGGTTTTTCCATTCCAAATAGTCTTTTTAACCAACCCATAAAAACTTTTCTCCTTTAGAGACTCATTAAATCTGAGTATAAAAGCTTTACAAAAATGCCACATCTGCCAAAGAAAAGAGATGCATTCAATGAAATTACTCCTTGCAGGATGAATTTTGCTCAATTTTTTATCTCTAGAGAATGCAATGAGTGCAGCTATTGAGTTTACAATAAAAGGTCGCACTGACAATTAGTGCAGTAGTACGCCACAACAGAAATCAACATACATTTGACAAAATGTCAAGAGTTTACAACTCAAGGAATTTTGAATTTTGAATGAGTGAATTCTGCAAAGCGGTACTAGTGTCTGCGTTCCTCCAATCCTGTGCTAGCCTCTGTTGGCGAAGATGAAACATACCCTTTCAGTTCTCGTAGAAGATGAGGCGGGTGTTCTTTCCCGCATTTCTGGTTTATTCGCCCGTCGCGGCTTTAATATTGAAAGCCTTGCTGTTGGCCCTGCTGAACAGGGAGGAGTTTCCCGAATCACGATGGTTGTACCTGGTGATGATCGCGTGATCGAGCAACTCACCAAACAACTATACAAGTTAGTCAATGTCCTTAAGGTACAGGATATTACCGAAACTCCTTGCGTAGAGCGAGAATTGATGCTTGTGAAGGTGAATGCTAGTAGCAGCAATCGCTCAGAAGTGATCGAACTATCTCAGATTTTCCGGGCGCGAGTCGTGGACGTAGCGGAAGATTCTCTCACCTTAGAAGTTGTGGGAGATCCAGGTAAAATGGTAGCGATCGTGCAAGTGTTGCAAAAATTTGGTTTAAGAGAAATCGCTCGCACTGGCAAAATTGCCCTGACTCGTGAATCGGGTGTGAATACCGAGTTACTCAAGTCTTTAGAAGCAAAAGTTTAGTTGGCAACTTAAATAAAGGCTTGTAAATAATCAACTTGTGGGGGCGCAAAAGTCAAAATGTAACGAATGAATGCACTACTAGCATAAAACAAAGACGCAAAAGCACTCTCTGCGCCTCTGCGTCTCTGCATTAGATATTCTCTACTTACACCATCTCAGACGAAGCCTGCACCATCTGCTGAGGCTGCGGTTGGAACATAAACAACGAGTACACCACATCTCGGCGGATGTTGACCATCATATCCAAGAAGAGTTCGTAACCCTCGCTCTTGTATTCAATCAGTGGGTCTTTTTGACCGTAACCACGTAATCCTACTGATTCACGCAAAGCATCCATTTGTTGCAGGTGTTCCCGCCACAGAGTATCAATGCGTTGCAAAATAAAGAAACGTTCTGCTTGGCGCATAAGTCCAGGTTGAACTTGGTCAATCTGCGCTTCTTTGAGGTCGTAAGCAATTCGCACCTGTTCATGGAGGAAGGCTTTAATCTCGCCGACAGACATATCCTCTAATTGATTTGGCTGCAAATCCGCTAGCAGATAGACAAATTCTTTAACTTTCTCAACCAGCTTTTCTAACTCCCACTCTTCCGAGGGCAAGTCTACGTTGATGTAGTAGTCAACGATGTCATCCATCGTTTTTTCGGCGTACTTGATTACCTGTTCTTTCAAGTCTTGACCTTCTAATACCCGGCGACGTTCGGCGTAAATAGCACGACGTTGATTATTCATCACCTCGTCATACTCAAATACCTGCTTACGGATGTCGTAGTAGTAGGTTTCAACTTTTTTCTGTGCGCCTTCCAAACTGCGGGTGAGCATCCCAGATTCGATGGGCATATCTTCTTCCACTTGGAAAGCATTCATTAACCCAGCGACGCGATCGCCTCCAAAAATCCGCAGTAGGTTATCCTCTAAACTGAGGAAAAATCTCGTGGTTCCAGGGTCGCCTTGTCTTCCTGCACGTCCTCGCAACTGGTTATCAATCCGCCGCGATTCGTGGCGTTCTGTACCAATTACGTGCAAACCACCGATTCCTACTACCTCATCATGTTCGCGGGTAGTAAATTGTTCATATTCGTGCTTAACGCGGTTGTAAGCTTCCCGCAATTTCTGAATCACAGGGTCATCGATGGGAGCTTTTTCTGCGGCTACAGCTACCTTTTCTTCAGCTTCCAGTTCTGGTAAACTGCGATCACCATATTCACGCACCGCAATTTCTACTGCATCTTTGAGTAGTTTTTCTGTTTCTTTTGTCAACTGCGTGGGGAAAATTTCTGGCGAAGCCCGCCAAGTTTTGACTTTTTTACCAGGGACAAAGCCTTGACCACCGCCATGTCCTGTAGGCAATCCAGCTGGTCTTTGCACGCCAAAGCTATCTTCATCTTCTGGCATGACGATTCGGGGCATGAAGTATTCCCGCAGCTTCAGACGTGCCATGTATTCGGAGTTACCACCCAGGATGATGTCTGTACCTCTACCAGCCATGTTAGTAGCAATGGTAACAGCACCTTTTCGTCCGGCTTGGGCGACAATTTCCGCCTCACGCTCGACGTTTTCCGGGCGGGCGTTGAGTAATTCGTGGGGAATCTCAAGTTGCTTTAGCAGTCGGCTGAGAAGTTCGGATTTTTCTACACTAGTGGTTCCTACTAATACAGGTCTGCCAAGTTCGTGCATTTCGGCACATTCTCTAGCGATCGCACCCCACTTGCCTGGTTCTGTCTTAAAGACCATATCAGACAAGTCTTCGCGTCTTCTGTCACGGTTGGTAGGAATTACCGCAACTTCCAATTTGTAAATTTTTTCAAATTCCGGTTCTTCTGTTTTTGCCGTTCCAGTCATTCCACCAAGCTTTGGATACAGCAAGAACAGATTTTGATAAGTAATTGTCGCTAGAGTTTGAGTTTCTGACTGAATTTCTACGTGTTCTTTGGCTTCAATAGCTTGGTGTAGTCCATCGCTCCAACGTCGTCCGGGTAGCACCCGACCGGTAAATTCATCTACAATTACCACTTCGCCATTACGGACGATGTAAGTTACATCCTTGAGGAAAAGTTCTTTGGCTTTAATCGCATTGAAAACGAAGTGCGCCCAAGGATCTTCTGGGTCAAATAAATCTGTGACTCCCAAAAGATTTTCGGCTTCTGCAAAACCTTCATCTGTCAATAGCACGTTACGAGCTTTTTCATCTACATCATAATGCTCGTCTTTTTTGAGTGTAAATGCGATTTCAGCAGCTTGCAGATACTTTTCTGTAGGTCTTTCCACCTGCCCGGAAATAATCAGTGGTGTCCGTGCTTCATCAACTAAAATCGAGTCTACCTCGTCAATCACGCAATAATTGAACGGGCGTTGCACCACATCTGCCATTGATGTCGCCATGTTATCCCGCAGGTAGTCAAACCCTACTTCGCTGTTGGTGACATAAGTGATATCACAGTCGTAATTTTTCTGGCGTTCACTGGGAGTCATGCTTGACTGGATTAACCCTACACTTAGCCCCAAGAACCGATGCACCTGTCCCATCCATTCAGCATCCCGACGAGCCAGGTAATCGTTCACAGTGACGACGTGTACACCTTTACCGGTAAGTCCATTTAAATAACTTGGTAAAGTTGCTACAAGCGTTTTACCCTCGCCGGTTTTCATTTCGGCAATTTGCCCTACATGCAAAATGATACCGCCAAGGAGTTGAACATCAAAGTGCCGCAAGCCTAAGACTCGCCGTCCTGCTTCCCGGACAACGGCGTAAGCTTCAGGCAATAGGTCATCCAGAGTTTCGCCTTTGGCAAACCGTTGTTTAAATTCAACGGTTTTACCTTTTAACTCCTCATCAGAAAGAGCCTTAATTTCTTCCTCTAGAAGGTTAATTTCAGTAACAGAAGGTTGATATTTTTTAAGCTTACGAGCGTTGGGGTCGCCCAACAAAAGTTTTAGCATGGCAGATTATAGAACTGAATCAAGGGGGATGGGGATTAAAGGGTCGGCATTGATTATAAACATTTAACCCAACCCAACCGTCTTGGTTGTGGATGGGTGTCAAATCAGAATTAACTCAAAAACAGGAGAAAAACTAGGCAATCAGTTTACTAAATGATTGGTTTTAACTCTTATCTTATATTTAGTCTTTCTTCATAGTATCATTTTGCCCCCAGATGGGGCCAGAGAAGGAGTGGGGGAGAAAAGGGGAGAATTCTTTCCCCCTGCTTCCTGCTCCCTTGCCTCTTTTTCAGCTCCTAACTTTTCACTTCCATTCTGCTGTCAGGCGGCGGAAATTGTAATCATTAGCACTAGGATGACAGCTAACACAGCTACCAAGCTGGACGGGACGTGGTAACTTAACTCCTGGATGCAAAGCTTTGAAATAACGCGAATTATTAAGGCGATAGGGTGTTTCTTCGTCGTCTAGCTGAACACGAGAGAAAGTCGAAAGATATTTCCACACCAAGATGCGCGGCGGATCGACTAAAGGCTTTAACTGTGCGCCGTAGTGCTGCGAGTCTTGCAGGAGATTTTTCCAAGTTTGGGTGGGTAAAACGGCTGGTGGTAAGGCGATGTGGCACGTGGAGCAGTTTTCCAAATACAGTTCTTGCCCTAGTTGGTATTGTGCAGGCACTACGTCAACAGTGCCAATTTCGGCAGTAGGAGTAGCACTTTGGGCGTTAGTTGCCAAGGCTAGAAGCCAACCCATAGCTAGGCTCCACGTTACAATTACCAGAAGTAAACCGAAAAATTGGCGTTTGAATTGGCGTTCGGCGCTTTGCTGTAGCGCTTGGCGATCGGGGATTTTGCGCTTCACAAAAATTGACATTCCTCACATTCCCAAATACTTAGAAGTGCCTTACTTTAATACAGGTGGCATTAGATTTCAGATTTTGTTAGTAGTATTTCAAGAAAAAGCAATTAGACCAAAATTGAGAAACAACTATTATCTACCTTTTTTACCTTAAGGAATAGAAACCGATCGCAATAATCGCTCAACAACGGTTCTTGCATTCCGGCCTCCTCTAGGAATAAGGCGATGGCAAAGAACGTGAGGGACGAGAAATTTCACATCATCGGGAATGGCATAATCACGCCCTAATAGAAAAGCTAGCGCTTGGGCAGCCCGTTGTAATGCTAATGTGCCACGTGGACTGACACCGAGGGCGATTTCTTCATCTTGCCGTGTTGCCCGCACCAATTCGAGGATGTACTGTTGCAAGGAAGTTGCCACTTTTACTTGAGAGCAGAGGTGACGCAATTCCTGTACTTCTGCCAAGGTAATACAAGGCTGCAAATCACCAACCTTCACACCATTTTGGAGATTTTGCAGCATTTGGAGTTCTTCTGGCTCGGAAGGATAGCCCAAACTCAGCGACAACATAAACCGATCCATTTGCGCTTCCGGCAGGGGAAAAGTACCTTGATACTCAATAGGGTTTTGAGTGGCAATGACAAAGAAGGGCTGGGGAACTGCACGAGAGACACCATCGACTGTTACTTGATGCTCTTCCATAACTTCCAGTAAAGCTGACTGAGTGCGGGGTGTAGCGCGGTTAATTTCATCAGCTAGGAGAATATTGGTAAAGACTGGCCCAGGAAGAAAAGTAAATTCGCCGCTTTTTGGGTTCCAAATGTTAGTGCCAGTAATGTCAGTTGGCAGTAAATCGGGGGTACATTGTAGCCGTTGAAACTTACCATCCAATGAACGAGCTAGAGATTTAGCGAGTAGGGTTTTACCAACACCAGGGACATCTTCTAGCAGATAAGCGTATTGCCTCAGCTTTACCAACGATGGTAAGAGCCAGATTTTGTGTTAAAGCGTCAATTTTTTCTCTCATGCGGCGTGGGGAGTGGGGGGATAAGGGAAGAAGCAAGGGAGCAGGGGGCAGGGAGCAGGGAGCAAGGGAGAAGAGTTTTCCCCTCTGCCCCCCGCACCCCGCCCCTCTGCCTCTTCTCCATGCCCAATTTCCCTAAATACATTGTTCCCACTCAGAACTCCTAACTCCTAACTCCTAACTTTTAACTTTGCGCTCCAGCACTCAAAACCTCTCTAGCAACAACGCAGTCAAGTTGAATTTGTGTTTTCAGGGCTTCTAAGGAAGCAAATTTTTGTTCAGGGCGCAAAAATTTCACTAGTTCCACAGCCAGTTTTTTGCCATACAAATCACCAGACCAATCGAACAGATGTACTTCCGCAGATGAATAAGTACCATTTACAGTTGGGCGATTACCGATGTTCATTACGCCCAAGGTTTCACCAGGAGCGACATCTGATGTTTCACTGAGAGTGAAAATACGGACAGCGTAAACTCCTTGGCGGGGCACAAACTTTTCTTTTGGTAGTTGGAGGTTGGCAGTAGGAAAGCCAATTGTTCTGCCCAATTGTTGACCTTGAACGACAACACCAAGGAGAGTGTAGGGGCGTCCGAGTAGTAGATTTGCGTTTTCGATGTCGCCTTGCTCAAGGGTTTGACGGATTAATGAAGTGCTAATGCGGGCATCTTGAGTCGGAGTAGTACTGACGCAACTGCTTTGGGTGGGTGAGTCACCTGTATAAGTTTGTAAGGGAACGATGCTAACGGGGATATTATGCTTGGCGGCGATTAATTGCAAATCTTTGGCAGTACCACTGCGCTTTTCGCCAAAACAAAAATCCTGCCCGATGCTAATTCGCTGGCATCGCAGTTGTTGCACAAGAATTTTTTCGACGAATTTTTCGGGGGTTAAAGCAGATAATTCTTTGTCAAAGGGTAGTAGTACCAGTTGTTCTACCCCAAGCGATCGCAATTGTTGGACTTTTTCATCCAGTGGCGTTAACAAAGTCCGAGGCTGCCCCGTAAAAAATTCCTGTGGATGGGGGTCAAAGGTGACAACTGTTGAGTAGGTATATTCTTCATTCGTTAGTTGTTGATTTTCCTTTGACTGCGGACTACTAGCTACTGACAACTGACCATCAGCGTGCAAGACTGGTTGAATTACCCTTTGATGACCAAGATGAACACCATCAAACTTGCCAAGGGCAACAGCAGTCGGCGTTAGCAGCCCTTCGCTCGAAGAAGCAACCCACACAGAACACCCATTTTTAGACAAATTTAGCACGTGGATTCTGAGATTTTAGGTTTATTTTAGCTATCAGCAGGAAGCTACCTTATAGTAAACTGCCTTGAGGAGTACAGGTTTTCTAGTAGCAACTTGTAATTTGTCATTTGTCATTTGTCCTTTGTTCTCTCTTACAAAATTTCTACTCTTAAGCAAGCTAGCAAGAGCGTCTCGTAGAAAAGCCAGACGCTCTCTACAAGACGATGTGCGTAGCTATCTTGCTTTTCACCAGGGGTATGCAGACTCGACGAATCGCTACTCTATCGCCGGAAGTCGGCGCACCCTGCGGGATCTTGCTACAGATTTTGCGCTTTGTCCAATGACTAATCACCAATGACTAATGACCAATGACCAATGACGAATGACTGCTGAAAGCTTCTGATCACCAATCTAATCTAAAATCTCCAATTCCTCCGATCGCAATCTTTAAGTAGAAAATTTGCTAACAGGAAAAGATTCTGATAAGGCAACTGAGGTGGAAATCTGAAGTTCCATTCCTTCCCGTGCCATGATGGCTCCGGGAAATTGCGCCGCTACTTGTTTCCCTACATTATCCAAAAAGTCGTCATTGTGGGCGGGGTCGTGGTGGTAAATCACCAGAGTTTTGACATTAGCGGCTTGTGCCACTTTCACTGCTTCTTGCCAGGTTGAATGTCCCCAGCCAATTTTTGGGCTTTTTGAGGAATGGTATTCTTCGTCTGTGTAAGTGGAATCGTAAATCAGGATGTCGGCATTACGAGCTAGCCACAGCACATTGTCATCGATTCGGTCGGGGAAATGTTCGGTATCGGTAATATAAGCAGCAGCACCACCACGCCAACTGACACGGTATCCTATAGCTTCACCTGGATGGTTTAAAGGTGCTGTTTCTACGGAAACGTCATCAATTTGTATTGGTTGCCCCGGTCGAATGTCGTAGAAATTTAAATTAGCTTGCATAATCTGCAAGGGTACGGGAAAGTTCGGGTGCAACATTTGGTCATTGAGGCGCTGTTCTATGGTAGAACCATCAGGTGCGATCGCGCCGTAGATATGAAAGTCATTCCCCTTCACAAACCCTGGGGTAAAGAAGGGAAAACCCTGCATATGATCCCAGTGAGAGTGGGTAAAAAATATATGAGCTTCTAAGGGCATTTGGCGCAATAACGATTGCCCCAAAACATGTAGTCCCGTGCCTGCATCGAAAATTAAGCGTTTATCGCCCGCTTGCATTGATATGCAAGGGGTATTACCGCCGTAACGAACGGTGTGTGGCCCTGGACTGGGGATGCTGCCGCGAACGCCCCAAAATTGTACGCTAAATTGGTTCTCTATCCTAGACATGGGTGTTGCTTGCTGGACTGAGCGGGCGATAAGTGGAAAAATTGTTACTTATTTTGTCTAAGTTTATGCTGCCTCACCGATTTTGCTAGAGGGAGGATTTCTTGGTAAAACAGCATACACTGTTTCTGGCTGATTGTGTAAATGTGGATCAAATACCCTCAAGTGGGATTTTCCCGTTTTTGGGGCAAATGTGTATCGGTTATTTCAAGAGTGCCCCTACGTTATAGCCTACATTTTTCTCTGATGCATTTAAATAACTCTAGTTTTATTCTGATAAATTAAATTATTCACGAAAAATTGAATTCCCAATCAGATAATTTATCTAGCCCATCTGCGTAAGTAAGATTGTATTGTAACGGAGTTATACTGATGTAGTTTTTACGTACAATATGCACATCTAAAGGTACATTTTGAAGCAGATTTAATCCCGTTGAGGGTTCCACATCCTCAATTACCTCTCCGGTTAACCAGTAGTATGTTTTTCCACGAGGATCAACTCGTTTATCAAACACATCAATGTAACGCCGTACTCCTTGACGGGTAAGAGTAACTCCAGCAATTTCTTCCCACTTCACAGCAGGAATATTGACGTTAAGCAACATTAAATCTGGCAGAGGTTTTTGGGCTAACTGGTCTACAAGAATTTTGGCAAACTTAGCAGCAGGTTGAAAGTCTTTAGATGTGTGACTAATAAGACTTAGCGCTACACTGGGAATGCCTTCAATTAAACCTTCCATTGCCGCCGAAACAGTGCCAGAATACAAGATTTCAGTTCCCAAATTCGCACCTTGATTAATGCCAGAGAGAACCAAATCAGGGGGAGTATCTAACAAAGCCCACAGTGCTAATTTGACGCAATCTGAAGGCGTACCATCACAAGCCCAAGCTTTGACAGCAGGATGAAAAATTGATTCAACAATTTCGGCGCGAATGGGTTGGTGTAGAGTTAATCCGTGCCCAGTTGCCGACCGCTCTCGATCTGGGCAAACTACACTGACATCATGACCTGCCTCTGCCAAGCAGTTCGCTAAGGTACGAATCCCCAAAGCAGAAATGCCGTCATCGTTGCTAATTAGTAATTTCATAGTCATTAGTCATTGGTCACTTGTACTGAGGGTACTCCTACGGAGAAGCAAGCTACGCGAACGCTTAGGGCGCAGCCTCTCGTAGAGAAGTATTGCTCATTAGTTATTTGTTATTTGTTATTAGCTATTTGTCAATGTCTGAGGTCACAAGGAGCAAAAAAACATTTATACTGACTAGTACACTGTGACGCAAGTTTGCCTACCTATAACAAGGGGGTTTTGCACCTTGCCTGTAAGTTAATTTATCGAGCAGTTCACAGCTTTTGACTATAGACTAATGACTAATGGCTAATGACTAATAACTAATGACTAGCAATTTAGAAGCTCAACTTTTAGCACTGCGGCAGGAAGGAGAAAAAGCGATCGCAGCCGCCAACACCCTAGAACGTCTGGAGGAACTCAGAGTTAACTATCTGGGTAAAAAAGGTGAACTGGGGGCACTGTTGCGAAGTATGGGGCAGATGAGTGCAGAGGAACGACCGAAAATTGGAGCGATCGCCAATACAGTCAAAGAATCTCTGCAAACTAGTCTAGACCAGCAACGCGTTGCCCTAGAAGCCGCGCAAATTCAAGCTTTGCTAGAGGCGGAAACTCTGGATGTGACTATGCCGGGAATTTACAGCCCCCAAGGTCGCATTCATCCCCTCAACGGCATTATTGACCGGGCACTGGATATCTTTGTTGGTATGGGCTACACCGTGGCTCAAGGGCCAGAGATGGAAACAGATTACTATAATTTCGAGGCTCTTAATACCCCGCCTGACCACCCTGCCCGTGATATGCAGGATACCTTCTACCTGCCAGATGGCAATCTCCTCCGCACTCATACCTCGTCAGTGCAAATTCGTTACATGGAAAGAGAAGAACCACCGATTCGGGTTGTGGCTCCAGGGCGAGTTTATCGGCGAGATAATGTAGATGCGACTCACTCGGCTGTTTTCCATCAAATAGAACTTTTAGCCATTGATGAGGGGCTAACTTTTACAGACCTCAAAGGCACAATTAAGGTATTTTTACAAGCGATTTTTGGCGATTTACCAATTCGGTTCCGCGCTAGTTATTTCCCGTTTACCGAACCCTCAGCTGAGGTGGATTTGCAGTGGAATGGGCGATGGCTGGAGGTGATGGGCTGCGGTATGGTCGATCCAAATGTACTTAAGTCTGTGGGTTATGACCCAGAAGTTTATACAGGATTTGCTGCCGGTTTTGGTGTAGAACGCTTTGCAATGGTGTTACATCAAATCGATGATATTCGTCGATTGTATGCTAGTGATTTGAGATTTTTGCAACAATTTTAGGGAAGCGATCGCTTTAAATAATTAGGCGTTTACTAAATTTGCAAAAGTCAAGTGGATGAAAATATAACCACAGATAAATATCTATGAATTATCTGTGGTTTTAAATAATAGATCAGGATTGATGAATTTGGCAAACTATCAGAACGTAACTTCTGTTGACCTGATATGACTGCAATCACTGGCAAAGGTCTAACGCTTGAAGAATATTTTAAGTATGACGATGGCACGGATAGCCAGTATGAACTGGTGGCGGGTGAGTTAGTTGCAATGCCACCCGAAAGCCCAAAAAATGTCCAGATATCTCTCTTTTTGCTGATAAATTTCCTCAAGTTCGTCCCCGTTAATCGGTTAAGTAACAAAGTTGAAATTGTTGTTGCTGGTTTTCGTGCGACAACTCGCATTCCTGACTTAGTTGTGCTGACGGATGAACTTGCAACCGCCTTAGAAGGTGCAACGCGATCCACAATTACCCTAGATAATTTCAGCTAACTGTAGAGCAAGTACTCAACGCTTGGAGAAAGTAATATCTCAAATATGCAGACGACCTGCATCCCAGAGTAAAATGTAGTCAATAATTCCTACCCAAAATTCATGCCATGAGTTGATGGTCTTTTTACCGCAGGATGCAATAATCGCAGAAGAAAAGCTAACCAAGTATCTGCTTGTGCCGTTGCCAAAAGACGATAAATCTAAATTTCTAGCTAAGGCTGGATACACGCTAGAGAACTGGCAACAACTAAAACTGGATTTACGCGCTCAAGTTTTAACGCAACCTGCCGAGGCGATCGAAACAACTCGCTATGGACAGAAGTATGCCATTCGTGCGTGTCTGCGGGGGATTAATGGCGTTGAACTCAATGTTTAACCATTTGGATGGTTGCAAACGATACAACCAAATTTGTCACCTTAGTGCCAGATCAAGGAGCCAACTCATGAAGGTACAGCACCCTCTATTGTCCCAAGTTGTTTTAGCACAGGACTTACCAGAATACAACCTGAAGCGAGGGAATGTTGCAACAATTGTGGAACATTACCCCATGCCTGAAGGAGAAGAGGATGGGTATAGTCTGGAAGGGTTTGATTTGCCCCATGTGACGATCGAAGTACCAGCATCTCAGATTATTCCCATTGCCCAGTGGCAGCAAGAAGAAATGATTTTAGCTAAGTTACGTCAGCTATCGGGAGCGACGCTATTACAATTACAAGATTATCTTGATTTTCTGTTGCAAAAAGAAGAGTCTGAACATCAAAGTAGGTTACAATCTCCCATCTAAAGTACTTGGCAAGAAACTCTTTTGCGATCGCACCAGCCTCCTGCTGACCAAAACTATTTGTAAACTAAAGGCAATGCCAGTTCTGCTGAGTAATTCGTTCTATGTTTGCTGAAACCTCCTCGCGCTACTAACGGCTGATGAAATTAGGAATCAGTTGTTGTATGGATAAATCCTTCCAAATTAAAAATATTAAGGTGGCCAGTGAATAACACTAACCACCATGCGTGAAACTTTATTGAACTATTCCTGAATGACCGGGGATATCTGCTAAAGGTTCAAATCTTCCGCCTAAGTATTTGGCGAGAAACTCTTCTGCGATCGCAAAAAAGTGCAACCGATTTTCTGGTCTGGCAAAACCATGTCCTTCATCTGTATAAAGTGCATATTGCACAGGTAAACCAGCCTGTTGCATGGCGTTGACAATTTGATCGCTTTCTGATTGTTTCACTCGTGGATCATTTGCACCTTGACCGATGAGTAAAGGTTTTTGAATTCGGTCAGCAAAGAATAAAGGCGATCGCGATTTCAAAAACTCTTCTTCTGTCTCTAAATTACCAACGCGATGATAAAGCATTGCCTTCAATGGTTCCCAATAAGGCGGTATAGTTTCTACCAGAGTAATTAGGTTACTTGGCCCGACAATATCCACGCCAGCAGCGAAAACTTCTGGTGTAAAAGTCAATCCTACTAGAGTGGCGTAACCTCCATAAGAACCACCCATAATCGCAATCTTTTGCGGGTCGGAAATACCTTTTTCTACTAGCCAGTTAACACTATCAATCAAGTCATCGTGCATTTTGCCAGCCCATTCTCGATTCCCAGCATTCAAAAATGCTTTACCGTAGCCAGTGGAACCGCGAAAGTTGACTTGCAGCACGGCATAACCCCGGTTAGCTAGCCATTGCACTAAGGGAGAGAAACCCCAAGTATCCCGCGCCCAAAGTTCTATAAGCTACTAGCCAGCTTTTATCTTCCAAGTCGCGGCTAATTACAGAGAATTCTCCAGGACGCACCTTGGCGATTTCCTCAAAATCTGCGGCGATACTCTGGTCAATTACCTGCCATTCCTGTTTATCTTTGTAGAAAGAAACTGCTTGGATAACTCGCGTCAGTGGCTGAATAATTATCCCCACGACATCATACTGCTCATCTTCAGCAATGACAGTTTCTTGACGGGTGTCTAGGTCAACAGCTAGCAGACGTTTGGCGTTAGCATCGTGATTCCCTTCAATATAAAGGGTTTTACCATCAGCCGAAAAACTTACAGAATTCCCTTCTTCTTCTGACCCCCAGTGGCGAAGAATTTCCCACTGTTTATCTGGTTTCTGCAATAAGAGGTCGTAACCACCATCGCGTGTGCTAGCTGTTGCTGCACGTATTTGGAAATCAGCGTCAGATGTCCAACTGATAATATTACCGGGGTTATCAGTGTCGAACTCAACCGCACCATTTTTAAGGTTGATGCGGTAAACGTCAAACTTCTGGGGATTGTTCAAGTTCAACGCTACCAGCACTTCATCTGGAAATTTAGGTTCCAGTTCGACGAGTTCAGCTTTTACACCCTGGAATGGCGTTAAGTCACGCACAATTTTGGAGTGAATATTAACCAAGTGGAGGTGAAAGTTCTCGTCGCCATCCGAGTCTTGCATATAAATCAACTGGTCGGCGTTATAAGTCCAGAAGAAAATGCGGATACCGCGCTTTTTATCAGCAGTTAGTATCTGGTCGTCTTCTTGTCCTACAGTTCGCAACCATACTTGCAAGACATTTTTCTCATCGGGGGCGATATATGCCAAGTATTTGCCATCAGGCGAGAGTTGTGGGCTAGTTTTTTCGGGATTCCCAAAGAGAATTTCGCGCGGAATCAACGGTGGTAGGGAGGGTGCTTGAGCAGATGACATATTTTCATCCTCTACTTGACTACCCTATTGTCACTTGGTTATGAAAATGACAATTCATCCTATTGGGTGAACCTAATTGGAGAATATGGCATAAGGCAATGCAGTTAAATTAAAGAAATTTATCTATTAATGATGCGCGCTAAAAAAGTATAAACACTCTTTACGGTCGTTAACTGTTAACTGTTGACGGTTATCAGTCATCAGCCTTCATGTAAATGTTCAAGTTAAATGCGTAACAGCTTAAGACAGGCTGTTCTTGAGCAGGAGAAGCGAAAAGAGGAGAAGATACAAATTTATAGCTTTTATTTAGAAAATTGGTATTACAGTCAGCAATTAGTAAAACTTGTGAATGAGTCTTTGATGGTCGCTGACGAGTCTTTGATACTCGGCGATGAGTCTTTGATACTCGCTGATGAGTCTTTGATACTCGGCGATGAGTCTTTGATACTCGCTGACGAGTCTTTGATACTCGCTGACGAGTCTTTGATACTCGGCGATGAGTCTTTGATACTCGCTGACGAGTCTTTGATACTCGGCGATGAGCCTTTGATACTCACTGACGAGTCTTTGATACTCGGCGATGAATCTTTTACACTCGTGAACGAAGCTTTTGTATGGAATATTTTATGTACTTTTTACTTTTTAAACGGAACATGACGGTTTAGCGGCAATTGTCGCAATGTCCGCAACGCCAGTTAGCAGCTTCTTTATCAAAACCAAAGGCGTTTAACAAAAATTGCCAACGACATTGCTTGGTTGTCAGATATTGATTCATCTGTTTAGCAGCGTGTAATTGCCCCGGTGGCTGATTTCCGGCTTTTTGCCCAATAGTGTAATGAAAAGGGTCAAGCCAGTTTAACTGACCGTCACTGTGGAGTAAAGCTAGCGCCGTAGCACCTTCGGGAAATTGTCGGGTTACTGCATTCACTTCTCCCTGTTTTGGTAATTTTTTCACAAGTTGCTGCGCTATTTGTTGTTGCGATCGCATTTGTTCTTGAAAAAATTGTTGTCTTTGCTTATCCTCTGGATCTAACCACCCCGTAGGCTCACTCACTAATGTCAATGCTTCTGCCGGTTTCCCATCCCTTCCAGCGCGGCCAATTTCTTGCACATATTCAGATAGCAGATGTGGTGCGTGAAAATGGGCAACCCAGCGAACATCTGATTTATTAATCCCCATGCCAAACGCACAGGTACACACAACAAACGGTATTTTCCCACTTAACCAGCTTGCTTCAACTGCACGGCGTTCTGTTGCACCCAGTCCCGCATGATAACTAGCTGTTGCATAACCCATCTCTGCTAACCATTGGGCTAAATCCTCGCTATCTCGTCTCGTGCGAACATAAACTAATCCTGATTGTTGTGGTCTATTTTGAATAAACTTTAATAATTGTTGTTTTCTACCTCGTGGCGTCCAAGCGATGCGAATGCTGGGATGCAAATTAGGACGGTAAGGATTTAAACGGAAAATTTCTGGTTGCTGTAATTGTAAAACTGTTTGAATAGTTTTTTGAGTTGAAGGGTCAGCAGTCGCGGTAAAAGCGGCGATGCTGATTTTTGTTCCCGGTGGTTTTGATTTTAGCAATGCAGGACGCACAGCCCCTAATCTGCGATAAGCTGGGCGAAACGTGTCTCCCCACTGCACTAAACAATGGGCTTCATCCAAAATTAAGCCATTGATTTGCAATTGCGGGTGACATAATCTTTCCCACACTGGCGCACTTAGCAAAGTTTCTGGTGATAAATAAAGTAATCTTAGTTGTTGACGTTCTAAAGCTTGCAGAGTTACACGGCGTTGAGATGAAGACAATTCACTATGCAAAAGTGCAGCTTTTTGATTACTTTCTCGTAGTTCCTGTACTTGATTTTCCATCAACGCCACTAAGGGCGAAACTACCAATGCTAACCCTGTTTGTAGGAGTGCGGGAAGTTGAAAACAAATAGACTTTCCCCCACCTGTGGGCATAATAATCAGCGCATCTTTTTGTGCCAATAAACTACTGACAATTTCTCCTTGTGGTGGGCGGAAATCTTCAGAACCCCAAATTTTTTGAAAAGCTGCGCGAACTTCATGCCAAGATTTTGTTGTAGGCTGATTCATAATCTATAGTAGATACACCTATATTATTGAAAAGTGAACATGCACATAATATTTACTAAATTAATCGCAAACTAGGAGATAAATTAAGAGTTATTTGGTGCAAGTTTGCAAAAAATTGTATTAAAACTTTTGGTGCATAGTTAATTATTTGTCTGATCAGTAGCTATTAATCTCGTTGACTATCGAATTTTCTTCGGTACTACTTCTTGTCAGAGATACCAAAATTCTCTGTGTTGCTGGTAGATTATTTTTTTCTATAGCTATTGCTGCATTATTCAACTCGTTGCTGATGTTTTGATAGAATGTAAGAAAGCGCATTTGGAAACCTTGCAAGTTTCCATATTTAATTTCTAGCGCTTTCATATCCTTGGCAAGTGGATTTATCTTACTAGCAAGTTCAGTTAAAGCTTTAGAATTTGCCGAATTAGGATTTTTACCGAATTCTTGACCTAGAGTTGATGCCTGATTAGCAAGCTTTATGACTTTGCTACATTGAGCAACTTTACTTTCTTCACAACCTACAAATAATAATGCGATCGCAGTAGTTACTGAAACTATAAAACTTTGCTTAAATACACGTTGCATAGGTTCTCTTATCTCTAGCTATGTTTCGGAAAAGTTAGCCAGCATAAATGAATGTTCAGCGAAAATACTTTTTTATTAAAAGAATCTTGATTTATGCTGTCCTGTTACTTTATACTTAGTTTTCTATACAATGTGTATGTAATTACATTTAAGCAGCAAAATTTTAAATTCTATATATGGCAAGCTACTTCCTATCTACGCTTACCTGAATTGCTTCAACCTGCTGTACCAGCACAAATTTACCGATATATCCGAGATTTTTTGGCCAGCAACCCCACTCCTGAACAAATTGCTGAATTTAAACCTACTCCCGAAATGCAAGAACGGTTGCTGCTCCCTGCTCCCTTTCCTCTTCGTTGACGCAGGCATTCACTTACACAGCTACAATGATTTCAAGGAAAATTTTCAGCAGAACCACAACGCTGAGAATTAGCCTAAAAGTATCTTATGGTGCGATCGCAGGAGGCAAAAAATGAGCTTGGCTGGATTAAGAATTGTGTTGGTAGAACCAGCTGGGCCGATAAATATCGGAGCGATCGCCAGGGTAATGAAAAATTTCGGGCTATATAATTTAGTATTAGTGAACCCCCAATGCGATCCGCTATCGACGGAAGCTTTGATGATGGCTGTTCATGGTCAGGAAATTATAGAATCTGCGGTATTAGTGCCGACCTTACCAGAAGCATTGCATGGATGTGTACGAGCGATCGCTACTACTGGTCGCGTTCGCAGTTTAGAAACACCTTTAGAAAATCCCCGCACTGCATTACCTTGGTTACTGGAAGAACCAGAAAAACCCGCAGCACTTATTTTTGGCAGAGAAGACCGGGGATTAAGCAATGAAGAATTAAATTATGCACAGAGGTTTGTTGGCATTCCCACGAGTCCAGATTATGTAGCCCTGAATTTAGCTACCGCCGTAGCAATCTGCTGTTATGAATTGTCACAATGTGTCCAGCCTGACACTCAGAATATAACCCAAACTGAACTCGCACCCTTAGATGTTGTGGAAGGATACTACCAGCAACTAGAATCACTATTACTGAAAATTGGTTATATATATCCCCATACGGCAGCTAGTCGCATGGGAAAATTTCGCCAACTATATAATCGCGCTCACCTGAAAACTGGGGAAGTAGCCATGCTCAGAGGAATTTTGCAGCAGGTAGAATGGGCCCTTAAAAACCAAAGAGATGGTGAAAACTTGTAATTATTTGTTTAGTATATACGCAAGCATCCCCCAAAATATTTAATATGGCTTAAACTAAACACAAAAATGCTACTTAGTGGCAAAGTGGAATTTGAGTATTAATATTGCTTAAAGATTAAGTTTTGGGTTAGGAGTCTGCAAGAAAACAGTCAAGTGGGTCACAAGGAGTAATTGTGTCAGAGTCAAGTGACGAACTAACAGCTTTCTCGCGGCGACAACCCTTAAATCGCCGTCAACGGCCACAAAAAGTTCAAAAAGTGGTAAAGAAGAAAGTTAAAGTTAATAGCCAGCAGCAAGCTGCCAATGGTCGAGAAGAGGCAGTAACACGCCCAAAAAATCAAATCAGTTCTCCTCCAATCCCTGGTGCTACACGTAGGCTAAAATCGGGGTTAGTCATGCCAAGGGCAGTAAAACCAATGCCTAGTGTAAAGGGAAAAATTCCTCCCTTTCGACCAGGTGCTGTAATGGTGAAAACAGTGCGGATGGAAAAGCCAAAAATAGGTAGGCGTTCATCGCGGAAGACGCGGTTAAAGCCAATGGCCAAAACCTTGTTGTATGTTGTGCGGTTGTTGATTGTGGGTGTTGGCATGGGTGCAATTGTTGGCACAGCATTGTCAGTATTAGACCCGGCTAATCGCATCAGCACAACTTATGCGCCGCCGTCTAATAATAGTAATATGGGGCGATCGCAGCCACAACCTACCCAAACTCCCGCAGCCGCAGCTTCGAGCCTATATCTATCTCAGGAAATTACCTCTTTAAAAAATGTTGTGCAAAATTTGGCGACGACCAACCCAAATCTTACACCCGGAGTTTTCTTGGTAGATTTAGATACTGGTAATTATGTAGATGTCAATGGCTCTACCAGTTTTCCAGCAGCTAGCACCATTAAAGTGCCGATTTTAATTGCTTTTTTCCAGGATGTGGACGCGGGGAAAATTCGCCTTGATGAAATGCTGACCATGCAACAAGATATGGTAGCTGGCGGTTCGGGAAATCTGCAATATAAACCCGCCGGAACTCAGTACGCTGCTTTGGAAGTCGTCACTAAAATGATTACAATCAGCGACAACACGGCGACAAATATGCTGATTACCCGGCTGGGAGGGATGGAGGCGTTAAACCAGCGTTTTCGGGACTGGGGATTGACAACCACAACAATTCGCAATCAACTTCCAGATTTGCAAGGCACAAACACCACTAGTCCCAAAGAATTGGGGAATTTAATGGCGATTGTAAGTCAGGGAAATTTAGTGAGTATGCCATCACGCGATCTCATGCTCGATATATTGCGTCGTACCCAGAGAGACACTCTGCTACCATCCGGTTTGGGAGCAGGAGCAAGAGCATACCACAAAACGGGCGATATTGGCACAATGTTGGCAGATACAGGTTTAATTGCTCTGCCAACTGGTAAGCGCTATGTAGCTGCTGTTATGGTACAACGCCCCAATAACGACCCTCGGGCCGAAAAATTGATCAGTTCAATTTCTCGTGCTGCCTACCAAGAGTTTAGCCAGAATGCTGTCACACCCAACAGTACCACAAGCATTATACCCGCAAACGGTTATCAGCCCCAGGTTGCGAGTCCTGTACCCAATAATACGACAGGCATCTTACCTATGAACGTTTATCAGCCTCCTGTTGTCAGTCCTGTACCCAACAGTATGGGAAGTACAGTACCCACAAACGGTTATCAATCTCCAGTTATGAATCCACAGTATTATCCTCCAAGATAATTTAGGATTTTTGAATGTAGAGTTGCCACAGCAAGATTTACTAAGGCAGCATATAGTAAGCTAGTCAACTAATGCTTGCAAATCCATGTTTGTTTCTCCTGAAGTCCCACCAAAACACGAGTTAGAGGAACTTGCCACGCAGTTTCCGGAGCTAAATGTCCTCGCAGTGGAGACTTGTTTAGCCTTTTTGAAAACTACAGCTCTTGTTTATGCCGCATTGGATGCCCATTTGGCTCGCCATCAGCTGTCTATGGGTAAATTTACAGTTCTCATGCAATTATTCCGAGCAAATGGTCAGCACTTAACACCTTCAGAATGTGCTGAACGTTCTGGTGTAACCCGTGGAACTATCACTGGACTATTAGACGGTTTGGAACGAGATGGATGGGTGAAGCGACAACCACACCCAGAAGATAGACGCCGTTTAGTCGTACAAATGACCGAACAAGGGCAACAGAATTTGATAAAGATGCTGCCAGATCATTTTTGTCGAACTACTGGACTGATAGCTCATCTGAGCCTAACTGAGCAGAAGACACTGATACAACTCTTGTCTAAGCTACAGGCAGGAGTACCAGCGATGCGAGATTTTTAACTTAAACAAGTAAATATCTTTGAAGTCAGGAAATTTCATCCTATTATAATAAGGAACCATATTATATGGAAGCTAATTAAATTTAGCTGATCTGCCGTTGTTCGTGCATCAAATTTGGAGACTTTATGCCCAAACTCAACGTTAAACAGAAAAACTGGTTGCTCTCTGCTCATGTCGCTTCTGGTAGCATTTGGTTTGGCTCTGCTCTATGCATGGTTGCCATCGCGTTGAAGAATGCCAATATTACCAATGGTGACGAACTGTATGCGATTAACACAACGTTGAAATTACTTGATGATTTCGTGGTTATTCCCTCTGCAAACCTCTCTTTGTTAACAGGAGGGCTTCTCTGCTGGCTCACCGTTTGGGGATTCTTCAAACACTACTGGGTAATTGTCAAATGGATTGCCACAGTTACTTTAATTGTGGTAGGAACTATATGGCTAGGTCCGTGGGTGAATGCAGTTACAAGTATTTCAGATGTGGCGCGATCGCAAGCATTGAGCAATCCACTATATATGTTTGACTTGAATGGAGTCCTCATAGGTGGTGCAACCCAAACTCTCTGTATACTTGCCATCATCGGCATTTCAGTGATTAAACCTTGGGGTAGAAGAGTAGTAAAATCTCCAGAATCGTCTACCCCATCAAGCAGCTAGAAAAATCCAAGTGCGATCGCCACCAGCTTTTTGTTTCTAAAAGCTCAACTATAGTGTTATCTCTTAATTCTTAACTTTTTTGATACCGCATTCCTGGTAATTGCGAAACTAAACCCATAAGTTCTAACTGTAGCAACGCGCCGGAAACTGCACCAGCAGTCATGCGGGTTTGTTGGACAATCAAATCGAAGGGTAAAACTTCACTTGCGAACGCATCCATTACCGTTTGTAATTCTGACGATAAAGTTGTTAAACTCAACTGTTCTGGGGCTGTGGAAGCCTCGACTCCATCAATTTGTGGTATTGCTCCTAGCATTGTTAACAGTTCATCTAATTCTTTGAGGATGAAAGAAGCTCCTTGGTTCAGTAACTTTAAGCATCCTTGAGATGGGTGATCGTCCACTCTACCAAATTCATTTGCGTAGGTAGCAGTAATTAGGGCACCAGATTTTACAGGCGCTTCCATTACGAGGATGGCGCGGCTTAAACCTGCAATAATCCGGTTGCGTTTGGGAAAGTGCGTGCGATCTGGTGGGGTTTTTGTGGGATACTCACTCACGACTAACCCAGCCGTCAAAATCTGCTTGTACAAATCTCGATTTTTATGGGGATAGATGACATCGACACCAGTTCCTAGAACTGCGATCGTGCGTCCACCTGCTTTCATCGCGGCGATGTGGCTTTCTGTGTCAATTCCCTCTGCCATCCCAGAAACAACTGTAAAGCCATTTTTAGCCAAAGCTGTACTAATTTGGCGAGTCCAACGGATACCATATTCTGAAGGTTGACGGGTTCCGACAATTCCAACCATCGGTTTTTGTCCAAGATTTTCTTGGAGTTCAACTTCACCACGATAGTATAAAATCGGCGGTGGACTCGGAGTTTCCAACAGTAAGCGGGGATAATCTGCATCTGCTGGTGTCCAGAAATGGGAATTTTCCTGCTGGTGCTTGGTGAATAGTTGTTCTGGGTGCAAACGCGATCGCTGTTGTACTACTTTTTCTAGCGTCTGAAAACCAAAACCCTCCACTTCTCCTAACTCTACCTTGGTAGCATTCCAAGCTGTTGCTAACGTGCCAAAATGCTGTTGCAGTCGCCGCAGCAATACCGGGCCAACCCCAGATATTTGCGCCCAAGCTATCCAATATGCACATTCTTCTACCACGGTTTCATCCTCACGCCTACTGGATTGAGTATTCCCAAATTAGGGTTGGCTGTGGATGTAGAAAGGAATGGAAAGAAATATCCAATACCCAATATTTAGCCCCTTGACTTTTTTTAATTAATTTTAGGTACAGAGCCAACACTCATAGCGCAGCACTAGCTCATCCTGGAGCGTCTTGCAATTTTTAATTAATAATTTTTAATTTTTAATTGGAGTGAAGCGACTTGACTCTTGACCCTTAACCATTGACTATTAACTATTGACTATTTATTTCACTATCTTCTGTGATGAAATATTTCTATCGTTTTTTAATATGCCTATCTGGGTGCTTAATATTTTTACTGTTGCACAGTGGCATTGGTTTGTTGCCTAGTTTGGCGGCTGAGAAAATTACTGTCAGATACGGATTGTTTGAGCAATCGATCCCGGTGGCAGATATACGCAACTATGCCGAGACACAAAAGGCTTCTAGCGATTTGCAATCTTTTCTAGATTACCTTAGTGCTGAGGAGAAACAGAAGTTCCAAGATGCTCTTCAGGTAAAAATGTCTCTTGATATTGTGGCTTTAGATAAGCTGGTAAATACAGGAATGGGTAAGCAGATTTTATCTTTTGCATCCCAAGCGATTGCTCGTCGCGATCAAGCCAGTATACAAGCCCTACGATCTGCCATGATCATAGGAGCAAGATCACCAGAAGGTCTAGGATTAGTCAGCTTTCTAGAAGCCTATCCCAGCAATCAACTAGTTGTTGATGTGTCCAAAATTTCTAAGCTAGTTGGCATGGCAAATTCTTCTTCTAATTCTGCTGATGCACCTCCAAAAGACAATGTAAGTTCTTCACCTTTAGGGAAAATTGCATTGCAATATCAGATACTTGCTGCCCAAAATAAACAGTTTTCAGGTTGTTTATTTGGCGATTCTACTTCGGCTGCACTTGGAAATACCCTTGGGAGCGGGACTTTTAATTTTGGCTTAAATGGTCTGAGTACAATCTCATTACTGGAACAACTTAAAAGTTTAATTCCTACCAAGGTGAAATGTGAAAAAGCTATTATTGCCGTAGGTGGAAATGATGCTTTGTATGGAATTAGCGATGAGTTATTTAGCAAAAATTTACAAGAGGCGATCGCACTTGTCCGCACAATGGGAAATAAAGAAATTTTTCTCATTCCGGCTTTTTATTCAACAGTTGCAGCAAGCTCAGATCCAACTGTAGCAGCCCCACTTTCTAGAGTTGAACAAATTAATGCTTTGATTAACCAAGTTGCTGAAACAGAAAAAGTGCCAGTTGCAGCAGCAGGACTAGCATCATTGTATGAGAATAATGCTCTTAAAGGGAGTTTTACGAACGATGGAGAGCATCTAAACGCAGAAGGCCTTAAAATTTATCGGCAAGCATTATTACAAATCCTGGGTAAGTAATATGATGTCTGCCTAATTCCTTATATAGCAGTCCTAAATCATTTGTAAAAATAAATTAACCACGGAGGCGCAGAGAGAGAAATTGAGGATTTTTACGACTCATTTAGGATTGCTATAGTAAAAGCACCCCACCAAAGCTACGTTTTATATTACATAATCCGCAGTTTGTAACTCAAAATTACGAGTTCTCATTTTTATGCTTTCCAATTCAAAAACCGTGCATAAATATAAGCGATGCCTTCATCAATAATTGTCCGTACACCTTGGCTATAATTCCACCATTTGTTTGGATCATAATCTTGTGTTTTGGCAGCAATCGCACCAACTTTGATGTTAGGGGTAAGTAGTTTTTTGAACAGCAACCAACTTCTACGGGTGTGAACATCCAAGGAAAAAACATTAACTGATTGTAGATTTAAATTTGAATTGGATAGCCAGCGATTAAATTCGGCAGCAGATGCATAACTACGATCCTTAATTACTACAGGTGTTGGAACAGCTACCACCTTCTCTGATTCTAAACCGAGTTTTTTGAAGGTAGCGGCTGACACTTCTGCAAAGTTCTTGTATTCGCTAAGATAATTACCTTTTTCTATTGAGCCTCCCGTGGTAATTACTAAACGATAAGAACCGTTTTTAAATTCAGTCAAAGCTTGTTTTATCGCATAATCTGGGAGCCATCCTTCAACAACTAATACTTCTGCCGATTTTATTGGGGAAGTCACGGCGAGAAATGAGTGTACATGAGTAATAGTGAAAAAAATTAAATAAGCAATAAAAGCGACTGCAATCGCCCACCCCTGAGCCGTAAGTGTCCACATTTCTTGGCGTTTTATTAGTTTGATTTTTGGAAATTTTTGACACCGACGATTTTTTGCCTGCATTAAACTTTAGCTAAACGTTGTTCTTTCAAGTAAGTAAATACAGACTTATCTCCGATATCGGCAGGAATTGCTTGCACTGTCTTTCGCAGGGCGAACACCAAAAACAAGGTTGCCCAAATCCCTAATAAAACACTTTCCGCTTGAGTTGGTAAAATTCCCACCAAATGTCCTAACAATAGTAGCGGTACTATTAGGGTTAATATTTTGGTTTCCAGGCGATTAAAGCAAAAAGCTTCTTTAAAATAAATACCTGTCAAAGCAACAAAGATAAAACCAACTCCAAATAAGGTAACGGGCTGATTGTAAACAGTGAGAGCTAGAGGTTCACTGCTCAAGATTGCCAGAATCACTGATGCTATACTACCGATTGCCCAAAAAATTTGCAATATTCGGTGCAGTGATACCATATAAATATGAATGGTAAATAAACTCACACCCAGAGCGAGACTAAAACAAGTATATAGAAGTGTAAGTGTGGTAAAAATAGTTGGGTTATTGTTGAGCAAAACCAATGCACTGCCTATGGCAAAGCTAAGTGCTGCTACCATTAATCCCGCGCGGTAGATAATTACGCCAGTGCGATCGCTCTGAGTAATTGTAAATTCCCCAAACTGACCTTGATAAACTTCTGGTGGAGGTAGGGTTTGCGTAGTCATAGTTAAAAATATAGTTACGAATTACTATTAGAGTACAACAGGAAATTGCTGAAGGGTCATTTTTATTATTATGGGCAATGAGACGAATTTAGTGTCACAATCCCGAAACTCTTAAGCCATTTTTATAGTATTAGTTGACTTGACTGACGCAGCAACTGACGAATTATCTCTACCATTTGACCAGATTTCCTTTGAGAGCGAAAGACATAGTAATTAGTAAAGCACAGCGTTAATCCAGCTACCATCTCAATTAACCAGACTAACAAGGGGCAAAATCTCCTTGTTAAAGGCAAACTTTTGCCACAGTGTACTAGTAATTAACAATGGTTTGTATAATCTCTAGTTTAGCTGAGGACTTGATTCTAAAATTAGACTTTAAGTTATACACGTATTTATTGACAAATTTTAACTTTTATGGATTAAAAAATTTGGCAATCAGATAACCCCATAACTAGTTGATATAGGAAGGTGAGATGAGCGATGGCGCTGTTTCTCCCACCGTAGGCGATCGCAAATCGGCAAATTGTATGACGTGTATTATGGATATGCCTTGGTTTACCTAGAAATGAAGGAAAGGTGACATGAGTAATGATGGACGACAAGCTTTTGGCCGTCTACGCATACTTCAGCACTACAAAGCAGGCATATCTACTCAATAATGGCAAGAATGGTTAACACAGCTTTGAGTCGTGCAGTTGGAAATTTTTTCAACTTGCTTCGGAGCTTTGATTTCAGTAAATAGCTGAATCGCTCGATTAAAATTCATTTGACTTTCATCAGGCTTTGCCATCTTTTGATAAGTTAAACCTAATTGAAAATAAGCTTCAGCTAGGTCACACTTAGCACCTATTGTATCCAAAAGTTCGATTGCTTCTGTATGATGAGTAAGGGCTAATGCAAAATCTGCTTGTTGTCGATAGATTTCTGCTAAACCATTAAGTGTTTTTGCTTTTACCTGCATATAATGGCTCTCTTCAGCAAAAGTCAAAGCTTGGTGTAGTATTTGATTTGCTTTATGAAAATCTCCTAAATTTACATAGGTTTGACCCAAAATTTGCATGAAATAGACAAATCTTCCAGTCTGTTCCACCAGTTTTTCATTCGTAATATTTTGATAAGCTACATTTGCTAATGCAGATGAGGCATCACGTAAACCTAAATAAGAATATACTAAAGCTAAACACACTGAAGCTTTCTCTGCCCAGCTATGATGCTCGGTATTTTGAGCCAGATAAATTACTTGTTGGAATAACTTTGCGGCTGCCTCTAATTCTCCCAAATCTATTTTGTAAAGACCAATACTTAATAAAGAATCTACCTCTAGCATTCTCAGATAGTAAGCTGAATGTTTATTTTCTGGCTGAGGCACAAGTGATTTGAGTGCTTGTGTTGCTAGATTAATAGTCTTTTGTTGACAAGTTATTGCTTGACTTATTTTACCTGTTATCCAATATAAATCACCCAATATATTATAAAGTTCGCTGAGATTTTGGTCATTTACAAGATTATTAACAACTTGATTAATTGCAGTAAGTATAGGTTGAATTAAACCCATGCGATATAACGTACTGCCAAGAGGTAGAAACTGCTGCCATTGATTATTTCTGCTTTTGAGAATGACTTTACCTGCCAACCCAAATTCGTGAATTTCTATGTAGTGATAATATGCTTCCAGAGCTTGCAAAGCATCCTTAAAGGATTCAATTTGTTTAACACTAGCTGTCCAAAATTCTGCGGCTTTGTGGTTGACAATTTCCCATTCATCACTCGGACGTAAACGCGCGATCGCTTCTTTCCGAATCACGGGATGCAACCAGTATTCACTCTTATCGCACTCCACCAAAGACCAATTTCTCAACGAGGCGATAATTTGGCGATGTTCAGCAGGTGGGACATCCCAAAGTAAACAAAACAATCCTTGTGATGAAATGCTGGGTATATCTTGGTAACGATAACATCCCAAACGGCAAAGTAGACGATATGCTTGGGGATCAAGGACTTGTAGACGATTAATTTGACTAACCGCTAAATTTTTTAAGTCGGTTGCTGCTAACGGATCGGCATGATTTTCTTGCCAATAAAGAACCATCTCACCGTCAAAATCCTCCTGAATCGAACCACAGAGAATTCCCATTGCTTTAGCATTACCGCCATAAGTGCGATGCATGATTTGCAAGGTTGACGAGTCGATGCCTAACCCACGGTTGTTAAAAAACTTTTGCCATGCAGTCTGATCCAAACCAGGAAGCCGATAGTGACTCACATTCAACCCAGGTTCACAAAGGCGATCGCGACTAGTAATCAAGGTAACAGACTGCACCCTAGCATCAGCCAAAATCCGCAATAGTTCTACATAGTTGCGGTGAGAAGCAATCAACCTACCTTGTTGATCCAATGCAGGTTCAAGATTGTCAATTAACACCCCAATCCGCCGATTGTGGAGTTGGCGCTTGAGTCGTCCCAAAGTTACCCCAAATTCTACCCCAGGTTCTTGATCAAAATCTTGTTTGAGCCATTCCTCTACTACTCGTTCGGCGGGGGTGATATTCTGCGTTTCCTTCGCCATCAGCAGTTCCAAAACCAACTCAAACCCCTGATGCAAATATTGCTGGGCTAGAGTGGTTTTGCCTAAGCCTCCCTCACCTTGAATGACAATGACTTTCGATCCCTGATTTACCAAAGTATTCAGGTGAGCGATCGCTTCTGTTCGTCCAATAAAATTGGTATCCTCTAATTTTGGGGTGGGATGTGGCGATCGCGAGTAATCAATCAGACTTGATATCGCAGTAGTTTTTCTCAGAATTCGCTCCAAAGTAGCGCGACAATTACTTTTGGTAATCTTTTCTCGCAATACTTTAGAAAGCAGCTTCCATAACTGAGAACCAGCATCCTTGGCGTGTCCTTCCGTACAACCGTAAGAATGAGCGATATCCAAGTATTTTCTACCCAACCAAACTTGCACAAGAATCACTTTTTGCAAATCGCTCAACCGTTCCCCAGTCTGAGGAGGAATTATGGCGTCTAACCATGCTAATGCTGCTTCAGCGTCCATTGTGTAACGACAAGGGTAGTTCAGATTTTAGGGACAACTATAAATTACTTTACAGTTATGTTGCTGGAGTTTTCGGATAAGATTCTGTAAATCCGGCTTTTTTCCCGACTTTTCAGAATAAAGCTTTCTCATCTAATAAAATAAAGGTCATTAGGTCATCTCAGCACCATCATTACTTATGGTGAAATCAGACCCCCGTCAATTGCCTAGTAGTGCTGAACTTCCTTGTTCAGACGATACCCCTGTGGATAACGAAGACCAGAACTTTATTCCCAACTTGCTTCTCTTCTTGCTGCAATATATTTGGGCAAACCGTAATGACTGGTTTTTCAGCGTGGATATGGGCGTTTACCATACTACAGGGGTTAGTCCACTTGTGCCGATTGTACCAGACGGATTTTTGAGCTTGGGTGTAGAACGCCGCAAGGCGGATAAATCCCTTAAAAGCTATGTTGTTTGGGAAGAAAACAACATTGTGCCTATCCTGGCTTTAGAAATTGTCTCCTTAACTCCGGGTGGAGAATATGACAAAAAATTAGACACCTATGCCAAGCTAGGGGTACTGTACTACATTATTTATAATCCAGAGTATTGGCAACGCGATCGCCACTAACCTTTTGAAGTTTATCGCTTAGTAGATGGTAGCTATCAATTGCAAATTGGTGAACCCTTTTGGATGCAAGAAATTGGTTTGGGAATTGGGCGATCGCAATACGTATCTGGTAATATCCAGCGCCAGGTTTTGTAATGGTATGACCAACAAGGAAATCGCTATCAAACTCCATGCTACTATTTCCTCATCAGTCAAGGGATTATCTGCGTGTATTCCTTGTATTTCTTTGAATAATTTTTTTAATTCTTCTGCTAAAGTAACCCTTTGATTATCGTCTGTCAAAATAATCACCTCAACTCTCTGTCCTGCTTTAAATGGTAAATCAGATAATACTAACTGCTTTGGATCTGCAATGGTGATATATGTTTTATAAGCGTTCATGATTTATCCTGTTACTCAACTTTTATCTACCCTTGTTCTAACAATTTCGCCACATTCTCTGCAATTCTCTCTTCTAACTTTGTAAAGTCATCTTAGAAGGGCGAGGTTTGAAACCCAAATTTTCTATAACCAACTTTTTCCCCGACTTTTGCAACCCTATCACATAAAACTGCCGACTTCAGCCGACTGACAAAACGAAGTGCGATCGCTTAGGCTATTGGGCATAGAGATAAAAATTTAAGTATAAAAATATGCTTAACACCCTCAGCCCAATTACAGCAGACTTAGCAGGTAAAAGCTATTCCAACCCTCATTACTTGCAAACACAGCGCCGCATTCGTTCACTCATAGACAAATATATTGCAGTCGAAAAACTACATGACCGTCTGCAAGATTTACCGATACAGTTTGCCAATCCTCAACCGCGTCCCTGGAAACCCATCGATTGGCAGACAATTAACCGCAATCAAATTATCGGCTTAGACGCAGAGGTATTTTTATCTATATTAATAGGTGCGATGGATACAGAAGCTCCGATTCGCGGCTATACCCAAACCAGTCGCCAGTATTTAGAAAAATTGCATCCTCAAATGGCTCGGTTTGTTGGTGGAACTGTCGGTAAAGATGGCGAATTACTAGAACTTGGTTTGTGGGAAAAGGAAGAACGTCAACTCAGTGCGGAACAAGTGAATGAAAGTCTTGTAGAACAACATCTCTACACAGCAGATACTCCAGAACCCGATTTGCTGATTCGTACTAGTGGTGAGATGCGATTGAGTAATTTTCTCCTGTGGCAAATGGCGTATACAGAGATGTATTTCACCGATATTCTTTGGCCAGATTTTAATAGAGAAGCATTTTATCAAGCTTTGTTGAGCTACCAAAGACGCGATCGCCGTTTTGGTCAAGTTAAAGCTTCAGTGTCAGCTTAGTGTACTAAACACCAGACATCGCCTCAAAATTAAACGGATTTTTGCCATGAAGGATAAAGTAAAAGCACCCACATAACCCGGATGGTATATGAGCGCTAACAAATAAAAACATTATTGAGGATAATCTATCTGCTATGACAGACCGAAGTAACTATAAGAATAGCAGGCGGTGGGTAAATAAACTGCAAGGGTAGTTACAAATGTTTTGTTAAAAATACTACTTACTGTCAGATATTGTTTATTTTGCTAAAATGTGATATGCAAAATTGATACGATGTCTAGGTTAGGCTACGCCTAAGCTAAACCTGACACTTGGACTATCTTTAATTACTTCACGATCAAATATTTTGAACATCGTAGAGTCGGTTTCTGTATCTAGCTTCCTACCCTTTTTCTACCAATAGTTCCTGTAATTTTCTGTAATCAACACCAGAAGGATGAGATACAAGAGTTAATGCTGCTGCTAATTGAGACAATCATATATCCACACCATAACTAGCAAGTAGATATCCTCCCAAAATTAACACTCTTAAAAAGGAGCGTCGAAGATAAAATAATGACTAATAAATAAATAAGTAGAAGTTCGGTAAACGATTATTAATGTTATTTGATATTTGACAAAAATATGGTTGCTTTGCACAACAGATTTTGGGCAAAACAGGTACGATGCCTACGGTGGGCTACGCCTACGCTACGCTAAAAATAAACTGCGTAGACATTGCTCTACACATAACCTAATTGTTTCTTTTGCCTGGGTTATCGCTTTGATTTGAAGGTTGGTACTTCTTTATAACCTGCTCAATCTGATAAGTTACCGCATTTATTCTATGTTGAACTTTATCAAAATCAATATTCACCCAAATATAGGCTTTGTCAAATCTTTTCTGCTTTTTATTCATACATTTTTTGGCTTGTCAAGATATTTTTTTATATCTATACAATATAGCCATCTCAATTTCTAAACTACATTCTCTAGACATATAAGTAGATATGCTTAATATTTACTTAAGATTTTACACCGTGATTCGTAGGGCTAGAGCTATGCACCCCCACTAAAAAAGACGCGATATTTCGCGCCTCTGGCGGCTAAAATCCAAATTTTAAGTGTTAGCTTAAACCTTTGTTTGTAGATATTGCACCAACTGCGGTGCTTGCATGACTCCCTCTATCCGATCCACAGGCTGACCCTGCTTAAATAGTACTAAGGTTGGTAAAGCGGAAATTTTATATTGACTGGCTAAATCTGTGTATTTTTCCGTGTCGATTTTGACAATCCGCAGGCGATCCTTAAGTTGGGCATTGACTTGCTCTAAAATTGGCACCATCATTTGACATGGGCCACACCAGTCAGCGTAAAAATCTACTAATACAGGTACATCAGAAGCAGACAGCATCTCTTCAAAGCTGTTAAATTGCTTTTTAGTTGCCATGTGATACAGACCGATTTTCAATTGTTTGTTTTAATAATAATTCTTAGAAAATAAAAGCGGTATAGGTTCATGGGTTTTTGTTGGGAAAGGATTAAATTAATAAATATAGACTGATTCACAAGCCAAAAATCTTAAATAATTATAATAAAAGACATATGTTGTTTATATTTGTGTATATGCATTAGATATGTATTTAAACTTATTTTAGTTAACCAAATAACAACGATACAGGCATTCACGAAAGTGATATCTACGACGGTCGTAGCTCCAATACTTTCTAGTCTATCCAATCAAGCGATGTCTACGACGGGCTATAACGCTCTCTAATAGACCCTGCCCGTGCTTCTGGGTAAGAGTATGCTGTCGGTGTCGCAGCTATAAATTAAATCAACAATATATATATATATTGCTTCAATTAATTCATCTCTTAACAGAGAAATAACTATAGATATTTACTTATCTAGACAATATTCATTCAGATGTTCCCTAAATCACCATAAGATAATTAGCGCGGTATTTTTAAGATTGAGGAACATCAAATGACACTATTACAAGATAAAGTCGCAATTGTCACAGGTGCATCACGAGGAATTGGGCGAGCGATCGCAATTGAATTAGCTACACAGGGAGCGATCGCAGTTGTCAATTATGCCAGTTCCAGTGCTGCTGCTGAGGCAGTTGTTACAGAAATTACAGGTGCGGGAGGCCAGGCGATCGCTATTCAAGCAGACGTTTCTAAAAGCGATCAAGTAGACACACTAGTTAACACCGTTATGGAAAAGTTTAAGCGTGTGGATATCTTAGTCAATAACGCAGGTATTACCCGTGACACGCTACTTTTGCGTTTGAAGCCAGAAGATTGGCAAGCTGTGATAGACCTTAATTTAACTGGTGTTTTCTTATGTACACGCGCTGTCAGTAAAATTATGCTCAAGCAGCGATCGGGGCGAATTATCAACATTACCTCCGTTGCTGGGCAAATGGGCAACCCAGGCCAGTCAAACTACAGCGCCGCTAAAGCAGGTGTAATCGGCTTCACTAAAAGCGTTGCCAAAGAACTAGCTAGTCGTGGCATCACCGTTAACGCCGTCGCCCCTGGATTCATCACCACCGACATGACTAGCGATCTTAACAACCCCGAAGAGATTCTCAAATACATCCCCCTCGGTCGTTTTGGTCAGCCTGAAGAAGTTGCTGGGATGGTGCGTTTCCTCGCTGCCGATCCCGCCGCCACCTACATCACCGGACAAGTATTTAATGTTGATGGCGGTATGGTAATGGCCTAAATAGTTCTGAGTTCAAAGTTATTGAAGGAGGCAAAAGTAGCAATTCAACAGGGGATTTGATTCCAGATGAATTGAAGCGAGTGTTGCTTTAGCTTCCTGTTTTTTTACAAGAGGTCTTAAAGCCTTGCTTCCTCTGCCTCCTGCCTTCATTAATAAGTAATTGAGGGGTAGGGATTATTTGTAGTTGACGCTTTAGAACCAAAGTGCCAACTACAAAACTTATTAAATCCAGCTTGACAGATTGGCAAACTAATGTATGAAAACGGATTCTATTTTTTATCGTTTATTTCAAACTTTTCCTAGCGCTTTTTTTGAATTAATTAATCTGCAAGCATCAGAAGCAAATGCATATAATTTTGCTTCAGTCGAATTAAAACAAACAGCATTTCGTATCGATGGAGTCTTTCTTCCTGTTGCTAAAACTAGCAATCAGCCAATTTATTTTGTAGAGGTTCAATTCCAAAAAGATAACGAATTTTATGCTCGTTTATTTTCAGAAATATTTCTGTATTTACGACTTTACGCACCTACCACAGATTGGCGAACAGTAGTTATATTTCCTCGCCGCAGCCTTGAACCAACTCAAGTACAACCGTATAGAGTCTTACTCGAAAGCCAACTAGTAACGCAATTATATTTAAATGAGCTTGAAGAAGTAACTGAACATTCCTTGGGAATTGGTATCATGAAACTAGTAGTTGTAAATAAAAAACAAACTCCCCTATTAGCCAGAAGTTTGATTACAAAGACACGCTTAGAAGTGGTGGATCAAGCACTTCAATAAAAAGTGCTAGATTTAATAGAAACAATAGTAGTCTACAAACTACCGCTTATCAGTGGTCAGGAGTTGATAAAAATGTTTGGACTCGAGAATTTTGACATCAAAACTACCAAAATTTATGAGGAAGTTCGTGATGAAGTCAGGCAAGAACAGACTCTAGAAGTTGTCATCCGTCTGCTGCGACGACGTATTGGTAATTTGAGTCAGCAATTGCAAGACAGTATTAGTCAGTTATCTATCGAACAACTTGAAAATCTAGCGGAGGCACTGTTAGATTTTTCCACAGAAGAAGATTTAGTTGCTTGGTTGCAAGACAATTTAACTCAATCTTGAATTTTTGCTGGGCTGACCAAACAATTTTGGATTTTAGATTGACTCCATGTCTGTTAGCGCAGTATTACCATTCTTTAAGCAGTTGCTCAGAATAAATAATTTGAAATTTTGGATCATACAATTGTTCTTGCGTTTAAATTTGCTTGTTCCCGGTACGGACGCTGCGCGAACAGACGTTTTTGAATTTTGAATCTTTCAATCAAAAATCCAAAATCTCAAATCTAAAATTTAGTCAAGGTAAATTATATATCTCATAGAGAAAACCATAGTAGGGCTAGCACTGCAATGCCCACCCTACAAGCGATTAAGGTTGTTGATGTATCCTTTGCCAGATAGTAAAACCCAAAAGAATGATAATGCTACTGGCGGTAGTCAGTATTACAGCCACACTCATACCTTGTATTCTCATCGCCAGCAAGTTGAAAACTAAGGTAATTGACCAAAGTGTGAACGCAGCATGGCGCTGGGAGAGTCCCCAAGCAAGTAAGCGGTGGTGCAGGTGGTCTTTACCAGGAGTACTCAGAGGGTTATTTCCTGCTAGTAGCCGCCGCACAAATACTTGAGTGGTATCTAGTACTGGCAACAACAGAAATAAAATTGTGGGAATTAACGCATAAACTGTGTTTTGTTGCAGTTTGCCTAAAATACTAGTTGCTGCCAGTACATAGCCGAAAAAGTATGCTCCGGCATCACCCATAATAATCCGCGAGGGGTGAAAGTTGTGACGTAAAAATCCTAGTGCAGCACCTGCTAAGGCTGCTAATACCAAAATTGCCGCTGCACGATTGTTAAATTGGGCTGCAACCCCCAACAAACTCATGGCGGTAATAAAGCTGATTCCTCCCGCCAAACCATCCATACCATCCATCAAGTTGATGGCGTTGGTAATCCCTACTACCCATAGTACTGTTAGCGACATGGACAGGAGCGAGTCGATGGGGGTGCCAAACATAACTCTGACACTGATACCATTAGCTACCAGCAACAGTGCCGTGATAATTTGCGCCCACAATCGAACAGAGGGCGGTAAGCCGAACTGATCATCGATAAAGCCCACAAGAACTAATATCGAACCCCCCAACAGAATAGTCAGTACCTGAGCCAGTACGTTTTGGAGTTCGATAGGTCGTAAAAGGCTAGCTAATACCAGTGCGGCAATTACACCTGCGTAGATAGCTAGCCCCCCTGCATTAGGCAAAGGTTCTCGGTTGAGTCGCCGTGCATTGGGTTGGTCAGCCCAACCTACCCGCAAGGCGAATTTGCGTACTGTCGGAATTAAACGCCACGTTACAAGCCAAGCCAAGAGAAACGTAAATACTACCGCCAACCAGCCGGTGCCGCTAGGGTCGGCAATACCGAGGGACTTAAGGGAGTTGTCTAGATTCATCTCCCAATTCAAGCATTACTGCCTGTATCTAATATGAGCATCACCTGTATATTAATCAATTTTTTTATTTCCATTTGTAACTTGAGCCGCTTGGGAGATTAGCACTCTGGCGCTGTGAGTGCTAAATTGTCTAATGGAAGCGCTAGAGAAATAAAACATGGCGAAAATTATTGCATTTGACGAGGAATCGCGGCGAGCTCTAGAAAGGGGTGTTAACGCCCTTGCCGATGCCGTAAAAATCACCTTGGGGCCCAAAGGTCGCAATGTCCTTTTAGAGAAAAAATTTGGCGCACCTCAAATTGTCAACGATGGTATCACTGTTGCCAAGGAAATTGAATTAGAAGATCCTTTGGAAAACACAGGTGCCAGACTCATCCAAGAAGTGGCATCAAAGACTAAAGATGTTGCTGGAGATGGCACTACCACTGCTACTGTTTTGGCACAGGCCTTGATTCGGGAAGGTTTGAAGAATGTCGCTGCGGGTAGCAACCCAGTTAGCTTAAAGCGCGGGATCGACAAAACTATTGAGGCACTGGTACAAGAAATTGCCAACATAGCCAAGCCAGTAGAAGGAAGTGCGATCGCTCAAGTTGCCACTGTCTCTGCTGGTAACGATGAAGAAGTTGGTCAAATGTTAGCCCAAGCAATGGAAAAAGTCACCAAAGATGGTGTCATTACCGTTGAAGAATCTAAATCTCTAACCACTGAACTAGAGGTAGTTGAGGGGATGCAGATTGACAGAGGTTACATTTCACCCTACTTTGTCACCAACAACGAGCGGCAAATCGTGGAATTTGAAAACGCCCGGATCTTGGTTACTGACAAAAAAATCAGCAGTATCCAAGATTTAGTGCCGATTTTGGAAAAAGTCGCCCGTTCTGGTCAGCCCTTGCTGATCATCGCTGAAGATGTCGAAGGTGATGCTTTGGCAACTTTGGTAGTGAACAAAGCGCGGGGTGTACTTGCTGTAGCTGCAATCAAAGCGCCTGGGTTTGGCGATCGCCGCAAAGCTTTGTTAGAAGATATTGCTATTCTCACCGATGGACAGTTGATTTCTGAAGAAATCGGCTTAAGTCTAGATACTGCTTCTCTAGAAGCTTTGGGAACTGCTCGCAAAATCACCATTGACAAAGAAAGCACCACTATTGTAGCTGGCAGTGTTACCAAGCCAGAAGTACAAAAGCGGATTGGTCAAATTCGCAGGCAGTTGGAAGAAACCGATTCTGAGTACGATCAAGAAAAACTGCAAGAACGCATCGCCAAGCTCGCTGGCGGTGTGGCAGTAATCAAAGTGGGTGCGGCAACCGAAACCGAACTCAAAGACCGGAAACTGCGGATTGAAGACGCGCTGAACGCTACTAAAGCTGCTGTGGAAGAAGGTATTGTTCCTGGTGGTGGGACAACTCTAATTCACTTAGCTAAGAAGGTACAAGAGATTAAAAACACCCTGGAAAATGAAGAAGAAAAGATTGGGGCTGATATAGTCGGACGAGCGCTAGAAGCTCCCTTGCGTCAAATAGCAGATAACGCTGGTGCTGAAGGTTCTGTTATCGTCTCTATAGTCCGAGATAGCGACTTCAACATTGGCTACAACGCTGCTACCGGTGAATTTGAAGACTTAATCGCTGCTGGTATTATCGACCCTGCCAAAGTCGTGCGTTCAGCTTTGCAAAACGCTGGTTCCATTGCTGGTTTGGTCTTAACCACCGAAGCGATCGTTGTTGAAAAGCCGGAGAAGAAATCCGCTGCTCCTGCCCCTGATATGGGTGGCATGGGCGGTATGGGTGGCATGGGCGGCATGGGCGGCATGGGCGGCATGGGTATGTTCTAACTTCTCCTCACCCAAATAAATATTTTTTTAGCAGTTTGTCTTGCCAAGGCAAACTGTTTTTTTGTAGCATTGCTGATTCAGAGGCAATATGAAGTGTATCGCGCAGTCCGTAGCAGCTTCTGCTTTCCCTGTAAGAGCTTCCGTTTTCCCTGTAGCAGCTTCCGCTTTAACATTTCCGTGTATCGCGGAGTCTGTAGCAGCTTCTGCTTTCCCTGTAGCAGCTTCCGCTTTAACGTTTCCGTGTATCGCGTAATCTATAGCAGCTTCTGCTTTCCCTGTAAGAGCTTCCGCTTTAACGTTTCCGTGTATCGCGTAATCTATAGCAGCTTCCACTTTGACATTTCCGTGTATCGCGCAGTCTGTAGCAGCTTCCACTTTTCCTGTAAGAACTTCTGCTTGCCCTGTAGCAATTTTTGCCTTAACCTTACTAAGTCCTGAGTGAAAAAAAAGTAGGAGCGGGTTCACTCTACAAATTTCTAACGCATCCAAGTTTTTTATAAACTCGCCTTTAGTTGGTTCTTGTAGAGCCACTGTGGTTATGAGAGGAAAAGAGGGAGGATTGAAAATTGGTGAAATTGCTCAAATTTTAGTCTTTTTAAGACAGATTAAATCGGATGACTAAAGAAATTACCTTCTTTACATTAAATTTTGTAAAATTGCGTGTAAATAGTTAGTTTTCATTGGTCAATTATTTTTACCAATGAGCAATGACTAATAATTAATGACTAATAACTATTAGGTAATATTTCATGCCCCGAAAACTGCGTCCCTTTCCCAAAATAGCAACTAGGCCATACGAAGATGAGTTTTATCACCAACCAGGGACTGTACCTGGAACCATTTTTATTGATGCAGATGCTCCACCACCAATAATTTTCTTGATCGACTATAACCAAACCGATTTCATCCGCGAACAAATAGCAACCCCAGAGGAGTGTGTTCCATATCTTGATAGGGAATCCATTTCTTGGGTAGACGTGCAAGGTTTAGGCAGTCAAGACATATTACAACGATTGGGTAACGTTTTTAAGTTACATCCTTTAGTTTTAGAAGATGTAGTCAATGTACCGGAGCGTCCCAAAACAGAGGATTATGAAGACCAATTGCTATTTATTTCCCGCATGGTAGTACCAAAGGAAAGAACATGTGGTTTTTACAATGAGCAAGTGAGTTTGATATTAGGTAAAAATTATTTGCTGACAGTCCAAGAGGAACCAGAACATGATTGTTTTGAAGGAGTGCGATCGCGAATTGAAAAAAACAAAGGGATCATTCGCAAACAGGGAGCCGATTATTTGGCATACGCCGTGTTAGATGCGATTATTGATGGCTTTTTCCCAGTACTAGAGCTTTATGGAGAGCGAATCGAAGAGTTAGAGCAGGAAGTAATAGTTAAACCTACTCCGCAAACACTACAAAATATTTATCAAATTCGGCGAGAATTACTGCAATTACGTCGTGCTATCTGGCCCCAGCGAGATGCAATTAATTCTTTAATTCGAGATGGCAGCGAACTGATTGGTGAAGAGGTAATAATTTACTTGCGAGATTGTTATGACCATACAGTGCAAGTAATGGATATGGTGGAAACTTATCGAGAACTAGCATCTGGATTAATGGATGTGTATCTTTCGGCAGTGAGCAACAAAATGAATGAAATTATGAAGGTGCTAACGGTAATTTCATCAATATTTATTCCATTGACTTTTGTGGCCGGAATCTATGGTATGAATTTCAATACTGAAAAATCGCCATATAATATGCCTGAGTTGAATTGGTATTGGGGCTACCCACTTTGCTTGGCAGTGATGGGAGCGATCGCACTTGGATTGCTATTGTTTTTTTGGCGACGAGGCTGGCTGCAAAATTCTGTAACAATCAAGCGTAATTAAAAATCTTAGATGGATCATAAGTCAAATATACATTCATTAACATCGGGAGTTAATATTTTAAGTTATGAGGAGTAGCGACCAAAATTTAGTAGTTTTAACAATTTATATTATCGGTGTCTCATACGTTTTTAACCGCATGGTTGAATCCATCGATGACCAAGTTAAATTTGAGTTTAAAAAGGGAATCGTTGACGAACAATTGAAAGAACAAAATCTCGACGATAAAATTGGAATTTCTTTTAAACTCAAATCCTCATACCCAATTGATGACTTGAAAGATTTAGGAATTAGCATTGAAAATAAATCTGATAATGTTGCTGTATACGTTGACTGGGACAACAGTTCTTTAGTAGTTGAACATAGCAAGCAATCGCGCCGCGTAATTCGGAAATCACCAGATTTAACCCGCGACTTAGCAGTACCCCAAAGCCCTAGCCTGATTGCCCCTATGAAAACACTTTCTGAGACGGTGACAGCAGAAGATGTTTTTGAGCGCGATCAAGTAGCTGGAACCTATTCAGCGAAAAAACCATTAATTGATATCAACGGGCTGCAAAAAGGGCAAAAAAAATTGTACAACGACTTTATTAACAGAAGAAAACAATTGGACTTTTCCCTGCAACTGGTGCTACGGATATCTGAGGTGCGTTTAGGTCTAGCTCCAGGCCGTGATTTTCCTCCCATTAGCATTATCAATTGTCCTTTCACAGTCAGGAAACTACCTTGGACTTACGCTCTACCTTGGAATAAAAAAAAGTAATGCCATGTCAACATACTACGCCAACCAAAGATTACACTGGATCTAAGGAGAGAGTAGGCGCAGGCGGTTGCAGATCAGTCATAGTTACTGGTTTGAGGAAAGTCCGGACTCCCGAAAGACCAAACTTGCTGGATAACGTCCAGTGCGAGCGATCGTGAGGATAGTGCCACAGAAAGATACCGCCAGGACAATTAAAAATTAAAAATTAAAAATGTAAAATGAGTAATTTTTAATTTTTAATTTTACATTTTTAATTGATCCTGGTAAGGGTGCAAAGGTGCGGTAAGAGCGCACCAGCAGTATCGAGAGGTGCTGGCTCGGTAAACCCCGGTTGGGAGCAAGGCGATAGGAACTACGGTTGGTCTTTTACCAGTTCCGCTCAATGAGAGCCGCTAGAGGCGTTTGGTAACAAGCGTCCCAGATAGATAACTGCCCTCGCAAGAGAACAGAACCCGGCTTATGTACTGCTCTCTCCCCCCTTTTTAGTGCTGAGTACTGAGTGCTGAGTCAGAAGTAAGTATTTTTCCCCTGCCTCCCCTGCCTCCCCTGCCTCCTGCCTCCTGCCCCCTGCCCCCTGCCCCCTGCCCTCAATGCCCCTTGCCTATCCACGCCGTCAACGGCAACTCGAAAGTTTAGTCCAAAAATTAGGTTTGTCGCTAGAAGCACCTATAAAGTGGGAACTGCTGGATTTAGCGCTAACTCATCCGACTGTCTCTGATTCGGCAAATTATGAACAACTGGAGTTTGTTGGCGATGCAGTGGTGCGCCTGGTGTCGGCTGTTGTGTTATGGGAAAATTATCCCGATTGTCCAGTAGGGGATTTTGCGGCAATTCGTTCGGTATTGGTGAGCGATCGCATCCTCGCCCAATTAGCCAGAGTTTATGGTTTGGAATTATACTTACTAGTTGCTGGCAGTGCTACTGCTGATAAAGTTGGTCAAGAGTCACGACTGGCAGATGCTTTTGAAGCAGTTTTAGGTGCGCTTTACTTAAGCACTCAAAATCTGGAACTGATCCGCTCTTGGCTAGATCCCCACTTCCAAGAACTAACGACAGAAATTCGCCTCGATCCTGCCAGACTTAATTACAAAGCTGCTCTCCAAGAATGGACTCAGGCACAATTTAAAGTTTTACCAGAATATAGAGTTGTGGAAGTAAATCAACCGCACCGCAATCAAGAACGTTTCATAGCTGAAGTGTGGCTGCACGGAAACAAGCTTGGAGTTGGTAAGGGGCGTTCGATCAAAACTGCTGAACAAGCCGCAGCTAAGGTAGCCTTTTTAGCAATTCCTAACCCGGAAAACCCCTAAAGAAAAAACACGGCTGATAAACTGATAATTCAATTGATTGTCAGTGGCCATTTGTCCCCAGCCCCTTGCATACTAATGACTAATAACAAATAACTAATGACAAACCAAATTAAAATTGCTGTCATCGGAGTTGGGCGTTGGGGAGTGCATCTGCTGCGGAATTTCTTAGCACATCCCCAAGTAGATGTAGTTGCTGTATTAGACCCCCATCCAGAACGATTAGCGGCGATAAAACAGCAGTTTAATTTAGATGATAATGTAGTCTTAACAACCCAGTGGGAGGATCTAAAGAAAGTTCCAGGGTTGACAGGGGTAGCGATCGCAACTCCAGCTACCACCCACTATGCTTTAATTAAAGACGCTCTCCAACAGGGATACCATGTTTTAGCCGAAAAACCCTTAACTCTCGACGCAGGAGAATGTCGAGAACTTTGCTACTTAGCAGAGCAAAATCATTTAATACTAATGGTTGACCATACTTATTTATTTCACCCAGCAGTTGAGCAAGGAAAAACTGTAGTACAAGCGGGTAAATTAGGAGATTTACGCTATGGCTACGCGACGCGCACCCATTTGGGGCCTGTCCGGCAAGATGTTGATGCGCTGTGGGACTTAGCTATTCACGATATTGCTATCTTTAACGCTTGGCTGGGACAGCTTCCTGTGAAAGTGCAAGCTACGGGTACAGTGTGGCTACAGGAAACAGGGGAGCAGGGGAGCAGAGGAGCAGAGGGCAAGAAAGATATAAATTCTCCTCTGCCTCAAGGTTTGGCTGACCTAGTATGGGTAACACTGACATACCCAGATGGCTTTCAAGCTTATATTCACTTGTGCTGGCTGAATCCTGATAAGCAGCGACGATTGGGGATTGTGGGTAGCCTTGGTAGTTTAATTTTTGATGAAATGTCACAATCATCACCTCTAATCCTGCTACATGGGGAGTTTGAACAGCAGGGCAATCAATTTATTCCGGTAAATCAAAGGCAGGAGGTGCTGGAATTAGAGCTAGGGGAACCATTGGGGCGAGTTTGCTCCTGCTTTGTTGTCTCTGTTCTCAACAATACTCCCTCAGAGATTTCATCTGGTTGGGTAGGCACACAGTTAGTAGAAATTCTTGCTGCTCTAACACTATCTCTTCAGCAAGGCGGCCAACCTGTTTTTATTGACAAGCGCTCTGAACTTTAATCTTCTGGAAAATCCAAATTTCTTTTTTTGAATTAGAGTCTAGCAAAGATTATCTTTGAGAAGTCCCATTTGCATAAACTTCTACTTTTGGAAGACTTACCAAGAGAGTTTGCTGCGGCGAAAGACTAATCTCGTAAGTCTCGTTCCCAAGCAGCAATTGGAACTTCGAGGATTTCTCTTTGTCTACACCTGCTTTTACAGATTTGTTGATCCCCAAAGAGGGATTTTTCCCAGACTCCTGTAGGCTAGGGTAATGGCTTGCTTTTGCCCCGTCATTCCCAGAGGAAAATCCTAGATCCCCTACATTTCCTTCTTTCTTGGGAACAGGTAACAGCGAGATATTAATCAAGGGTAAGGTAATCTTCAGTGTCGTACCTTGATGAAGCCCCGCACTCTCAAGAGTAATACTGCCTCCCATGAGTTCGATTAAGTTTCGTGAAATTGCTAGTCCCAGTCCAGTACCTTCAAACTGGCGCGTGGTTGTGCCATTCACCATTACAAAGGGGCGAAATAGTTTGTGTTGTTGAGTGGGATCAATGCCTATACCTGTATCCTTGACAGCGACCACCACCTGAGATTTACCATTACTAGATTGAATTTCTGTAGCAATGGTAATGCTTCCTGTATCAGTGAACTTAGTAGCATTGCCGATAACATTAATCAGCACCTGCCTCAATTTTGGTGCATCCGCCTTAATTGGTATCACTTGGGGATCTAACTCGCATTTCAATTGCAAGCCCTTTTGTTGAACATTAACTGATTGTAAATTAATCACCTCTAACAATATTTGTCGGAGGTCAAGAGGTGCCATGACTACTGAAAGCTTACCTGCTTCGATTTTAGAAATGTCGAGTAAATCATTAATAATACTTAGCAAGTGAATTGTTGTTTCATCGGCACGTTTGAGAAACTCCATTTCTTCTTCCCGGCTATCACATAAGCCATCTTCAACCAGGCGAATACAGTTAATAATAGTATGTAATGGGTTTCTCAATTCATGAGAAGTCGTAGCCAAAAACTGGCTTTTAATCTGGTTAGCGCTTTTTGCTTCTTTCCAAGCTATTTCTAGTTCTTCTGCCCCAGCTTTGAGCCGTTCTACCATTTGGTCTAATGCTTGGGCCAGTTGATTAAATTCCCGGATTTGAAAATTGTGCGGAACTGGTTGTGCGGCGTGGTGAGAGTGAATATTGAGAGCATAGTCTCGCAATTCTTCTACAGGGCGTGCCAAGTAAGGAGCTAGGTATAGAGATGCTAACAAACTTGCCCCAATCAAACCAACTGTTAAAACGATAAGGATTAGTTTGATTTCCTCTAAACCAAAAAGTGCATTATCGACACTAGTAACAGCTAAGACTATCCATTTTTGCTGCTGTTGGGTAAGTGGATTTGCAATAGCCGTATAGCCAGCTACTAATTCGTTACCTTGTGTAAAAGAGAAATTTATCGAACTCTTTTGTCCTGCAATGGCATTTTTTATTATGCTCTTGAGTTGCGAAGCATTTGGGTGCTGATTAATATTAGTTCCTACCCAGTCTGTGAATGGGTGAGCCAAAACCGTTCCATCTTCAGCAATCACTACCATAGCGCCTGTAAGCGATCCCGGCGGATTTCTGATTTGTTGATACAATGCAGACTGAATACTTAAACTGTAAACTAAATTTTTTTGGCTATCAGAGACTGGTGCAGATAACACTACTTGCAGTTGATTTCGTGCATTTCTTTTTCCAGTCATTCCTATCTTTGGCGGGAAGATTGCTTTGACATCAATTCCGTCGCTAGGTAAAGGTAATGTCAAGTCTGCAATTGCTTGATCCCCACAGCTACTAGCAATTATTTTTTGGCTTAATAGATTTGTTAATTGGATGCACTCAATACTAGCTGGAAGTTGTTGCTTTAACTGCGTGAGAATTTCTTGCTCTTGTATAGGCAATTCCGATGGAATCACCGTTGTTTTACTTACACTTAGCAAAGTAGCTCTTAAAAGAGCGATCGCATCTCTAATTCTCTCTCCTTTACTAATGGCGCTTTCTGTTAAATTTTGACGTGCAGTTCCCAATATGCTAGAACGTGCCTTATTTAAGGCGACAATCTCGCCTATAAGTAGAACTGGGACAAACAGAAGCAGTATTCTCGTTACTAAAATTCGACGAAAAGAAGATTGGCGGGAATTAGTCATCGAGTGTCTCACTTTGCATCTGCAAACCACAACAGCAAAGATATGTAATTAGACGAGCTAGATGAGACATTTTATTAAATTACCAAAATTTTATTTTCAATGTTTAAAAATAACAAATTGCTATAATTCAAAAAGAAACGTGGGATACCAAAATTCATATATGCTTGATGTGGAAACAATTTGTGTTGCATATAAATACAAAAGTGGAATTGTAAAATAGTAGCTTGCAGGCATGGATTTTTTTGAAAATCTACACACTAGCAAATAAAATATTCAACCTATCAAATCAATCAATTTAATGTTGCAACATCGTCCTCATACTACAGTTGTTTTAGCAATGAGTGCAGATGGAAAAATAGCAGATTTTAGGCGATCGCCTGCTCGGTTTGGCTCAGGGGTTGATAAAGCACACTTAGAAAAGCAAATTGCGGCCTCTGATGCGGTTTTATTCGGTGCTGGTACTCTCCGGGCCTATGGAACAACACTTACTGTATCAGATCCAATCCTAATGGAACTTCGGGCACAAGCAGGGAAGCCTCGGCAGCCAGTTCATATAGTGACTACACACTCTGCAAACCTCAATCCGGAAATTAACTTTTTCAAGCAACCAGTTAGACGCTGGCTACTCACGACAACAGCGGGAGCGCTTTCATGGAACGGACGCTTACAGACGCTTACGTCAACTGTGGGAACCGAAGCACAGGAGTGCCCTCCAGAATTTGAGCAGATTTTGGTTTTTGAAACACCAAGGCGAGAAATTGACATTCCCGCAGCTTTAAACCATCTAGCCACTCTACATATAACACGCTTGGTGATCTTAGGTGGAGGTGAATTAGTCGCTTCCTTGTTGGAATTAGATTTAATTGATGAATTATGGCTAACTGTCTGTCCACTGATTTTAGGTGGTAATACCGCACCCACACCCGTAGAAGGGAAAGGGTTTTTACCCGATTTAGCTCCCAAGCTGCAACTTCTAGAAGTTAATGCAGTTGAGCAAGAAGTGTTTTTGCACTATCGCCTGCAACGACCAGCAGATTAGATTACCCTAAGTAAAGTTATTGAGGATTGGGAATTGGGCATTGAAAAGAGGCAGAGAGGCGGGGGGCTGGGAACAGAGGGGAAAATTTTTCTCCTTGCTCCCTACTCCCTGCTCCCTTGCCTCCCCTGCTTCCCCTGCCTCCCCTGCTCCTCTTCCCCTCACTCCCTACTCCCCTAAAAAAACCCAGACAATGGTGGAACAACTTAAGCCTCGCTATTCTGTCGTTTGGACGAACAAAATTGCTGAAGTACCCCAAAATGCCTGGAATGCTTTGGCAATACCACTCAAAACGCCATTTTTAGAATGGGAATGGCTGAACAATATCGAAACCTCCCAGAGTGCTACGGCTAAAACTGGTTGGTTGCCAAATCACTTGACATTGTGGCGAGATAGAACGCTGATTGCCGCTGCGCCGCTTTATCTCAAAGGACATAGTTCTGGTGAATTTGTTTTCGATCACCAATGGGCAGAGTTAGCCGATCGCATCGGAGTCCACTATTACCCAAAATTGCTGGGAATGTCACCATTTACCCCAGCTGAAGGTTATCGCTTCTTAATTGCCCCAGGAGAAGATGAGGATGAAATCACAGCGATGATGGTGCATGAAATTGATACCTTTTGCTCCAAAAATCGAATTTCTGGGTGTCATTTTCTCTATGTCGATCCCCAATGGCGTCCGATGCTGGAACGGCATGGCTTTACAACTTGGCTGCACCACAGCTACATCTGGGAAAATGCTGGTTTTAAAACTTTTGATGACTACTTGAAAGTGTTTAACGCCAATCAGCGTCGCAATATCAAGCGGGAACGCAAAGCTGTGGAAAAAGCAGGTTTACGATTGCAACCGCTAAGTGGTGATGAAATTCCCTACTCTTCATTTCCTTTGATGCACCAGTTCTATGCTGACACCTGTGATAAGTTTGGCTGGTGGGGTAGCAAGTATCTCACTCGGCGGTTTTTTGAGCAGCTATACACCGATTATCGCCATCGAGTTTTGTTTTTTGCTGCATATAGCGAGCAACATAACTCTCATCCTTTAGGAATGTCATTTTGTTTGTTTAAAGGTGACAAACTCTATGGACGCTATTGGGGAAGTTTTCAAGAAATAGATTGCTTACATTTTGATGCTTGCTATTATGCGCCGATTGAGTGGGCGATCGCTAACAATATCCAAATTTTTGACCCTGGCGCGGGTGGACGCCACAAAAAACGGCGCGGGTTCCCTGCTGTGCCCAATCACAGTTTGCACCGCTTTTACAATAATCGTTTAAGGCAAATTTTACGTCCCTATATTAAAGAAGTGAATCAACTCGAACAGCAGGAAATTGAGGCAATTAATGCAGACTTGCCATTTAGTAACCGAGATTCTTGAAAAATGCCAAGGCAGAGGATGAACGACGAATTACACTGGATATATAGTGTAAAAACCCTCAAGAAAGAAAATTTCTTTTTATAATGCTTATGGATTTAGTAGTTGAAGATTTAGCTGCAATTGATGATAAACTTTCCCAGCGTCATATTGACCTTGACCCCGGTGGATATTTCATTATTTACTTGGATCGAGACGCAGGTTTAATTTATGCCAAGCATTTCACAAATGTGATTGACAATCGCGGTTTAGCTGTCGATCCTGAAACAGGAAAGGTAATTCCAGCACGAGGAAAGGTAGAACGAAGTCACACGACGCTTTTTAGTGGAAGGACGGCGAAAGAACTTTGCGTGAAAATATTTGAGGAAACTCAGCCTTCTCCTGTAACTCAATTAAATCATGCAGCTTATTTGGGTCGAGAATTTGTTCGGGCTGAGGTAGCTTTAGTCAAAGAGCAAGAGTATGTTCAAGATTAAAGTTAGGAGTGAGGAGTTAAGAGTTAGAAAATCCTAACTCCTAACTCTTTCATTACCCATCAGATGATGGCTGATTTATCTGATAGATATAGTAAGTCGCCATTGGGATAACGGTGGCGGCAATTAACAATCCTACTACCCAAGCTGTAGCGTTACCTTGGTTGGTTTCTTCTGCTTTCTTGAACGTGCCTTCTACCTGCACATTGTCAGCGATTTGGGGTGGCCCTGGATCGGGTTTGCCAGAGAGGACAGCCACAAGGCGATCGCTTGCATCTATAAATGCCTGATTGTATTTGTTACCATTGCGTAACGGCACACTGACTGTTTCAGTAGCTACACTTTCAGCAATAGAGTCAGTGAGTAAAGGTTTTACTTGATCACCACTAACAATCGCAGTACCGTTGGTAACGGTATCAATAACCAATAAAGTTTCATTAGCTTGGGCTTCTTTTGTAGGAAACCATTTTTCAAACAGTTCTTTGGTGAAGCTTTCCGGTGTTTCTCCGTAGTCGAGGCGGCGAACAGTAATAATTCTAACTTCCTTACCTGTTTGCTTGGCCAAATCCTCGAAAGCGGTGTTAATCTTACCTTCATTCAGACGGCTGATAACTTCACCTTGATCTAAAACCCAGGTGTTATTCCCTGCTGTGAGGTTGGGTATTTGATTCACACCTGTGGCAAAAGCAGATGTGGCAAACAGCGAGCCTGCTAAAATAATCGTCACCAAAGGGAGAATTAGCCGGATGAGGTGTTTTTGACTGCTAAATACTTGTTTGAAGAGCTGTTTCATTGTATGAACCCTAAGACAGACTTGCACCAAAAATACTACAGAACCACTGTCAAAATCACCTCGTTCCCAATTTTCTCCACTTTTAAGTTTCCGTTACTGCCAGCAGATATATATTCTCAGGTATTTTTTGATTGTACAAACTTGTTTTGAAGCCAGATGTAAGCATTAACCTGACATTAACAGCCTTACTGAGTGATAAGAAATATCGCCCATCTTCATCTTGGGAACTAATCCAAAAACTTAGGGCAGAATTTGCAAAACCATGTAGGAATTATATCGTAATTTTTGGCAGAATCAAGTATATTTTTTAATATCTGCAAGTAGCCATTGATGGGTTGATATCTGCATTTTTGTTTTTTGGATACTTTAGCTAAATCTATATCAATTTTTTCTTGAGCTTTGTAATCAGTTGAAAACCACGCTCATAAAGTCCCTTAAACAATTTGTGTGAAATGTAGCCGCGAGCGATCGCCAGATAATTTAACAACCCTAATACCCTGAGCGCTATAGTGATTGTTACATTTTAATTTTTATCTGGTTTAAATAAGAAACCTTAATAGGTTTACTATCAAGGTTTTTTATTTACTAAACATTACTCGTACTGCTAACAAGTTTTTCCCCTTTTAACATCCGCGCCGCAGGTTCGAGGAGAGCTTCTTCGAGATAGGGCTTAGTGAAGTAACCACTAGCACCGAGTTGAGCTGCTATTTGTCTGTGCTTGTCTGCACCCCGTGAGGTAAGCATCGCTATGGGTAAGTGGTTGAGGTTAGAGTCTTTCTGAATGCGAGAGAGTAATTCCAGACCATCGCAACGAGGCATTTCGATGTCGCAAAATACGATATCGCAAGGCAGACCGGAGCGCAGTTTATCCCAAGCTTCCTGTCCGTCACGCGCCTGTTCTACACGATAACCTGCCTTATTAAACGTTAGAGAAAGCAACTCTCGAACTGTAATCGAGTCATCGACGATCAGCACTGTCGGGTCAATCTTCGTAGGAGAGGTGTCTACAGGAATCCCTTTCTGTTGCCAAGAATTGCCACCAGTTCGCGTAGAAATCCGTCCTTGGAAAATGTCAATTATTTCTAGTACGTCAGCAATAGGCATAATCCGACCATCCCCCAGGACTGTAGCACCAGCTACACCAATGGGTTTAGGCGCTGGCCCTTCAAATTGCTTAATTACAATTTCTTGTTCGCTCAACACTAGGTCAATCTGTAGAGCAATCAAAGTATTTGCCGATCGCACCACGACAACAGAAACCATATCATCATCTCTAGTGCCGCCATAGACATTACCGCGACTGATTTGGCGATTGAAGGTTAAAAGTTCCTTCAGAGGTCGGAATGGCAACACTGTATCGCGCCAGGAAATAAATGATTCCCCATTGGCATCGTGCTGAATATTTTTGAGTGGTATATCCAGCGTATCTTCTACACCGTCCATCGGGAAAGCAATCCTAGCTCGATCAGAGACGCAGCAGAGAGCTTTACAAATACTCAGAGTCAGTGGTAGACGGATGGTGAAGGTGGTTCCCTTGCCGATCGCAGAATCGGTGTTTACTGTCCCCCGAATTTCGCTAATCTCGGAGCGTACTACGTCCATACCCACACCACGACCAGAAATTTCATCTGCTTGGTCTTTGATTGTAAAACCAGACTGGAACAGCAGATCGTAAACTTCCAGGCGAGACATGGCTTTTGCCTGCGCTTCTGTAATCATGCCAATCTTCACCGCCTTAGCCTTAACCTTTGCTGAGTCGATGCCTGCGCCATCATCGCCTACAGAAATGATCGTTTGGTTGCCTTGGTGGAAGGCACGGATAGTAATGATTCCTACAGGTGGTTTACCAGCAGCTTGTCGTTCTTCTGGCGTTTCAATACCGTGAGCGATCGCATTATTTAGCATATGAGCTAACGGATCGGTCAGATGATCTAAAATCATCTTGTCAATTAAGGTATCGCCACCTTCGATCACCAACTCCACTTGTTTGCCGCACTTGATGGCGTTGTCGCGCACTCCTCGCCGCCAGCGATCAATAGTTTGAGCAAAAGGCACCATTCGTGCTCTTGTTAATCCCTCTTGTAGCTGGGTGGTTACTTGGCGGAACTGCCTTGCTACTCGCTCGGTTTCTTCGGTAACAAAATCAATGTCACTTGCCGACTCACGCACTCGCACAATGCGTTCAATCATCTGCTGTGAGAGTGTATGGAAGGGAGTAAAACGATCCATTTCTAACTCGCTAAAACCCCTATCTGCATTGGAATCAGGCGCTTGGAAGCCGGAGTCTTTCTTTTTGCGTCCAGCTAATAGGGAGGCTTCTAGGAGCGATCGCTCGTACAACTCCTGCATTCTTGCGCCTACATCGGAGAGTTGTTGTACCTGAATCAGCAAGTTATCTAACGACTGCCGCAGCCGTTCATGATCCTGCTCTAAGGTATTGCGATTTACCACCAACTCCCCAACTAAATTACTCATATCATCCAGTTGCTTAACTGGAACCTTCATCGTTTCTTCAAATCTCGCAGCTCTACGAGTAGAGGAACGAGGAGCTTTGCTGGTGTTCGATTTTGCTACTGGTGAATGGGATATTGTTTGATCCGCTTCTGCCAGCAACTTCTCTAAGTCCCCAAATTCATCTATAGCTGGTGATGGAACGGTATTTGTCGCTAAGACTGGTTGAGTGTTGAAGGGCTGGTGTTGGCGTAGCCCATCGCTTTCGTTATCTGTACCTAGCAATTCCTCCAGGGCAGCAAAATCTACTTCTGGTATTGAGGTAGCTTTGGGGCTAAGTGCTACTTCCTCTCCTAGTAATGCTTCCAAGTCTGCAAAGTCATCTTCTGGAGCAACTACTCCAACGGTTTCTCTCGTTACCAATTCTTCAGTTGAGGTAACAATAGCGTTTTCGCTCTCTGACACTAGTACAGGTTCGGATGTCTCTGTCTCTGCTAGATCCCACAATTCGGTTTCTACACCTTCCTGAATAACCGTTTGTGTGAACTCATTGACATCTTGCAAATCAATTGTTGTTGCGCTTTCTCTTAATAATAGTTTCTGGTTTTCTGATTCTAATAGAGCAGTTTCTCTAAACAATAAATCATCTGCCAAACCAAGCTCTGTACCTTGAACATCTGTCTTTTCTGGGAAATCAAAGGCAGTGTCTAAGTTATTGTCCGGTTCAATATCTAAAACTTCTGTGCTTGTCTGGACTGAATCTGGAGTTTCCTCAGAACTGATATCTAGATAATTTTCTGTAGCTGATAGTTCATCCACAGTATTATCTGTGGTTTCCATCTGAATATAAGTGGAGTCTGTAGTGATCTCAAACAGCAGTTGCGGATTTTCATTGAAAGAGCCAAACAAATCATTTGGCTGCGCTTGAGGCGATGCTGAATCTGGAGTTTCCTCAGAACTGATATCTAGATAATTTTCTGTAGCTGATAGTTCATCCACAGTATTATCTGTGGTTTCCATCTGAATATAAGTGGAGTCTGTAGTGATCTCAAACAGCAGTTGCGGATTTTCATTGAAAGAGCCAAACAAATCATCTGGCTGTGCTTGAGGCAATGCTGAATCTGGAGTTTCCTCAGAACTGATATCTAGATAATTTTCTGTAGCTGATAGTTCATCCACAGTATTATCTGTGGTTTCCATCTGAATATAGGTGGAGTCTGTAGCGACATCTTCAAACAGCAGTTGCGGATTTTCATCAAAAGAGCCGAGCAAATCAAGTTCCAGATCAACAGCAGATATCTCTGGGGGCTGATTAGTAAATTCTGGAATAAAATCTAAAGCTTCTGGTTGTTGCGATCGCTTGAGAATTTCTTCCCCTAGATGCTGCGCGAACAAAGACGTTTCAGGCGCGGGGGGCTGTATGCGATCGCTGATTTCAGGTGAAATAGTTGAGTTCGTATCTAACTCATCAAATAAATCATCTCCCGAATCTGATGAGAATATTAAACCTAGCTGCTCTTGCTGCTGAAAATTGATATCAAAATCATCTTCTATGTCAAAACTGGTTACAGGAGAAGGTATTGGCTGCTGACTATTGGCAAAAATGTCATCAGCCGCAGCAAACAAACTTTCCTCTAACGCTTTTTCCACATTTTGCTCAATTAAGGAATCGAATTCGTCCTGTTCCTCTGTGGCTTCCTGGTTCCAGAAGTTGCTCAGATCATTTTCTGAATCAGAAAACTCAGGTGTTGTTGCTGGAAATGTACCAAATAAATCACCAAGTTCTGGTTCACTTGTAGGCAGTAGTGTCTGTTCTTCCATTTCAGCAAACAGGCTATCCAAAGACAAGCTTGTTTGCTGGGGTAATTCTATGTAGTCACTAGGGGTAATTTCTTCTACCCAATTTGCATTTCTAGTTTCTAAGAATAAGTTATCAAAACTATTTTGTTGGTTAGTAGATAGCTCCACTCTGGCGAACGCTTCAGTTTCTGGTTGAGTTATTTCGCCTGTAGGTAATAGTTCTTCGACATCATCATCTAGTTCCAGTGTCAATAAATCTTCAACTACATTGTTTTTGTTGACACTATTTTGGGCAGTTTCCCCAGGAGGCTGGCTTATATTACTAGGAATATCAATAAATTCTGGTAAATTTTCGGCAGCAGAAGAGTCTAAATTTATATCAAGTACGCTAAAATCGCTCAACTCTAAAGTCGTCGCAGATGTTTGTTGATTTTGCGGTTCTGAATTCTCTTTTTCTAAGAAATTGTCGCCAAATAACAGGGATAAATCTTCTGTCATGGCTGTATTTGTTAGATGTTGCTCATTGCTTGTGTCTTCATCAAAAGATAGAAAATCGGATAAATCGCTATGAGCATCTTCAGCATCAGTGCTACTGAAATCAATCCCAAAGTTCTCGGTGGCAACAGTATCTAAGGTTTCTTCTTGATGCCAGCTTTCATCTAGTTCGGGAGTATCACCTTCAAATAAATCGGCAAGGGTATTTAACTCAGCTATTCCTACCTCTGGTCCATTAGGATCAAGATTACTACTGACTGGATGTACTTCGTCATGTGTGGTGATAAGACTAGTACAACACGGCGTAAATAAAATGGCCATTAAATAGCCAGAACTTTACCTGTGTATGTCCACCTAAAAGGTTTAGCCATTGTTTGATTAAAGTAGTTAATAAATTCAAAAATGCGATTTTT
>JAHHHS010000028.1 GCA_019359215.1 Nostoc indistinguendum CM1-VF10 | reverse complement strand
TGCTCCCTGCCCCCTGCCCCCCTGCAATCTCAATGTGCAAATTAAATGCTTAACAGCTTACCTCCTCTTTTCATATCGTGAGTATTATTACTCGTTTCTGAAGTAGAAAAACTGCAAAAGTATAGGAATTACTCAAATTAGCCCCTGCAAAATCAACATTCTGCAAAATAGCATTAGTAAAATCTGCCCCCTTAATCACTGCACCACTAAAATCTCTCCCTCTTAATGCAGCCTTATTTACCTTCACTAAAATTGTCGCGGCATTACCCCCGACATAACCCACTTCATCCTCAGTTTTTCCCCGTGTCTCTTCGATAATCTTGATAACCGACTCTTTAGCTTTAATATCAACCATCCCCACCAGCAAATCTATTACCGCTTTTGTCAAAGGTGCTTTACCAAAAGTCACCCTTAACTTTTCCAACGATTCACTGATAAATCCTTTCAATGCCGCAGTTGGCAAAATCTCCCCAGTCGTATTTACCTGACGACTGAAATAAGCAGACCAATTATAATCAACAGGTGCAGCATCATGATTTATCTGGAACCGCACCCGCGCCAACTCTGTAAAATCACTTGCCAATGCTCCCAACTCTGCTGCAAATTTATACGCTACAAAAAACTCTAACAAAGACCGATGCGCTGGAGTATAATCACCATCAGCATTGCGGATGAGCATTGTTTGCCCCATCATGTCGTAATGCCAATGGTCTAAATCCTTCTCTTCTTGCACTACCGAACCAAATAACCGCCGAATTCTGTCTGGGAAAAGCCGATAATTGAGGCTCATTTCGTCTGTAGATAGCATTTCCCAAGAAAGTTCGCACAAGAAGTATAGCTTTTCTGCTAAAGAAGTAAACGTGCGATCGCTCTTAATATCCCGTTCCATTTTCCGCCGCACCGCGTACAAGTAAACCCGCGACATATCCACAGGTTTACCCGCCTCAATATCTGGCAAAGCTTCCAAAATTAACTCTGTCATCACCGGACGACGGGCTAAATCCAATAATTGCGGATTTCCCATTACTTGTTCAACCGTTGCAGTTTCTGTTTGATGCGACAACACCAGCTGAATTTGCTCGTCGTTAAATTTCTCCAGTTCCAGTACTTCAAACTGCGGTGTTTCTCCCGTCAGCTGCTTGGTAGAAGCTTGCAACTCGGCATTGAGTAAAGCGCGTCCTTCCTTCGCGTCGGGAAAATGTTCAGTGCGACAAGTCAGCACAACCTTAGCACCGGGAACCACCACTTTTGCCAGTTCCCAAAAGTTATTAATCATCTGCTGACGGTCAACTTTTGCTGCCATTTCATCAAAACCATCAAAAATTAGCAGCAATTTACCCATGCCGTTCAATTGGTCAAATACCTCGCTAGTTAAACGAATATTGTGTTGTGTAAAAAAGAACCCCGCTAAAACGTTCTCGACATTTATTGCTTTGGCAAAATCTCGCAGCGTAATTACCAAAGGCAAGCGAGGACGCTCAACACCGCGTTTTTGGGCATCTCGATAACGTTGTAATGCCACCCAAGCATAATGGAAGGAAAACCAAGTTTTCCCCGTACCAAATTCTCCTAGTATAGAAATATGCTCTTTGGCTGGATCGTCCAACCACATATCAATATAACCATCAATCCAACCATCGCGATCGCTATAGTGACTGATGCCGATACGCTGTTTAGTATCGGGGTCAATTTCTTCTTTTGTGCAAGCTAAAGGAACGTATTTTGTATCTATTTGTCGCCGAATAATTTCCGCTTCTAACCAATCAAGATAATCACTAAAATCAGCATCTTGGTCAATGAGTTCGTCAAAAGTGTAACAACCTAAATGGCGATTTTCGTCTTTTTCTACCTCATTCCGCGCCGCTCTTGCAATCCGTCTGGCTGTGACTAACCAACCTTCATCAGTTCTCTGCTGCTCCACAGAAGCACGCAAAACAGCAACATCTTTGAGTCCAACTTCCCCCTCAATTCCTCTGATTAGGATGCGGTCATATCGGTTACGCCGCGTTGGCACATTGATAATCCACTCAAAATATGAATCACCCCAAATTTGATACTTTTCAAAGCGGTAGCCCAAGGTTTCAAACCAACCGCGCATTTGTTGAGCTAAAGCTATGGCTCTACATTGATTTTCGGTGGATGTTTCGGCTTCCAGCAATGCTGGGGGATTTTGTGCAGCCAACCGCGCTATTTCTGTCCGAATACCTTCCAGTGTCGGCAACCTGTCAAGTAGTTCTTGGATATTTACAATGCGTTTTTGCAAAGAGCCTATTTGTTGGCTCATAAGTGTATCTGCTGGGTTGCGAGTGCGTTTAGCAACTTCTGCAAAAACAATATAAAACGCGGCAATTTCCCGTCTAATGTCAATTCCCAAACTTCTAATGTCATCACCCAACGCATAAGCATCAAGCCAAGCATCAACCTCAGAAAGCAAAATTGAGGGGTTATTATGATCCAATGCTTTGCGGAAAGCTTGTTTTATTGCTTCTTGGCGAAAAAGTTCTAAAAAAGGCTTAGGTTTTCCAACACCGTACTCTACCAGTGTGTATGCATAAACCCCACTAAAATCTGCTGGTGGATGCTCTGGATCGAGATTAAACTGCTGAAGTAATTTAATTACAGTCTCATTGCGCTGAATTTTTTCTTTAATTAAAGGATTAGCGATCGCAATAATAGCGTTGATAACCTGTTCTGGGATAATTATCATTATTCATTTGTCATTGGGCATTGGGTATTGGGCATGGGGCATTGGGCATTGGGCAAGAATCTAATAGTTTTTCTTCTCCCCTGCTTTCCCTGTTCCCCCTGCCCCCCTCATTCTCCATTCTTAACTAGGGCGCTTATTTTCTAATCCTGGGATTTGCTTAGAAAGCAACTCGTTAGAGTCAACCTGACCATTTGAGATAACGGAACGCATACCCTCGAAAGCAGCAGGAATAGTACGCGGATCTATAAACAATACCTTGCTGCTATCGCTTCTACCAATTGTTGCGCCCATATCCAAATAGCCCAAGGCAAACAGTACTTCCACTGCTTTATTGGCATTGGGGTTATTGTGGAGCTTTTGTGCAATAATTTCTGATGACTCTGCGATCGCCTGCGCTTTCAAAACCTGCTGCTGACGTTCCGCTTGAGCCTTCAAAACGATCGCCTTTTGTTCAGCTTCCGCTTGCAGAATTGTCGATTTTTGACGAGCTTCAGCATCTAATATTTGCGCCTCTGCTTTACCTCTAGCACTATTAACAGCAGCTTCGCGTTCGCCCTCAGAGTTTAAAATTGCTGCCCGTTTGCGTCGTTCTGCCGACATTTGCAATTCCATCGATTCTCGCACCGCTTGCGAAGGAATAATATCCCGCAGTTCTACCCGCGTCACTTTCACACCCCAAGGATCTGTAGCAATGTCCAAATCCCTTAACAGAAGTTCATTGATTTGGGAACGCGCAGTAAAGGTTTGATCCAACTCCAATTGCCCCATTTCGGAGCGAATTTGAGTCAGTACCATGTTTACCATTGCCGACTGGAGATTTTCTACCTTATACCAGGCTTTTTCCATATCTACAATCCGCCAGTAAAACACTGCATCCACCTCAATACCAACGTTGTCGCGGGTGATGCATTTTTGGGGAGGAATATCTAAGACTTTTTCCCGGATGGTTTCTCTATAAACAATTTTATCCAAAAAAGGAACTAAAAAATTCAGCCCTGGTTCCAACTTTTTGTTATAGCTACCCAATCTTTCCACCAAAGCTTCATTGCCCTGATTGATGACTTTTACAGACCCCGCTACAGCAGAACCACCAAGGGCTAAAAATACTAGTAAAAATAACTGTTCCATTGTAAATCTCCTGAGTTTTTAAGTATTAAATGTAACTCAACAGGAAAGGGAGTGAGAGTAGAGGAGCAGGGGAGGCTGGCGTTGCAGGGGAGGAAGAACTATTAATCCCTGCCCAATGCCCCATGCCCCATTCCCAATGACAAATGACTAATGACTCAATAAATTTTCTGGTATCACAATTAAGGTAGTACCCTCTCTCCTAACCACATAAACTCTTTGATGAGGTGCTACCGTATATTTGTCATCGTCACATCGTGCTTGCCAAGAATTTCCTTCATACAGCACCCGCCCTGTTTTCCCAGGCGGAATTTCTGTTAAGGTTTCAGCTATGACTGCATCCTGAATTTTCGATTTGCGTCGTTGTGGTTGCAAAAACCGACGGGAAAGCAAAATTAATAATGTGGAAAGTAATAGCCAAGCCACAACTTGCAACCATACATTTCCCAAACCTACTCCAGACAGCAGTGCCACCACAAAAGCGCTAATTCCCATCATGAAGGCGACAAACGCCGATGGTAAAAACAGTTCCATCAAACACAGAACTGCTCCTGCCAAAAGCCAGATTAAGGTAAAACTTGGCATAGCGCCATTCCTAGATACATTGACGTAAATGCATTTCTACGATTAGATACAGCCAGACGTAAGTCATTTACAGAAAGAAAACTTGGTCTTTTTACCAATAATTTTGATTAATTTCAGTAACAAGGTGTAGCTAGCAGTACGCAAATCCAGTCTATTCTAGCCTTCAAGTCATTGCCAGCTAAACGTAATCGAAGTTAATGAGTTAATTGTTTTCTTAATTTATACCTTTATGATTTCTACTCAACTGATAATTTATTGTATAAATCCAAGCTGTAATAGCCCCATTAATCCTATGGGAGATAGTGTTTGTGCCACTTGTCAAACTCCTTTAGTTCACCGCTATCTTTGGGCTACTAGCTCATCGTCTGCCAAAATCCCACCAGGCACAAAGGTAGCACATAGGTATGAGGTAATTAGTTCCCAGATTTGGCTGGATACTCAACCGGGGCTGTCGCCAGATGTACCTGAAGAATTGCCAACGGAAGTAATTCCTTATCTACAATTATATCAAGAGCGGTTACGTTTGCCGCAGGCTTATGGGTTTGTTAGTAACCTTGAGGGAGATACAACTGATATCCTCTTATTGGAAAATGTGCCGATAGATGAGATAGGAAATATCTATCCAACTATTGTTGAAGCATGGGAGCAAGCAACGGCGGTACGACAAGTTTATTGGCTGTGGCAAATTCTCCAACTTTGGAAACCTTTATCAGAATTGGGACTTAGCCGCAGTTTACTAGTGCCAGACAACTTGAGAGTTCAAGGTTGGTGTGTGCGATTATTGGAACTTTACCAAACACCAACAGATAAGAAGCTGAGTTTACAAAATCTGGGGGAGTGTTGGCAGTTTTGGGTATCGTCTGCAAAGCCATCAGTAGCCAAAGGGTTACAGAACCTAGTCCAGCAGATGTGTGAAAGTGAGGTTGAGTTGGATGATATTGCTACTCAACTCAATAATTTACTACTAGCATCTGCGGCAGAATTGCCATTAGTTTTGAAGGTGGCAGGCTCTACAGATATTCGCCCAATTATGGCGCAAAATGAAGATGCTTGCTACCCTAATGCTTTGAGTGATTTAGATGAACCTTTATCGCATCACTTATCGATTGTTTGCGATGGTATTGGCGGACATGAAGGCGGCGGGGTTGCCAGTAAGTTGGCAGTGCAGTCTGTAAAGTTGCAAATGCGCGTTTTACTGAGGGAGGTTACAGAACAAGCTGTACTTGTACCACCAGAATTGTTGCAGGAACAATTAGAAGCAAGCTTGCGGGTGGTAAATAATCTGATTTCTGCCCGCAATAATGAGCAAAAACGCCAAGGCAGAGGACGCATGGCTACAACTATTGTCATGGCGTTGCAAGTTCCACAACGAGTGCAGACAAGTACTGGATGGCAATCAAATAATACCCATGAGCTTTACTTGGCTAATGTTGGTGATAGCCGGGTGGAACAATCTTGGCAGGATTATGCAATACCTGTGTTAGCAGGGAAACTGACAGTTGAAGATGCTGTTCGCAAGTGGATTGACTTGGCAAACAAAAAAAATGGGCGTGATAATACGTCGGTTGTTCTCACTTATTGCCGTGTCTCACCAGAATATTTAGTACCTGTAACTCCGGCGTTGCCTGAAGAGATTATAGAAGCAGAGATACAAAAAGAACAAGAAGAACTAAAAGAATTAGAAGAATTAGAAGAATTAGAAGAACCAATTTCTTTTACAGAAAGTTCCCAAGCTCTGCTAGATTTGGATCTAAATTTGGATCTTTCAGATGAACCAGTTCTGAGCTTTGAAATTCCACCAAGCTTAAAGAGAAAACCTAAACGGGATAAACGTTTGCCAATGCTAGGGGGAGTGTTAGCGTTGCTTGTGGGAGGTACAAGTTTGGGATTATTAGCTTGGTGGCAATTTAATCCTCAAGGATTCCAGCAAATGTGTCGGCAATTTCCCCAAAGAATACAGCAACTTTGTCCGCCTGGAAAGTAAAGAATGAGGACTGGGGAATAGCTTACAGTAACAACTACCGTAGGTTTCTCAGCTACAAGTATCAAAACATATAAATATTTTAGCGATCGCTCTTTAGAGAAAAACTTTTTGGTTTACTGAGGATGTTAGTGACCAATGTTTTAACGGGAGTGGTCTTCATCGCGACGGGAGTGGTCTTCATCGCGACGAGAGCGGTCTTCATCGCGACGGGAGTGGTCTTGCTCGCGACGGGAGTGGTCTTGCTCGTGACGGGAGCGGTCTTCATCGTGACGGGAGCAGTCTTGCTCGCAACGGGAGCGGTCTAACCAGTTTTTGCATTCACAGTGACGGTTTAAGTGGTGAACTGATACTGTGAAGCGATCGCACCACAGATAAATTTACATAACTTTGGCAAAGGCGATCGCACCACACATAACTCTACATCACATCTTGCACCCACCCACGCGGGAGCTAAGAATGTAACTCAGTAAATATGCGATAAGGTAAGGGTGTCACAACCTGCTCCCACCACAGGAAAGATGGATATTGGCCAGCAGGTGATTTCTACTTCACATGATAAGACACTCAAACTCTGGAATCTTCAAACTGGGGAGAATGAGCGTACTTTCCACGGTCATAGCGCTTGGGTAACAGCAATAGCCCTTACCCCCAATGGCAAGCAGGTAATTTTTGCTTCATGGAACCACACATTTAAACTCTGGAATCTAGAAACCGGAGAGGATGAGCCTACTTTTCAGGGTCATAGCGACAGAGTAACAGCAGCAGCTTTTACCCCCGACGGTAAGCAGGTGATTTCTGGTTCAGATGACAACGCACTCAAACTCTGGAATCTGGAAACTGGGGAAGAAATTGCCACTTTTACAGGAGAGGCTCCATTTCTTTGCTGTGCTGTTGCAGCAGATGGGGTAACAATTGTGGCAGGGGAGTCGTCAGGGAGAGTGCATTTTTTGCGGTTGGAGAATGTCTAAAAAGTATGAACACTTCACCTCGACCGCCAACGCCAATCAATACTCCCTCTTACCCAAGAGAATTTCAACAAGTCATTCTCGAAAAAAGCCAAAACTTTGTTGGTCGTGGATTCGTCTTCACTGCAATATCCAACTTTCTCCAGCGTCATGACCGGGGTTACTTTACCATAATTGGCGCACCCGGTAGCGGCAAAAGTGCCATCCTCGCCAACTACGTCACAGAAAATCCCCAAGTTCTCTATTACAACGCCCAACTCCCAGGCAAAAATCGCGCTGAGGAATTTATTACTACTATCTCCACACAAATTGAGACAGAAAATTTTACGTCTCTACATTCCCTGCTTCAGCAAGTCAGCGATAAACTAGAACCCCAGCAAAAGTTTATTATTACTATCGATGCCTTAGATGCTGTTGACTTCAACGACCAAACCCCAGGCTCAAATCTCTTTTATCTTCCCAGATATCTCCCGCGTGGCGTTTATTTCCTTCTTACCCGCCGCCCATACGTGCGAAAACAATCAGGTTTGTTGATAGAAACACCTTCCGAAATTCTCGACTTAGCAGAATACCCACAACAAAACCATGAAGATATCCATGCATACATTCGACGATATGTCAACAATGACGAAGAACTCACAGCAAAGCTAACCGCCAAAAGTGAAAACAACTTCATGTATCTCAGCGAGATATTATATTCTCTCTCTGAGAGCGATCGCACAGCATATTTGAGAGAAGCGATCGTAACGGGACAATTCCCCCCTGCTTTAGAAGCGTATTATCAGCAGCATTTGCACAAGATGATTCCTCCTAATGCGCCAATTCTTGAGAGGGAATTTAAATTATCTGTGCTGCGTGTGTTAGTGCAAATTTCATCAGAAGAATTGGCGCAGACTGCACTTCGGCTTGACTCAGTGACCGCCGCAGCGATCGCTAGTACAATCGATGCTGATGAATATGATGTTGAAGAAATTCTAGAAAATTGGCGTGAGTTTTTAACACTCCAGCAAATAGATAGAGAAATTCGCTACAGTGTTTACCATTCAAGCTTTCGAGATTTCTTAAGCAAGCAAGTAAATTTTGGTTAGACTCCATAGCGCTTCTGTGTTGAGTCTAATAGAGACCTTAGCCCGTCATAGACGCGCGTCTGCCATGCACGAAAATTGGTAAGAGAGTTGACCTGGGGAACATCCTAGAGTGAAGATAAAAGGGTTAGATATCTTGTCACAGTACTAAGCACATCTGATGTCGCCTGATTTCCTTTCATTTCCCTGTTTTTGGGATAAATACAGAGGGTAAGGACGATAGGTATTAACGCGGCAAAAAACTAAAAAAAGTATGCACGGATTGCTAAAACGTGCCTGGACGCAGAGGGTTAAATGCGCTGTCGCACCCCTGTGAAGCGTCAAGAAATAGCTGATTAAATCAAATTTTAAGCGATTTAATCATATATTTTGTAGCAGATACTTGGGGAAAAGCAAATGCTAGGTGTAAATGTTGTTATGAAAGTTGGCGATCGCGTCCGCGTTAAAGATTCGGTAGTAGTGTATCATCATCCTGAACATCGGAATCAGCCTTTTGATATCAAAGGCACTGAAGGCGATGTAGTAGGTATTGCCACCCAATGGCGAGACAGACCCGTAAGCGCTAATTTGCCGATTGTAGTCCAGTTTAGTAAAAAGTTTAAAGCCCATTTACGTGAAAATGAGTTAGAAGTCATCTAAATCACTTATCGGCGGCGAAACCACTGAAAAATATTCAGTTCGCCGCGCATTCTTTTAAGCTCTTGGCGGTTCTGTTCTGCTGTAGTATAATACCATTCACAATAACGCTGAAACTCTGACCGTGACCGAACTTCGTGGTAAAACTGATGGGTTGTTTGGTAAGCGGCAAATGCTTCCTCAACTTGGGGTGGAGAGGATGGGATAATATAAGGTAAGTTTTTAGACATAATGTCAATAAAGAAGAGACGCGATTAATCGTGTCTGTACTGAATGGGAAGTTTTGAATTCAGGCAATTACTCTACTTTATAATTAATAACTCATAACTCATAACTTTATTAGAGCCAACCGCGTAAGCGATAAACTAAAGAACCAATGTACTCTTTTAAAGCGCTGGTAAATTGGTGCAAGTTATCAGTATCAGGTAATAAATTCAGTATAGCGGCTTTGGGAGTGCCACCAAGTTCTTGCAGTTCACCCTTACTAACCAAAAAGTCGGTGGGTGCAGGAATGGCATTGATTCCTTGACGTTGGAAAATCTGAAGCGATCGCGGCATATGCATTGCAGAGGTAACTAATAGTACCTGACTAATGCCACGAGATTCCAAAATTTTACGGACATTTACAGCGTTTTGATAAGTATTCAGAGAGTCAGGTTCTTGGATAATTGCCTCAGATGGAATACCAATAGATGTAAGTATTGTTGCCATATCTGCCGACTCTGATGAACCTTTACCACGCCAATCAATCCGGCCCCCACTGAGAATGATTATAGGCGCTCTTTTCTGGCGATATAGTTGTGCGGCATAAATCACGCGATCGCCTGATTCGCTCAAATCAACGGTAGGTCTGGGGGGAAAGGCTGATTTGGTTGCGCCACCTAAAACCACAATCGCTTCTGCTACTGGTATTTGTGCAAGTGGAAGATTTTGCCATTCTAGCGATCGCACAAATGATTTAGCAATCCAAGCATTACTACAAAATAGCAATAAAATTAGGGCAAAAGCAATTGCGATCGCCGCAGTGCGCGGTCGTTTCCACAAGGTGACTAATGCTACTACCAAGCTCACGCAGGCTAATCCTAGTGGATAAAAAAATAGTGGCAATAATTTGGAGAGATATAAAAACATAGTGGGGAATGGGGAATAGGGAGATGAGGGAGTAGGGGAAGAAGAACTATTGATTATTGACTAATGTTCAATGCCCCATGCCCAATTCCCAATGCCCAAATTACTACTTTTCCCAAAACCTAAAATTGATACTACTTCCAGTACCGCGACGGTAGCGACGGGCGGTTCTTCTTGTTTGCCGTTTGTTGATCCTGTCGTTCGTTGGTTCAATTTCGCCCTCTTCTGACTCTTCAACTTGCAACTGAGTTCTAGTTTCTTCCTTACTGCCCCACCAAGCAGTAATCCAGCCTCCAGCTAAAGCGCCTATTGCGCCTAGCAGAATACTCATGGGTGCTGGATAGCCTAAATATACAAAGCCAAGCATGAAAAATAACCAGTATTTTAGTCCTGTATCAACACCATCAGAGGAGGCTACAGTTGGAGGCTGGGCGCTATTTTCGGTTAAATTTGTGATCCAGTCTAAAATGAAACCGCCCATGATACCCAAAAAGATGCTCAGGGCTGGTGCGGAGCCGGTCATTATTAATATAAATATTAAAAATGCCCCAAATAAAAGTTGAGAAAAGAAGCTGGGAGAAATACTAAAAAAGTCGTTCTTTTTGTCTGCCATAAAGTAAAAAAAGGCTATTAACTAATTACTAATGACACTCGATAACTCGCTCTAACCGTACTCCTACGGAGAAGCAAGCTACGCGGTAGCGTCTCGTAGAGAAGGCTTTACGCTACGCTAACGTAATTGGTAATTTTCGGTTCAATTACGAATTACAAATTACGAATTACGAATTATTTTAATTGTGCCTGCTGTGGTTGAGTTGTATCCAAAATCTTTACATAGGATTGTTCTTCTTCAGTGAAAGGTTCAGCTTGTTTGAGTTGTGAGTCTAATAAATCGGCCGTAGCATCAGCGATATCACCAGTGCGGTTGTTCAAGCGCTCTTTTAGAACCTCTAGTGGTGCTGTGCATTGGATAATCTGAAGAGGAAGTTGATACTTCGTAGCTTGAGCGATCGCTTCTTGCCGCAACTGCTGCCGATCATACTTGGCATCCAAAATCACTGAAAAACCTTGTTTAGCTAGGATAATTCCCAATTCCAACAGCCGTGTGTAGGTTTTTTCGGTCATCTCAGGTGTATACAAATCATCGCCACCTTTTTCCGACAGAGGAATTCCCCCTAAATGTTTCCGCACCGCATCAGAACGCAGGTGAATCGCTCCCTGTTGACGGGCTAAATACCTGGCTGTAGTACTTTTACCAGAACCCGACAACCCCGACATCAAAATTAGTTGTCCCAGCTTTGGTTTAGTGTAGTCCCAAGCTTGTTTGTAATATTCAGCGCCGGTTTTTGTCGCTTCTTCCTTTACCGTCGCGGGTACACTCGGATCATCTAGCAAAAATGAAGTTACCTTTGCCCGAACATAAGCCTGACGACTTAAATACAAAGGTAGCACCTGCAAGCCTTCCCAGTCTCCAGTTTGCTCTATGTAGGCATTTAAAAAAGCATTACCTAAGTCTTTGCGTTGCCGCGCTTCCAAATCCATCACCGTGAATGCCACATCGTACATCACATCGACAAAGCGAAACGGCTCATTAAACTCAATGCAATCGAATAGCAAGATTTTGTCGTGCCACAAAGCAATATTTCTTAAATGTAAATCCCCGTGACATTCACGAATATAGTTATTTTGAATTCTGCTAGCAAATAATTCTGGACGTTCGACGAAAAAGTTATCTGTATATTGCTTTGTTTCTGCAAATTGCGCCTCAGTCTGGGGGCCACCAATATACTTCTCAGTTTGCTGATAATTCTCGTCAAAGGCAGCCCGGACTTTTGGCACTTCACCAAAACTGCGAATGTAATCATTCGTCTGTGCTTCGGCATGGTATTGAGCCACCACCCGTCCCAACTCATCTAGGCGTGCCTCATTTAACTTACCCTGTTCAAAAAGTGTGCTTAGTAGAGCCTCTTGAGGAAACTGCCGCATCTTCAGCACATATTCTACAGGCTCGACCGTTCCCCCTAGTTGGTATTGCTCACCTATCAGAGTTATGGGCAAAACTTCTAAATATAGTTCACCAGCACCCCTCTGATTTAACCGTAACTCTTCCTGACAAAAATGCTGCCGCTTCTCTAAAGTAGAAAAGTCCAAAAAACCAAAATTCATCGGTTTTTTCACCTTATAGACGTAATCCCCAGTCAGCAGCACATAAGAAATGTGGGTTTGAATTAATTGAATAGGTTCTGTTACCGAATGGGGATAAAATCCAGGCTGCAACATTTGCTCAATTAAAGCTGGAAGAGTCGCTTCTGTCATCTCTGTCCTCTGCGCTCTCTGCGCCTCTGCGGTTTAAATACAAAAAAACCAGGAGTTTCCCCCTGGTATCATCAAAAATTATTACACAGTTTACTTAGCTTAAGAAGCTGCTTCAGTTTCAGTTTCTATCCCAGCATCTTCAGCGCTAATTTGTGGTGGCAAAACGCTCACAACAAGTCGCTCTGATTCTGCTAGAGGTGTTACACCTTCAGGAAAGGGTATATCACTAATACTCAAGCTGTCTCCAATTTGCAAGTTGGAAACATCGATTTCAATTACATCTGGGATGTTTTCTGGCGCACAACTAACTTGCAATTCGGAGATTACGGTGTCTAATACACCACCTTCTTGTTTAACACCAACAGCATCTCCCACAAAACGCAACCGAACTTCTACAGTGGTGTCGCCGTGACCGGCAACCGCGAAAAAGCTGAGGTGGTAGGGTGTACCTTTTGCTGGATGGATTTGAAGTTCCCGCAGTAGGGCTTTGCCGCGCCAAGGTGCATCGGCAACGTTTAATTCAATCAATGTATTGTTGACTGAAACTCTTTTGAGCAAACGTTCAACAGTTTTAGCTTCAATAGTCAAAGGAATTGACTCTGTACCCTTGTGACCGTACAAATTGGCAGGTATTAATCCAGAACGCCGCAAAGCTCTTGGCTTGCTGCCTTCTGGACGTTTTTGAGATTCGACTGTAATAGTCATAGAAATTGTCCTTTGTCCTTTGTCATTAGTCATTAGTCGTTAGTCATTGGTCATTAGGAAATAACTAATGATACCAATGACTAATTTACGCACTTAGCAGGGTAGCAGGTGTGCCGTCAGCCTGTAATAAAGCGCGTTTAGGCCCGTGGATGGGGTCTTCTACGATTATTGTTTGATCGCGGCTTGCTCCTAGTGAGACGATCGCGATCGGGACTTCCATCAATTCAGCGAGGAATTTTAGATAGTCCAGTGCTTGCTGTGGCAAGTCTTCCAGGGTACGGCAGTGCGTTGTTGACACTTTCCATCCTGGTAAGGTTTTGTAGATGGGGCGACATCTAGCAAATTGACGAGAACTGGTTGGGAAGTGTTCGCTGCGTTGGCCATCTATGTTGTATGCGACACAAACTTGAATTTCCTCTAATTCATCGAGGACATCCAGTTTGGTGAGCGCCATACAATCCATGCCGTTTATCCGCACGGCATAGCGACCGATGACTGCATCAAACCAGCCACAGCGCCGTTTGCGTCCGGTGGTTGTGCCAAATTCGGCACCGCGATCGCACAACATTTCTCCCAACTCTCCATCCAATTCCGTGGGAAATGGGCCCTCTCCCACTCGTGTCGTATAGGCTTTCGACACGCCAATTACCCGGTCAATCATTGTCGGCCCTACCCCTGTACCAACGCAAGCCCCTCCGGCTACAGGGTTAGAGGAGGTGACATAGGGATAAGTCCCATGATCTAAGTCGAGGAGCGTACCTTGTGCGCCTTCAAACAAAATATTCCGCCGTCGCGCAATCGCATCGGCTATTTTCAAGGATGTATCAACAACGTAAGGGCGCAAGCGTTCTGCATAACCCAAATACTCTTCAATCACCTCTTGTGGATTTAGAGGTGGCAAGTTGTAAAGCTTTTCTAAAATGACATTTTTATAATTAATCGTCCACTCCAACTGCTCACGTAACTCATCTGGGTTCATCAAGTCTAAAACCCGAATGCCTGTACGTTCAGATTTATCAGCATAAGTCGGCCCAATGCCCCGACCTGTTGTGCCGATCTTATGGCTTCCCCGCCGTTCTTCGGATGCCTGGTCAATCAACCGATGATAAGGCATCGTTACGTGGGCTGTCTCAGATATCAGCAGGTGGTCAGTGGAAATATTTAGTTCTTTTAATTGGTCGAGTTCTGCGATTAAAATCTGTGGATCGATGACTGTTCCACAGCCGATAATGCAATCGGTATTTGGGTATAAAATACCAGAGGGAATCAAGTGCAGTTTAAAGGTCTGACCTTTAACTACAATCGTGTGTCCAGCATTGACACCCCCTTGGTAACGAACCACAACATCTGCGGAACGGCTGAGTAAGTCAGTTATTTTACCTTTTCCTTCATCGCCCCATTGGGCACCTATGACAATGACGTTAGCCAAGAGCTTATATTAAGAAGTAAAGTTTCCACAAACTATAATTATTAGCATATTGCTTGACTCATGTCAAGCTTATTGCAGAATATATTTAGTTTTAAATTCCAACGGTTAGAAACCGTTGATGTAACATTAAGTTGATAAGCTGTTACGCATTTAACTTGAATATTTACATGAAGGCTGATGGCTGATAACCGTTAACCGTCAACAGTTAACGACCGTAAAGAGTGTTTATACAATTTAGGCGCGTTAGGCGTGCATCAGGTTACCAATGCCCTAGTACCGCAAGGTAAAAGTCAAAATGAATATAGTGTAAATATTTCGTGGATTTGGAATGGGTTGTTTATTTCCGCCGCGCTGTACTAGTTTTATTTTGAATTTACGGATAATGGGAGTTAATTAGAATTCTAAACATAGAGATGTTGCAATGCAACGTCTCTACAAATTTGATGGATAGGCAACTTAATCTTAATTAAAGCTGAAAATGAATTTATATTAAAAATTAGCGGATTTATCTGTAACTATTATGTATAAATCATCATTCTAAAGAATCCAGATATTTACAACTCTAAAAGATTGTATTTTGTTACCTGTGCTGTCACAATCATTAAAATATTCTCAGTATTTGTTTTTAATCTTTAATTTTAACTGATGGAGGGCATCTGCGGCAGAAAGGGCGATCGCATGATCAAAAAATGGTATCGAGTCCAAAAGCTGAAAGCAATATTTGTTTTAGCATTGGCAGTTGTATTTGCAAATGCTGTAGTCTCATATAGCAACACTGTTCAGCTGATTTACAACCAGCAAAGGGTGACCTCCTCATATAAAGTTATTACTCAACTTGAAAGTATCCAATCTACGCTCAAAGATACTGAAACTGCCCAACGTAATTACTTAATTACAGCAGATGCAGATGATTTAAAAATTTATCTTGCAGTTTATCAAGAAACTAATAGCAAGACTCAAACTCTTAGCAAATTAACTGCTGAGAATCATCAAAAGCAGCAATGGATTTCTTTGCTAAAGCCGAAAATTACCAACAGGCTCAACATCCTGCAACAAGAAATTTTTCTTAGACAAAACCAGGGATTTGAAGCAGTTCGGCAGCGAATCTTATCTGATAAAGACAACCAAAGCAGCAAAGAAATCCAACAGTTTATTCACGAATTTTTAGAGATAGAACAAAATTTATTACAGCAGGGAATGCAGCAGTCGCAAGCAAGTTCCCAAAAGGCAATAGTCACATTTTTTATCGCTGCTATTGTGGATTTTGTGCTGGTGGCGCTGCTGTATGATTTGTTGTGGCGTTATATCAGGCAACTTCAGCAGACGGAACTGGCTTTACGTCAAAGCGAAAACCGTTTACGAGCCATGATAGATGCAGAACCAGAATGCATCAAGTTAATTGCCGGGGATGGCACCCTTTTAGAAATTAACGCAGAAGGATTGGCAATGATGGAAGTGGAAAGTGCTGATGTATTAATTGGTAAACCAATTGCTGCGGTAATTCTACCAGAGTATAGAGAAGCTTTTGCCGACTTGCATAAAAATGTTTGCCAAGGTAACAAAGGAAACTTGAAGTTTGAAATTGTTGGATTTAAAGGTACCCGTCGCTACATAGAAACTCATGCTGTCCCATTGCGTAACGAATCCGATGGTACGTTTATTCATTTGGCACTGATGCGAGATATAACCCAGCAAAAACAAGCAGAACAGAAAATCCGTGAACAAAGGTTGCTGCTAGATGTATCAACTGAGGGGATTTTGGTGCGAAATATCCACAACAAAATCTTGTTTTGGAATCAAGGTGCTGAACGTCTGTACGGTTGGAAGGCTGAGGAAGTTGTGGGTAAGAATGTTTTGCAACTTTTGTATAAAGATTCACCACAGCTAGAAGATGCTTACTTGAAGGTGATGAATACAGGTGAGTGGCAAGGTGAGTTGGATCAACTGACAAAGGAAGGTAAAGTAATTATCGTTGAAAGTCGCTGGATACTGATCCGAGATGATAATGGACAACCCAAATCGATTTTGAGTGTGAACACCGAGATTACGCAGCAAAAACAATTAGAAGCTCAACTTCTGCGATCGCAACGTTTGGAGAGTATCGGTACGTTAGCTGGCGGTATCGTCCATGACCTGAACAATATACTATCCCCAATTTTAATGTCAGTTCAACTGTTGCAGAAGAAATTGCCCGATTCGCAGAGTCAGCAAATACTGGAAACTTTAGAAAATAATGTTAAACGCGGTACTAATCTGCTTAAGCAAGTATTGTCTTTTGCACGGGGTATTGAAGGCAAACGGACAATTGTGCAAATTCAGCCATTGATGGCAGAAATTGAGCAAATTATCGCTCAAACATTCCCCAAATCAATTATTCGTCAGGCAGATATCCCTAAAAATCTGTGGTATGTCCGTGGAGACATAACTCAAATACATCAGGTGCTGATAAATTTAGTAGTTAATGCTCGCGATGCTATGCCCAATGGCGGTATCTTAAGGATTACTGCGGAAAATCTGGTGATTGGTGAACATTCTGCCCAGATTAATATTAATGCTAAAGTGGGTTCTTATGTTGCGATCGTGGTAACTGATACTGGTATGGGTATGTCATCGGAAGTTCAGCAACGGAATTTTTGAACCATTTTTCACCACCAAAGACGTAGGCAAAGGTACAGGTTTAGGACTTTCCACGGCTTTGGGTATTATTAAGAATCACGGTGGTTTTGTCAATGTTTGCAGTCAGGTAGGCAGAGGCACTCAATTTACAGTGTACTTGCCTGCCTCAACATTCAGAGACACACATTTGCTCTCTCCAGAATTGGAATCAGTTACAGGAGATGGCTAATTTATCAAAAAAGCTTCGCTTCATGTTCAAAACCTCGCCCGCAAGTGGCGCGTTCGCGGTAGCGTCTCGTAGAGAAAAAATCCTTGTATCTCAAGGTAAGTAAAAACCCCACCCTTAGTGTCGGGCTGAGTTTAATTTTAAACGGTTAAATGCTATCTGTTTTTCTGCTATACTACACCCTAAGCCATTTCGCTCCGTTGGGCCTGTAGCTAACTGCAAGTGGGTTTAAATGTGACGAAAATCAAACTACTGGCTTTAATATTAATTAGTTTGACAATGGTGTTGTGGTTTAATTTGCGTTCCTCAACACCATCAATACCAACTATTACATCTTCACCACCAAAAACTATCCGCTACTTCGAGCGCACTTTGCCCCAAAGCATCGCTCACATTCTCTTGATTCCAGCTAATAGCAGATTTTTGGTAACTCCTGCATTATCACAAAAGGTAGCCACAGTAGAGGAATTTGCCGAGAAGCATCGAGCCTTAGCCATTTTGAACGCAGGCTTTTTTGACCCAGCCAACCAAAAATCTACATCCTATGTCATCCTCCAAGGGAAGTTGGTAGCTAACCCCAAGGAAAACGAGCGACTGGTGAACAATCCCAACTTAAAATCTTATCTGAGTCAAATTTTCAATCGTACAGAATTTCGCCGTTACCTATGTGGACAGACTGTTCGCTATGATATTGCCCTGCACAATGCGTCACAGCCAGCAGGTTGTCGGTTAGTCGATGCTATAGGTGCAGGCCCAAGCCTGTTACCAAAACTTACTTTAGAAAAAGAAGGGTTTGTAGATAATGCCAATAAACGAGATGCACTTGGCAGCAACCAACCCAACGCCAGAACTGCCGTGGGTATTACCCGTGATGGCAGCGTTGTTTTAGTTATGGTAGCTCAAAAACCCTCGGCTTCTGCTAACTCTGGAGTATCCTTGCCAGCACTAGCCGATTTTATGAAAACTCTTGGTGCTGATAAAGCGATGAATCTCGATGGGGGGAGTTCGTCTTCACTTTATTACAATGGCAAAACCTTTTACGGGAAGGTTGATTTAGAGGGAAATCCTATCAAGCGTCCCGTAAAATCAGTTTTGCTGGTTCAGGAAAACTAGCACCGCAACGCGGAAGTCAAAATTCAAAATTCAAAATTCAAAAAAATTGTATTCCGAGCTTCTTGCACCATTTGAAATGGTATGTTTATTTACGCCATGCTTTACTAGTGGTCTGTATCATTAATTTTGAGAGAGGAAGTCTTTATTTTTCTCTTACCGTCGGCTGCGAAAACCCTGTCTTCCATTAACTGGGTCAAAAAGTACATCGTATTTATCAAAAAAGGCGATGCCAGTACTTATAAATACAGGAAGTTCTGCCTGTGGTGAGATACTCAAATTCCAGCGATTAAATCCGTCGCGGGTTCCTGGTGTTAGGGTGTAATCAAAAATGCCATTAATTGCTACTTTCAGAGCATTTGCTGAACGTAACACTCCTGGTTTGAGTTTACCTGCTGTAGAAGCTGACTTGAATTCAGTTAAACCATTAATAGCTCCAGTATCAGTGAGCATTTTGCCATTACAAGAATTTTTAGCAGAACTCCCAGCAAGAGTTAGACAAACTTTGCTCAGTTGAGAGTCCCATCTATTACCAGGTACACCATTGATTTCGCTTTGTTTACTCCAAGCAGCCATTTTGAAACCTGCTTGATTATCAGCAGTCAAACCGAGGATTAAACTGCCATTCTTATTACTACCACCATTTCCATTGACAATAAATCCGTTACTCAGATTGCCTGGTAATTTTCTCAACGGATTATAGAGGAGTGACTTTTCAAAATAGTTGACACCGATAATACCGGAAAATGGTACACCACTCTTTGCTGAACAATTAGGCTTTTGGGGAATACATTGGCGACTAGTAACAATCTGTACCGGAACAGGTTCTGCGGCGGGAAGTAAACCAAACCGGACATTAGTATAAACTAATTCTCCTTCTAGGATAGTGCCATCACTCAATACTTCCTTGATATTTTGTCCTGTTCTGCGGATAGGAGCATTACCTAAAAACTCTTTGGGAACTCGCAGCCCTGCTGAACCTGTATCTAATAAGATACGCTTTGGCTGACCATTTGCGATCGCCATTTCCAGAAAATAGCCGCGAACACGTTGACCGAGAGAAGGTTTTGTATATAAAGGTAGGGATATAGTATCAAAAGTTGGCTTGCGGGGTGTATTTTGAGAGATGTCCCGCAACGCTGGGTTTGGGAAAAGAGCCGCAAATGCTGACTGTCGTTGCGCTGCTGGTTCAGGCGCAATATCCCAAAGGCTTTCGTAGTAGAAAAAGCCAGTACCTAAACCGCGTTGCTGTGCTGCTTCTACCTGGGATTGGATTTGTGGCATGGAAACTGGGCGATTTCGTAACCCCGCCATAATACCGATACCAGTTGGGATGACTTTTTGGGTTTCTAAAATTTCTGGCCGGGTAATTTGAGCGATAAAACTTTCTAAATCATTACGGTATACCTGCATGACTAACTCATCGACAATACCCAACCGTACCCAGTTGAGCCAGTCTTGCAGTTGCAACTTGTAGGCAAAATCATAATAATTAGGAGAAACCGAGAAAATAGCATTCGGTTTTCTGGCTTTCACGGTTTGGTAGAGGTGTACCATGAATGCAGTGATTTTATCTGCCCGCCATTTTATCCATGCTTGAGCTTGAGGATTAGTTGGGGGAGGATTACCAGTTTCTTGAGTATATAAACTAATCGTGTATTTATCGTAACCAAAATCCACAGGTAAACTCATGTGGTCGTCAAATTGAACGCCATCAGCATCGTATTGAGTAATGACTTCCGTCACGAGTTCGGTGATAAACTTTTGCACTTCCGGGTGAAAGGGATTCAACCACGCTACTTCACCCGCAGCACTAATTGAAGTTTGAGTCCCATCTGGCTTTTGTGTCAGCCAATCTGGATGCTGAGATGCGAGTTCCGAACTTAGAGGAACCATAAAACCAAATTCAAACCAAGGTATTGCTAGTAGCCCTTCTCTGCGGGCTTGGCTGATAATGTCTGCAATCACATCTTGTCCATCTATTCCCTTAAAGAAGAAGGGAATACCTTTTTTTTGCATGATGGCACTGGGATAATGTGTATAGCCATCGTTCCAAACTACGGGATAAACAGTGTTAAAGTTTAGCTGCCGTAGTTGGCTCATAGCTACTTGCACCTTTGAACGATTTCTAAAAACACTAAAATCGTTACCACTCAGCCACACCCCCCGAATTTCCTGACGGGGTTGAGGAGGTAGTTGGGCAACAGCAGGGGCAAAGCTGTTGAGTAGCAATACCGCAACGAATGATATCAGACATAATAATGGCAGCAGACGCTTCCTTAAAAACCACCAACCTTGATGAATGAAAGGCGATGTCTGGCGACTAGCTGCAATACCAGACGCTTTGCGTAACTTACTGCGACATAGGAGTAAGCCTCTACGCACAGGCTTAAACAATAAGTTAGTTAAAGTAGCATTAATTTTTATGCTTTTTTTCCAGAACTGAGTTGTCATTACTTCTGCTTACTAAATGAGGTTAATTGGTTATATATTCATGCCATATCAAGGTTAAATTCTTACACCAGGAAAACTGATACAGTAATTTAGCTGCAAGATAGTTGACGCAGTTATAGGGTTAGTGGTGCCAAGTATAAAAGTTTCAAATGTAACTTGTAATATATTTTCGCTGCTCTCACGCCTACGCCTGGTAGATTTTTTGCATAGCACCATGCCTCCTATTGGAATTAAGTCACAATGATAATAGGCAATCATAGAGGGTGCTGTTATGTTTCGTCTAACTCAAACTGTTCGGAACTTGTTCATTCGGATTCAAGGCTTCTTTGGTGTTTTATTCCAAAGTGGTTCCAATTTTTTCGGAAATTTCTTTGGTTTTTTTGGCAACCTGTTTGGATTCAATAGCTCTGGTTATTTCTTGGAATCTGATCAGCAGCAAGGTATAAAACAAGCTTCTGCAAAAGAGCAAATTGAAACTAATCAGGATAACACTCCTAAAATTTCCGCCACTACCCGCCGTCGTTCTAATGCCAAAATTGATGACTATTTCCTCAATATGGCTCGTGATGTGAAAAAGAACTAACAAAAGCAATTAATTGGATGATGATCTTAGTAATGCCTTAGCGTACCACTCCGTGGAAGCAAGCTACGCGGAGCGTCTCGTAGAGAAGCTCGGCTCGCGGTAGGCATCGCTTTACCAGGGTAAGATCATCTCAATTAGGGTTGACATAAGGACTCAGAAGACTTTTAGCCCGTACTCCGGCAAGCTCAGTGACCATTGTAAACATCGCTCTTAAATCGAAAAAAATAGCCAAAGCTTTCTGTTACTTATCGCTTGAGCATTGCGGCGATCAAGCTACAGAATTTTTATTTGACTTTTTTACTTATTGTGATGGAATCTACCAATTAATTACTGTTAAAATTGTTACCTTCGCAAACTCTTGATCGGCAGTCACCAAACTTGCTGAATTTTGGATCGCCATTGCTGCAATAATTGCATCTGGTAGTTTCAAACGATATTGCTGGCGAATTTCAATGATTTTCTTAATCAAAACAGCATCACTCGCCACTAAATTGACAACCTCAACTCGTTGCAAAAACTGCTCAAAAAGCTGACGATCCTCTTGACTCAACCCAGAAAACGCGAGAAATTCAATTTTGCTAATAACTGAAACTCCAATCCAATCAGCATCTTGGAGTAATTGAATAAGTTGAGAATTTCCTTGAAGCAGAGCTACTATCGCATTCGTATCCAACACGTAGCGATTACCACTCATCGCGTAGATTCCTCTGCATTGCTACCGCATCTCCCCGCCAACTTAATCGCCCCACCAAATCAGAGAAATCATAACTAGGTTGCTGCTTTTCCTCTGACGAAACTGGATTCAAAACAACTACAATGTCAACTTCAACCGCCGCTAACTGCGTTGGAATATTAAGATTTAAATATCCTGATTCATCGATTTTAGTTGTAAGTTTTAAAACTTCCATTGCCAAATAATTAGTAAACCTCATCTTTATATTGTCGCATTTTGCTGGGATGTAGACAAAGAACTGCTTATAGTTGTTTAACCCTGTTTTGTCACTCTAGGCAGAGGAAAAGTACAAATCAGGGTGAGTCATGAAAATAAAAATTGAAGTGGTGAGGTTATAAATAATAGATTGAAGTTTAGAAAAACCCAAGGACAATTGGGGAATAGGAAAAACTGTTAACCAGGGATATATTAGGTTAAATAAAGTAAAAGGTTGAATTATTAAACGGAGATTGTTAAGAATATTCTTCCAGCCTTTTCCATCATCCCACCAGGGGTGTGAAGCAAAATTAGATTTTAATTTTGATTGCCTGAGAGCCGAAAACGTTTGTTCAGAGTGAAGGCTAACCATTAAGTAGCTACTACAAACAATCTCCCACCAGCGTTCAATATCTTGATAGCGAGTTAAACGGTAGTCAGCCCAACCTAATTCATTTTACTTTGCTTCAAGCCATATTCAACCCAAGTTCTTAAACCATAAAAGTTTCCCACATCTCTTGGTGTAAGGTCTGCGTATTTACTCATCACATACCAAGTAGTGTTACCGGGTAATTTCTCAATGTCAGTAGTAATCTGCCAATACCTTTTTTCTTGTCGTTTACCATGAATTATTTCCCTAATAAACCGATTCTCACTGCTCAAGTTAGAGAATACCCTTTTAAACTTATGCCACTTTAAATATTGAGTATGTTGTCTAGGAAGTAGCTCTACAGAATGGTTTGAGCGAATCGCCACTAGATAATTTAACCCCAGATCGTTTAATATAGATATGAAATTAGCACTACTCTCACCATATAAGCTATCTGCGAGTACTAGGTTGAAGTTAAAACCCATCAACTCTAGCTTTTTTATGATTATTGCTGCTATTTGAGGCTTAGTAAGATATTTATCTCCTGGCTTTAATCTTTCGCGTGGCTTGTATACTTCAAACAGTAATGGAAAAGTCATCCCACAGAATACACCATACGCCGTGACTGCTACAATTCCATTTTCTACCTTACCCAAATTACCTATGTACTGTCGTTTCACATAATCTGTCTTATTCCCTTTCTTTTTATTTCCTGTCTCATCAATAATTAGAATGATTGGTCTACCTTTTAGAACTTGTAAAATTAGCTCTAATCGCAAAGCTCTTAACTTCTCTATATCCCAAGGTGATGTAGTTAAAGAGTGATTGTCCAATCCTACAATTTGTGCTATTTCTGGTAGGGTTTTCCGTTTTAGTTCAGAAATACACCCTACATGAAGGTATTTAAAAGCCTCGAAGCTCCTAACACCTGGAAACAGGCTTTTATACCATTGGCAATATTCGTCCACAAATTTTACTGTTGGTGCGGCTGGACGAGGCTGTACCATACTCTGTGTCTTGGCTCTAGCATTCGTACTTTATTATACTACTGCCAGAGTGACAAAACAGGGTTAATATCTACTATAAAGAGCGATGTCTACGATCGGCTACGGCTACGCTTCCCACTCTCCATTTAAACTGAGTTTCGTAATCGGCGATCGCATCTCATACGTGTCTACTTTTGCCTTGGCGAATGGAATTCGCGGCTACACAGGCAAAAACTTGATGCCGAATCACAAACCCCACCAAGGTTGAAAATCCCGGAGAATTTAAACTAGAAGGAAAAGGGGAGCCTTCGGTGCTAAATCAGAAAGAGAAACTCCCCGGAGAACGGGTAATTATTGGTTCAAAGGATGACCGTATTCCCATGACTAGCAGAGACTACCCTTGGTCAGCCATTGGTAAAATTGAGGGGGTAGATACTGACGGTAGCAGCTACAGTTGCACGGGAACGTTGATTGCTGAAGACGTTGTTTTGACAAATGCTCACTGTGTCGTTAACTCTAAAACCGGAAAAGTTAGTCAAGCGATCGCATTTCAGCCAAACTTAGCTAATGGTGTCGTCAAAAATAAAGATGATGTAGCCTACGCCACTAATGTTTATTACGGCACAGACTTTAAAAATGGCGATTTAGCCGATTACGCAAATGATTGGGCGATTTTGAAGCTCAACAAGCCTATTGGTAAAAAATATGGTTATTTGGGCTGGAAATCCCTACCATCTCCTAGTTTGGTTGGCGATACGAAAAAGTTCGCTTTGGTAGGCTATTCTAGTGATTTTCCCAATCCCAAGAAAAAAGGTTATGAAAATCTTACTGCTGGTGAAAGTATGACTGCTGGTGTTCACCTGGAATGCAGTATCCTTCGCCGTCAGTATAACGTGTTATACCACAACTGTGATACTAATCAAGGTGCTTCTGGAGGTGCAATTATCAGTAATATAAACGGCAAGTATTATATTTTAGCCCTCCACTCCGGCTCAAACGAGGTGAATGGATTGCTGTTGAACCGTGCGGTGGAAATGTCTCGCTTAGATGAGTGGTTGCAACGAAATTAAGGACTAAAGTCCTTACTGCGAAGTTGATTACCCATCAATTTAAATTTGACAAACTATTAGAAACTAAGCACAGTTCTAATTACTTTGTGCCTAATTCTCTAATTTTTTGGTGGTGCATGAGTATAGTATCAGTTTTCTCAAAAACTTCTGCCTGCACTGTTATAGTGTAAGGACGTTTTTCTGCAAAATTATCCAGCCACAATTAACGGATTTGTATGTGCGTAGGCGTAGCCCAAACCAGGCATCGCACCTTTAATAATAACTATATCCAGCTTGAGGCTGGACAATAGCTAGAGATATTTTAGAGATTCAATATTTACTTGATTTTTAACTCACCAAATCAACTAAAGCGTTCGACTGAAAACGGACTATAGATGAAACTGAGCAGCCGCGATAATTCTCAGAGGTGAATACTGATAGTGTGATATTAGCTTGACCAGGATCTAAAATGCGTTTTACCTTACAGGTTTGCATTTTGTTGTTGCAGTAAGCAATAATGCGATCGCCAGCCTTGACTTCCAACGCTTGAATTTTCAATTAATACCAACCTTGCCAGGAATTTGCTTCGTTAAAGGAAAAATATATTGTTATATTTCACTTTCCTTAACAATAGCAATGTTTTTTTAAGTATAACACAAAAATTAAATTTTTTAATCCTATCAATTTAATCTTGATAATGTCAAGTTTATTTATGCTCAAAACACTATATAAATGCTGGATTTTCAGAAAATAAGGATAAAATCCTGACCTTCGCGCAACGTCTAGGCCGGAAGCCTCATCTGAAAAATCCAGATAGTGGGAAACCTCCGCTCCAATTTCTCTGGAGCTAATTTTTTTCGAGTCCAAATTTTTCCTTCTATGTTTTTGTTACAATCGATGAAATTTTTACATAAAAATACCACTATGGCTTTATATGCTGAATTACATAGACATCTAGGCGGCTCGGTCGTACCAAGAGTTTTATGGCGATATTTCGAGCGACATTCTTCGGAGTTGATTTCCCGCTTTGCTGACTATTCACAATTTGAAGATTTTTACACCCGTCCACGCAACACCCTGGATGAGTATCTAGAATTACACACCCTGGTAGAAAGTGTGCAAACTGTGGACACTTTGCCTTACTTTATCTATCGCTTGGTGCGGGGCGCTTACATTTTTGAAAATTTGGCTTATCTGGAGCTGCGCTACACTCCCTATTTGCGGACACCTGAGCATCTGAGTCAATCAGAAAGAATTGACAAGATGGCAGAAATTGTACAAGTCGTAGGGCTTGCCAGCCACCAGCCAGAATATCCGATTGTTACTAGCCAAATTCTCTGTATGCACACGCGCCTACCTTATGAGGTGAACAAGGCGATTGTTGATTTGGCGGCGCAAAATAAGCAGTATGTCTGTGCAGTAGATGTAGCGGGGGGTGATAGTTATTATGCCGATCGCTTAGAAGAATGGATTAGCTTATATGATTATGCGCGATCGCAGGGCGTTAAGACCACCGGGCATCTATATGAAACCACTGCTGGCTGTTACCCCGAACTATTACCCTATCTCATGCGAATCGGTCACGGCATCCAAATTCCCCTACTGTATCCAGGGTTACTTAATGATGTAGCTAAACGCGGACAGTGTTTAGAGGTTTGCCCCACAACTTACCTGAAAACTGGTACTTTGCAGGATATCCGTCAACTCAAATTAGTTTTTGACCGTTGTTTTGAAGCTGGGGTAGATATTGCTATCTGTACTGATAATGCTGGATTGCACAATGTGCGTCTACCGTTTGAGTATGAGAATCTCTTGACTTACAACATTATCAGTTTTGCACAACTCCAAGCTTGTCAGGATGCAGCTTTCCGTCATGCTTTTGCTTGGCCTTACAGTCAACGTCCCGCATCTCTGTTGAATGGGTTGCTGAAACCTGAACCACCTAAAGTTTTGGCAACAAGGGATAGTAATTAACCATCACCTAGAGGTAATCAGAAAGTAAGATGATTTAATGTTAATTAATGTTGCAATCAGTTAGTTTTGATGATGCTGTAGAGAAAGCTGTAATGGACAGTAGATATCTTGCAAAAGTCAATTTTTTAGGGATTAAACCACAGATGTACACAGAGAATTTATCGGTGTTTATCTGTGGTTTCCTTTTCGCTGATTCAGATTTTTGTTAAAAGTCTAATGTGCAGTACAAAAAACCAGCGATTAGGGAATAAATAGTTTTCTGGCTTATCATCTCACAAGCAATTTATCAAAAATAGCCTTTTGATTGAGTTTTCTTGACAATTAAGCAAAATTTCTCGTAAATTCGCCTCTTCATCTCCCATCGTCACGTCACCTGGCAGATTTGGCAAAATGACCGTCAATAGTTCACCATATCTCCAGCTGCGACAACTGGGCAACTCCTACCGCAGATTTTACCCTAGGTGCGACAAGGTGATTTACAAGAGGTGAAACTCGAAATATCCAATCCTCCCCACTCCCCAGTACGGACGCAATTAACAAAGTTTGGGGGTTTAAGTGCCCTGCCTCTACAGGCGGCAGGTTTTCTGTCAGGGTAAAATCCCCGTTACAAAACGTAATTGCGACTTGCGAATTGGTTTAATCGCGCCTCTCCTCACGGACGCCCAATTTATCTATCTTTAGAAGAATCGGCTTTAGCGCGGTTTTTCCGGCGTAATTGGGTAATTGGCAAAAGTTATGGAATTTAATGTTTTCTGTAAGACATCTTCAATCTAATTTCTGTCAAAAGTCCCTTAACGAACCTGATATACTTTACTTCTAACAGCCGAAGATCGGCGGTGTCGGCGCAGCACCAAACCAGTTCCAATGACACCTATCGCAACTAACATCGCATCAGTTTTCGGTTCCGGAACTCCTTGGGATACCACAAACGAGCCACTTATTCTTGCCGGCGATATTATAGGTGCAGTTAGCCCAGTTGGGTCTGGATTGGATGTAATAGTCTGAAATAAATCTAAGGTGCCAGTAGCACCTATAAATCTACCTTCACCACCAGTGATACTTATTGTACCAGAACCGCTCTCAAGCGAAGCAGTACCTGCATTAGTTCCAAAGAGTTTATCATTTCCTTGACCAGACAAAGTAAGAGTACCAAATGGTACGTTTTGTAAACCAAAGGTTGCTGGATCGGAATTGTATGTAGCTACACCAGTATTAGGATCAACCTGACTGTAGTTCCTGATTATCAGGTTAGTTAAATTATATGGTGCATCGAGAGTTTCGCCGATGACAGTTGTATCTAAAACCAATGGTATGTTCGTTTCTTTAGTGGTAATTTCTGAGTTGTAGGTAGCTTCAAAAGGATAAGTAGTCTGAGCGATCACTTTTGCTGTACTCGCACCCACACTAACTAAAGAGAAAACTAGTGAAACAAGACATATACTGTTGTACGATCGCAGTGTCATTTGCAGTCCTCTACTATAAAAGAATATTGGCTTTGACAACGAGCAAAATTTTTTACTCTGAGGTAAAAAATCAATTTTCTAGTAAGTAAGCGTATAATACCAATTATAAATTGGTAGCTCGCCATGAATGTTACCACGTCAGCAATTTCTTGTACATCTCTCCACTTCTCTTGCACCCAGAAGCTATAAACTAGAATTTATGGCATCTACTATTCAAGCTCTACCAACAGAAGTCGTATATCTTATTACAGCTGGTGAGGTAATCGACTGTTTTGCTTCTGTGGTGCGGGAATTGGTAGAAAATTCCCTAGACGCAGGTGCAACGCGCATTGTGGTTTCTCTATGGCCGCAGCAATGGCGAATTCGTGTGGCAGATAATGGTTGTGGGATGAACCTAGATGATTTGCAGCAAGCAGCCACAGCCCACAGCACTAGTAAAATTCGCTCTAGTGCCGATTTATGGAAAATTAACAGTTTGGGGTTTCGTGGTGAGGCGTTGCATAGTTTGACGACTCTGGCAGATTTAGAAATTTTGAGTCGTCCTGTGAATGGAAAATTAGGATGGCGGATTAGCTATGGCAATGGTGGGGAAGTTGTGCAAGTTGAAGTAACTGCGATCGCACCTGGTACAGTGGTAACAGTTTCTCATCTTTTCGGTAATTGCTCATCTCGTCGTCAAGGATTGCCTACAATCGCACAGCAAATGAAAGCCGTGCAAGCCACAATTCAACAAATTGCTTTATGTCATCCCCACGTCACCTGGCAAGTTTGCCAAAATGACCGTCAATGGTTCAGCATCTCTCCTGCTAAGACAACTGGGCAGTTGCTACCGCAGATTTTACCCCAGGTGCGACAAGGTGATTTGCAAGAATTGAAACTCGAAATACCCAACCCGCATAACTCCCCACTCCCCACTCCCCACTCAGCACTCAATTTAGTGGTAGGATTACCTGATCGCTGTCATCGTCATCGTCCAGATTGGGTGCGTGTAGCCATCAACGGCAGGATGGTTAAGACACCAGAACTAGAGCAAACAATATTATCAGCATTTCATAAAACATTACCACGCGATCGCTATCCAATTTGTTTCTTACATCTTGCGATTTCCCCTGAGCAAATTAATTGGAATCGCAATCCAGCAAAAACAGAAATTTACCTCAACGAAATCATTTATTGGCAAGAGCAAATTACCCAAGCAATTAACCAAGCACTCAGCATCTCTTCTAACAATCTCAATGAAGCTGTCCACACAACACGAGTTAGTAAATTACTCAAAGTTGCAGAAGCAAAAGGCGGCTACAATTTCAATCCTCAAAATCCCAACGAAAATCACAAAACTCCTAACACCTTGAAAGCTGTTGCTCAAGTTAGCAACACTTATATTGTGGCGGAACACTCTGGGGGAATGTGGTTAGTAGAACAGCACATTGCCCATGAGCGAGTTTTGTATGAGCAATTGTGTGATGATTGGCAACTTGTTCCCGTCGAACCACCAATTATTCTTTATCAATTATCGCCAGCGCAAGTATCGCAATTGCAACGCATCGGTTTAGAAATAGACCCCTTTGGCGAACAACTTTGGGCAGTGCGAAACATACCCGCACCTTTGCAACAACGAGACAACTGTGCAGAAGCAATTTTAGAACTTAGTTGGGGAGGCGACTTACAAACAGCCCAAGTAGCTGTTGCCTGTCGCAGTGCCATTCGTAATGGTACACCTATGAACCAACAAGAAATGCAGACACTTTTAGATAATTGGCAACGTACTCGCAACCCTCGCACCTGTCCCCACGGACGACCAATTTATTTATCTTTAGAAGAATCAGCTTTAGCCCGGTTTTTCCGGCGTAATTGGGTAATTGGTAAAAGTCATGGAATTTGATGTTTTCAGTAATGCCAATACTAGACCACGCGGTAGGTTGTCGTTTGCCAAATTATTTGTCTGCGTTGACAAATTAATGTCCGTTTTGCCAAAATAATGTCCGCATTAACATGCCATAAAATCGTGTTAGCTAACCATTTAAAAAATAATATCGTTAAACTTCTCAGCGTGGTGTGTTACTGTCATACATTAACCTTGCCAGCAAGACCTTATCCTCTACGAGGATTTGTAGTTCAAAGAAATGAAAATTGCTGTAAGTTGACAAGTTTTTGCCCCATTAGTCCAAGAATTCTATGACTTTTACCAATCTTTCAACCCACCTATTTTTAAGAGAAGTTTATAAAACTCTCACTAAAAAAATTGGGCTCTTCAGTTTTTTTATGGAGTCGAATAATAAATAAAACCTAATCAGAGCCTATATTCCTTGCTATGACTGGATTTTAAATTTTTGAACCTTTCTATAAAATGGCTATTTTAATGCCATACCATAAAACCAACGCAAGAGCCAAAAATTGTCAATTTTCAGAGTTTTATTTCAGCTCATCTCTAACTAGGAATGCTTTTGAAACGTAAAAAAGTATTATCGTGCAAAGTCTCATTTTTCCTGATTTTAAACCATCTTTAACTGAGAAGGGAGAAGGGTATTGAAATACTTTTGATTGCTTTTCTTTTTTGTGTGTTCACTCCTTTCAAATCGCCTCTAGCTGGAAGGGGTGTTGAAACGATTCAACTTCAAATGCGATCGCTTTCCTCGAATGCTTTTGTTACTTTGGGAAGATCCAAGAGCATAAACGCTTATGGAGTTACCTAAACTTGTTAAGTTTGCTCCCCGCGACGGTGGTCAGCAGCTTGTAATAACAGAGATTCTGCAAAAGCGATCGCATCACTTGCAGATTTACCACCAGCTAACTGTGCTAGTTCTTCCCGGCGAGTATTTAAATTATCTAATGTAGTAACTCGCACAACAGTACGCTGCTCAGTGTTACCATTATTGGCTTTTTTCCCTTTACCTTGATTGACAGTTTGCTTATCGACGCGGAAATGCCGATCAGCCATTGCCGCAACTAAAGGCTGGTGAGTAACACATAATACTTGGTTACGTTGACTTAGCTGGTGTAATTTTTCCGCGATCGCTTGAGCTACCCTTCCCGAAACCCCGACATCAATTTCATCAAATACCATTGTCCCAGCTGCATCAACCTGAGAAAAACAAGCTTTCAGCGCCAATAAAAAGCGACTCATTTCCCCCCCAGAGGCAATTTCCATTAAAGGTTGCAGTGGTTCTCCAGGGTTGGGACTAAACATAAAGGTAATTTTATCTGCTCCCATAGCAGTTGGGAAAGTAGGCACTATCTCAACCTGAAACTTCACCTTTTCCATCGCTAGGGGCTTGAGTTCAGCTATCAAACGTGATTCTAAATTAGCAGCCGCTTTACTCCGTAGTTGAGTTAACTGATTAGTTGCTTGGGTGAGTTTTTCAAAACACGCCTTTTCTTGCTGTTCTAGGTTTTCGATAGATTGTTCGCTGTCGTTAAGTTGGGCTAATTCCCCTTGAATACGTTGGTAATAAGCGATCGCTTCTGTAAGTGTCGGCCCATATTTGCGGCAAATTTGCTTTAATTCCTGAATCCGTTCTTCCACCTCTTCCAACCGATGCGGATCAGCTTCCAATCCATCCCCATAGGCATTGATCTGCCTTCCCACTTCCATTACCGCAGCTTGCGCGTCCCTCACCAATTCCAATAGGGGTTGCAATTGCGTATCATATTCCACCATGTCATTTAATATCGCCTCACTGTCTCCCAATAAATCACCTGCGGCGGGAGTTTCATTATCGTTTTGATACAAAGCCTGATAAACCTTGTAACTCATTTGTTGCAAATCAACGACATGATTTAGGCGTTCCCGTTCTTGTCCCAATTGTTCCAATTCATCAGGTTCGCTGAGATTTGCTGCTCCCAATTCTTGCACTTGATAAGTGAGCAAATCGAGTTGTTGCAACCGTTCCCGTTCCGATGTCCGGCGTTTTTCTAGTGCTGAATGCGCCTGTTGGTAACTACTGAAGCTCGTAGCGACCCGATGACGCTGCTGCATCAGAGAGTCACCCCCATATAAATCTAACCAGTCGCGGACTTGGGCAGATTGTCCCACTTGTACCGTTTGGCCTTGGGCTGTGATTTCCACCAAGCGATCGCGCATTCCTCCCATTATCTGCCGATTTACCAACACGCCATTCACCCGCGATCGACTACGGATATTAGTAGCAGTGGCTGTAATTTCTCGGCTAATGACTACGGAATTTTCATCAAGCAAATCTATTTCTTGTTCGGTCAACCAAGCTGCTAGGGGGGCGTTTGAGGTAAAAGTAGCTTCTACCATTGCCCGATTTGTTCCTGTGCGAATGACTCGACTAGAGACTTTACCGCCCAAAACCGCATCAATGGCATCCAAGATAATCGATTTTCCAGCGCCAGTTTCACCTGTCAACACATTTAGTCCCGCGCCGAATTCCAATTCCAGTTGGTCAATTAGGGCAAAGTTTTCAATTCGCAGGCAAAGCAACATCAAGCCAAATTCTCCATGAGGGCAGATGCCAAATACTTCCAACTTACAGGATAATAAGTCTCATCTTTTAGCAACTAGCAATACCTACTACTATTGAACTAGTATGCCCATTTAAGTGTACCAAACCACTGGGTACTGGCGATTGGGTACTGAAAAAGAATTATTTTAATTCTAATGCTCAATGTCTAATGGCCCATGTCCAATTCTTCAACATATTGTTACAATCCTTAATGTGATCGTTCTGACTGGTGGCCTTCTTCATGATTGTTAAGACACTTCCCCCTAGTTCCCGACCGATTCAGGAGGACAGCCGCAACGGCATAAATAGCCGAGGCGAACTGGACGTTATTGATGTAGTGCCAGAAAATGGTACACCAAGCTTAGTTGTGCGCTCGCCAAGACTCTTAGCAGCCCAACAGTTGAGAACAACAGCCCAACCTGAGATTCTTTACGATCCCGTAGGCATAGCGGCGCATTACCAAAACAGAAAAATGCAAGTTCTACGGCGGATTTTCGCCGTGTTGGGGCCAGCTCTATCCTTTGCTTTTGGGTTGTGGTCGGATAGTAAACGGGGAATTGTCGTCAAAAATGACCGCCGCCGAGCCACCCAGCTACGAGTATTGCTGACCCAACTGGGGCCTGCTTACATCAAAATTGGGCAAGCTTTATCTACCAGACCGGATTTAGTTCCTCCCGTATACCTAGAAGAATTAACTAAGCTACAAGACCAATTACCGCCTTTTCCGAACGAACTTGCTTACCAGTTTATCAAAGAAGAACTAGGTGCGCCTCCAGAAGAGGTTTACCCAGAACTTTCAGCCCAGCCAATTGCTGCGGCTTCCTTGGGGCAAGTTTATAAAGGTAAGCTAAAAACTGGTGAAGAAGTCGCCGTTAAAGTCCAACGCCCCGACTTAAGAGAGGGGATTACCATTGACTTATATATCTTGCGTAATCTCGCTGCTTGGGTGCAGAAAAAGGTTAAACGGGTAAGAAGTGACTTAGTTGGGATTCTGGATGAATTAGGCGATCGCATTTTTGAAGAGATGGATTACATCCACGAGGGTGAAAATGCCGAGCGATTTTTCCAGTTATACGGTCACATGAAAGACGTATATGTACCGAAAATTTACTGGGAATATACCAATCGCCGCGTCTTAACGATGGAGTGGATTAACGGTACTAAATTAACCCAGACAGAAGAAATTAGCGCCCAAGGTATAGATGCTCGTTATCTAATTGAAGTGGGTGTGCAGTGTTCCCTGCGCCAGCTGCTAGAACATGGATTTTTCCATGCAGATCCCCATCCTGGTAATTTGTTAGCAACAACTGATGGTAAATTAGCTTATCTCGACTTTGGAATGATGAGCGAGATTAAGCCAGCACAGCGTTATGGTTTAATTGAAGCGATCGTCCACGTCGTCAACCGCGACTTTGAAGGATTAGCAAAAGACTACGTTAAGTTAGATTTCTTATCACCAGAAACAGATTTAACGCCAATTATTCCAGCCTTTGCCAGAGTCTTTGCTGATGCCCAAGGAGCCAGTGTTGCCGAACTTAACATTAAAAGTATCACCGATGAACTATCGGCTTTAATGTATGAATATCCTTTCCGTGTACCGCCCTACTACGCCTTAATTATCCGCTCCTTGGTGACGCTAGAAGGTATTGCAATATATATAGATCCCAACTTTAAAGTCCTCAGCGAAGCTTATCCCTACGTTTCTAAACGCCTGTTAACCGATCCAGCACCGCAATTAAGAGCATCATTGCAAGATTTGCTCTTTAAAGATGGCAGATTTCGTTGGAACCGCTTAGAAAACTTGTTAAAAAATGCGCGTAATAGTCAAGACTACGACTTTAATTTAGTGCTGAATCAGGGGATAGAATTTCTGGCATCTGAACGCGGTGCTTTTATTCGTGACAAGCTAGTAGATGAATCTGTTAACGGACTCGATGCTTTAGGTAAAAATGTTTTGCATAACTTCACCTATTTGCTGCGGGAACGCGTTGGGTTGACAGCAGTTAATGAAACTCCGGCGGCGACAGTTGAGCAACAACAAACCTTAGAGCATATCAAACGTATATTAGGTATTCTTAGAGAAACACGAGGCTTTGACCCAGTGCAACTTGCGCCGCAAATTGCCCAGTTATTGGTAAATTCAGATGTGCAACGTTTGGGTCAACAAATTGCTAACCGCTTCACGCAAAAGGCTGTAGCCAGGTTAATTCGGCAATTATTGACAGCCTATTAAGCTGATCCCATCTCCTTTTAAAGGATGGGATAACACGAAAGACTGTTGACTGTTAACAGTTAACAGTTAACCGTTAACCGTCAACCGTCAGTTTTAGATGAAGAATGAAACCTGTTTTAGATACTCAGGTGTCCAAGTCTATATTTCAAGATTTCTGGTATTTAGCGCCTACGCTGTGATTACTGTTGCGGCATTCTCGCTGTATGGCTGTGTACGCGAGAAAACGAAAAAAATTGTCGGATTTTCGCAGACGGAGAACATCGGCCCGTGGCGCATCGCCGAAACGAATAGCATCAAAGAAGAGGCCGCCAAACGTAAGGAAACTTACGATTTCTTGATGACAGATGCTCAAGGACAGACGTCGAAGCAATTTGCCGACATCGAAGATTTGATTGCAAGACAAGTCGATGCCATATTTCTTGCGCCACGCGAATATGAGGGTCTTACACCTGCTCTCGAAGCAGCAAGAGCGGCAAAAATACCGGTGTTTCTCATCGACCGTGAAGCTGCGGGAAAACCAGGTGAGCATTTCGTCAGCTTTCTTGGATCGGATTTTATCGTCCAAGGTCGCCGCGTTGGCAAATGGCTGGCTCAGGCTACTGATGGCAAGGCGTCTATCGTGGAACTCACCGGAACAGCAGGGTCATCGGTCGCAATTGATCGGGCAAAAGGGTTTCGTGATGCGATCGCCAGTTATCCTAATATGAAGATCATCGCCACGCAGACGGCGGATTTTTCGCGGGCTGCGGCTGTGCGTGTAATGGAAAACATCATCCAGGCTAAGGGTTCTGATATTACCGCAGTGTATGCTCACAATGATGAAATGGCATTGGGTGCCATCCAGGCTCTCAAATCAGCAAGTATGAAGCCTGGTAAGGATGTGATCGTCGTTTCAATCGACGGTCAAAAAGCCGCGCTTGAGGCGATTATTCGCGGCGAACTTGGTGTGAGTGTAGAGTCGAACCCGCGTTTTGGCCCGCTTGTTTTCGCTACGATGGAGAAGTATTTTGCCGGCAAAAAGATTCCTCCTAGAATAATTCTTGAGGACAGACTCTTCGATGTGACAAACGCCAAAGATTTTGTGGATGAAGCATACTAACTAGTAGAACCCAAAAATAACGGGTGAAGGCAGGCAGAGAGAGCAGAGGGAGCAGAGGGAGCAGGGGGAGAAAAGAACTTGATTTTCTTACCATAAACCTCGCAAAGTTGCCTTGGCAGACTACTAGTACCGCAAGGCGGAAGTCAAAAGTCATTTGTCAAAAGTCAAGCATAATTGTATTCCGAGCTTCTTGCGCCATATAAATCAAGAAAAGATAGCCAGGAAATATGTTGAACCTGGACGATGAATAAAAAAGATGACTATGGGGTATCAGGACAAAAATTAGGTAAAGCCGATGACTCAGGCAACTCAAACTGTCTTGTGTATGAGGGGCATAAAGAAAAGTTTTTCTGGCGTGTCGGCGCTCCAAAGCGTCGATTTTGATCTAAAGGCGGGAGAGATCCATGCACTGGTTGGAGAAAACGGTGCTGGCAAATCGACACTCATCAAGATTATGACGGGAGCATATCGGCGGGACTTTGGTGTTATAGATTATAACGAGAGTCCTGTCGCATTCCAGAACCCGAACGAAGCGCAGGCGGTAGGCATCGTAGCTGTATACCAGGAGATCCAGCTCGTGGGTTTCCGGACTGTTGCTGAGAATATTTTTCTTGGCAGAGAGCCGCATCGCTTTGGGATTATTGACAGACGGCGGATGAATACCGAGGCATCCGAGATATTGGAGCGCCTGGGGTTGCATATTGACCCGCGCTTGGTAGTTGGTTCGCTAAATATTGCCCATCGGCAAATGGTGGCGATCGCGCGTGCTATATCTTTTGGTGCGCGTGTGCTTATCCTCGATGAACCCACGAGTTCGCTTACCGAAACTGAGGTTTCTGTTCTTTTTAACGTCATGCGGCGGCTAAAGTCGGAAGGGACGTCCATCATTTACGTCAGCCACCGTTTTGAAGAACTCTATACCGTGTGTGATCGCGTGACGGTTCTACGTGATGGGCGCAACATTGTAACGCGATCGCTGACCACGCTCAATCGTCTAGAACTCGTCTGTCATATGCTGGGTCGTGAACCAGAAGAGGTGAGCAAAGGAGTCACGGCGTTCGCAGGAGGGTCGCAAAATGCGGTAGGTCGGCCAGTGTTGCTGCAAGCGGAAGCTCTCAAATATAAGAAACGGCTTGATGGTGTATCGATTGAAATCCGGCATGGTGAAATCGTCGGGCTTGCGGGTTTACTCGGCTCTGGTCGTAGTGAAACGCTGCGTGCTCTGTTCGGGGCTGAACCACTTGAACATGGAACCGTAAAATTTGAAGGTAGTCTTTTGTCCCTGCGTGATCCTCATGATGCCATCGACGCTGGGATAGCTTTCCTTTCAGAGGATCGGAAAGCGGACGGCATTATCCCTGAGCTTTCGGTGCGAGAAAACCTCACACTCGCTGCACTACCGAACCTTACACAATGGGGCATCGTTTCCCGGAAACGACAGAACGAGCTAGTTGACCGTTTCATGCAGCGCCTTGGAATTAAGGCAGCTAGCACCGAACAAAAGATCCACGAACTATCGGGCGGCAATCAGCAGAAGGTTCTTCTGGCACGATGGCTGTGCAAGAATACAAAACTTCTTCTCCTTGACGAGCCAACTCGTGGTATAGACGTTGGTGCAAAGGGCGAGATCCAACGGCTGATCGCCGAACTAGCAAAGCAAGGGCTGGGGGTTCTGATGATTTCGTCGGAAGTGGAGGAGCTAGTTGAAGGTTCGCAACGTGTCGTCGTTCTCCGTGACGGGCAGTCAATCGCCCAACTCAGTGGCGAACAGAAGAACATCAAGACAATTCTGCATGTAATGGCGGAAGGTGCAGATCGTCAGGAAGCCGTCGATAGATAGTGTGAAACAGAATAAGACAGAAAATGAATAGCAAGAAGTCTGATCGGGGTTGGGGAACCCTGTGGAATCCAAACTTCGGTGCATCTGCGGCGCTTTTAATTCTCTATGTTGCGAACGCCGTCTTCACCCCACGTTTCGCTACACTTAGCAACACCCTGAATATGTTGCTCCAAGTATCCACGACAATGTTTATTGCCGTTGGGATGACATTTGTGATTGCCTCGCGTGGCATCGATCTCACGGTCGGCTCTACTATGGCATTGGTTTCAGTCATTGTGGCATTGTTTATTAAGTATGGGATAACTGTTGCCATCTCGTTTGCCTTGTGCGTTGCTCTGTTGGTTGGTCTTCTCAATGGCTTTCTGATCTCACGCTTGAAACTTGACGCCCTGATCACTACCTTGGCGGCTCTAATCTTATGGCGTGGGGTCGCTCAGGTCGTCGGAGACGGTAAGCTCGTTCCCTTCGTCCATCCCACCTTTGAAGCGCTCGGAAAGGGCTATCTCGGTTTTATACCAATTCAGGTTGTAATTGCCGGAGTCGTCATTGCAGGAGCCTTCTTCTGTATCCGCTCTACGCTTTTTGGGCGTCATATTGTTGCAGTCGGCGGCAACGAAGAGGCCGCACGGCTTGCGGGCATCCGTGCGGAACGTGTGAAATACATCGTCTATATAATTAGTGCCCTGCTTGCGGGGCTAGCCGGACTGGTCGAGACAGCGAGGCTCGGTATGGGCGATCCTAGTAAGGTTGGTGTCAACGCCGAATTCGATGCGATCGCAGCCGTTGTTGTTGGCGGCACGCCCTTCTCCGGCGGCCGTGCGAATATTCTCGGAACTGTTGTAGGAGCCTTGCTTATGCAGGTGATCTCCACCAGTTTCAATATGCTCCTGATTCCCTTCACCTGGTCATTAGTTTTAAAATCCGTAATCATTCTTTTCGCCATTTTTTTACAGCGTCCTAAGGAGGTTTAACGCGTCATGGCTGCTACAAGGTCACTTGCGCTTGCTGGGAAGCGTCTCGCCAAGCTCCTCACCTCGCAGGGCTTGCTGCTCATACTCCTTAGTTTGGCTGTTTTCGCATCTTTTCGTTATGAAACCTTCCTGACACCTCTTAATCTCATGAACATCATGCGACAGAACAGTATGCTGGCGATCGTCGCACTGGGCATGACTGTCGTAATCGTGAGTGGAGGAATCGATCTCTCCGTAGGTTCCCTCGTCGCTCTAGGCGGCGTTGTCGCAGCAATGCTCGCCGGGCAAGGAAGTTTCGTGGCAATCGTTGGCGGCATTGCCAGCACCACGTTGCTCGGTCTGGTAAACGGTCTTCTTGTGTCGCGTGCGCGTCTCCAGCCGTTCGTTGTTACATTATTTACTGCCAGCGCTGCACGCGGGCTGGCGTTAAGTATCACCGAGGAAAAGTCCATTGCCATATCATCGGCAGCATCGGGACTTGTTTGGCTGGGTAGGGGGTTCATTGCTTCTGTCCCTATCCCCGTGATTATGGTTGCGCTCTTATATTTTGCAGCTTGGTTTATGCTGCACAGGAGCCGATTAGGGTTGCATATGTTCGCTGTTGGTGACAACGAGGAGGCTTCCCGGCTCATGGGCGTGAACCCAAACCGAGTTAAACTCGCGGTCTACACCCTTAGCGGTCTGCTTTCAGGGCTTGCCGGTGTTGTTCTCGCAGGCCGTTTAGGGGCGGGTCAGCCTGTGGCTGCCTTTGGCTGGGAGACAGATGCGATCGCCGCGACCGTCATGGGAGGAACGTTTCTTGCAGGGGGGCAGGGGAGCGTGTTTCCGACGCTGGTCGGTGTCCTTCTCTTAGGAATGATGTACAACCTTCTGAATCTTGAGGGGACTATTACTCCGTGGTGGCAGCTCGTACTCCGTGGCGGCTTTCTACTTATGGTGGTGATCTTCCAGCAGCGCATCGCGCAGAGGGGCTAATATTACAAAACAAACCCATCTTAATTTCTTAAGAAAAATTAAGATGAATTTCAAAAATATTTAAAGTATTTAAATAAGGGAACTCCAAAAAATAGATTATCCAATTTTTGGAATCAAAAGGACTTTTCCTCCCCCTGCTCCACTTCGGCTATGCTCAGTGACTACCTGCTCCTCTACCCTAAAAGCGTACCCCTTGGGGGAAGCAAGCTACGCCAAGCGTCCCGCAGGGATGGAATATTTTTTATTTGGAAGTCCCTTATTGGCGATCGCTACAAATCTATCAGTATTCAGCAACAACTAGCTTTTGGGCACTAACGACTGCTAGGGCACAATCAGCACTGGGCAAGGGGAAAGATTAATCACGCGAGTGGTAACACTATCATCTGCCCCCTCTTCAGTCAAGCCTAGCCCCCGACATCCCATGATGATTAAATCGGCGCCGATTTCATCAGCGACATCGCAGATAGTAAAAGCTGGTTTACCTTGCCTTTCCAGGATTTCGGATTGAATTCCTTGCCCAGAAAATAAAGATTGAGCATTTTCTAGCAGCTTGGCAACTACCTCTGGTGACACCATCGGATCATCTGCACTAGCCGCGTCTTTTGGCGGTTCTTCCACCACAGACAGCAGCACCAAGCGACTGCTGTACTTTTTGACTACGTTGGTAACTACATCAGCAGCTTCCCGCGTTTCCCGGCTTTGATCAATAGGAAATAGTACTGTCTTAAATATCTCTGTCACTTGGGTACCCCTGACTCCGGTAAAATCTTGATGGTTCTACTTTCAAAACAATAACAAAAAGGCAATCAGGAGAGTTTGGTGTGTCCAAAAAAAGTTTAGCAAGTTTATCTTCGGCTGATATCTCTGGGAAACGTGCTTTAGTGCGGGTTGACTTTAATGTGCCTGTGGATGATCAAGGCAATATTACCGACGATACTCGCATTCGCGCCGCTTTACCAACCATTAAAGATTTGACGCAGAAGGGAGCTAAGGTCATTCTCACCAGCCATTTTGGTCGTCCCAAGGGTGTGGATGATAAGTTACGCCTAACTCCCGTTGCCAAGCGTCTATCTGAGTTACTGGGGCAAGAAGTCATTAAAACTGATGACTCTATTGGCGATGAAGTTGCAGCTAAAGTTGGTGCGTTGCAAAATGGCCAAGTGCTGTTGCTGGAAAATGTCCGTTTTTACAAAGAAGAAGAGAAAAACGACCCAGAATTTGCGAAAAAATTGGCAGCTAATGCTGATTTTTATGTAAATGATGCTTTTGGTACTGCACACCGCGCCCACGCTTCTACTGAAGGCGTGACAAAATTCCTCAGTCCTTCTGTGGCTGGATATTTAGTTGAGAAGGAATTGCAATATCTGCAAAATGCCATTGAAAATCCCCAACGTCCTTTGGCGGCGATTATTGGCGGTTCCAAGGTTTCCAGCAAAATTGGTGTAATTGAAACACTGCTAGAGAAATGCGACAAGCTGATCATCGGTGGTGGAATGATTTTCACCTTCTACAAAGCTCGTGGTTTGAATGTCGGTAAATCGTTGGTAGAAGAAGACAAGCTAGAACTAGCGAAGTCTTTAGAAGCTAAGGCTAAAGAACGAGGCGTTGCTTTATTGCTTCCCACAGATGTGGTAGTGGCAGATAACTTTGCCCCTGATGCCAATTCTCAAACCGTTAGCATTGAGAATATCCCAGATGGTTGGATGGGTTTAGATATTGGGCCAGACTCGGTGAAAGTTTTCCAAGAAGCTCTTGCAGATACCAAAACGGTAATTTGGAACGGGCCAATGGGTGTGTTTGAGTTTGATAAATTTGCGGTAGGTACCGAAGCGATCGCTCATACCCTTGCCGAAATTGGTAAAACTGGCACAACCACCATCATTGGCGGCGGCGACTCAGTAGCGGCTGTGGAAAAAGTTGGTTTAGCCGACCAAATGAGCCACATCTCTACCGGCGGCGGTGCTAGCTTGGAGTTGCTTGAAGGCAAGGTATTGCCTGGAATTGCGGCTTTAGATGATGCTTAATAGCCATCTTTAGAATTACAGCAGTTTTTTTGCATGAAGTACAAAGCTACGGGTTTGGAGGCAGGAGGCAGGAGGTCACTGAGCGCAGCCGTAAACCCTGCGGCATAGCTACGCTTCGGGCGCAGCCTCTCCAAGAGTTGGGAGGCAGGAGATAGAAACTCTTTATATCTGATCCGTGAGTCCTGCATTTTGTACCTCCCTTATTTGCAATCTGCTGTATGTAGAGACGTCAAATGTAACGTCTCTACATTCAATAGGGAAAAACTATGGAAACTAAATGGCCGGAATGGGCGCAAAAGTAATTTTATGTCTCTATCTATTCTACGTATCTAGTATGTCTCTATTTAGTCTACGTATTTAATGTGTCAATTTAATATCAAGCTAATAAATAAAAGTTTTATAGTGCAATTGCTGAGGTTATATATCACATTGGCATAATTCATGCAAGCGAAAATCTCTTGAAGATGGGTGGGGAAATATACTGAATAATTGAACAAAATTTATTATTTGCCTTTTTATGAGTCAGAAAATATACGCTCACAATAATTAACTAATTATAGATATCCTTTATTAGAGCTAATTTGCTCTTGAAGTTAAGAAACTTGGTATCAGTTCCCAAGGCTATGACAAGTAGTACGGTGAAAAACTTTTGGTATTACTGATTTCAAGTATGAATACAAATATAGAGACGCGAGATATCGCGTCTCTATATGGGTTTTGACATTAAACAAAATCATTTTCATACTTCTTATTTAAGAATACCAAAAGTTTTTCATGGGTATTGTTTGGTGGAACGAAGATATAGCCGCTTGGACTGGAGCTGCTAGTCACCCTTTTGCTTGCATACGGGGCGCTGAACAAAGACGCTAACGCTGTTAACCGTCTACAGAGCTGGCTCACCGTTTTTACCACTTCAGTCAGTGGCTACTTTTTCAATTAGGAAGGTAAAAAATGGAATGGGCTATTTACAAAAAGAATACGGGCAGTTTTGTAATAGCAGTCGCAATTATGGCTGGTGTTGGGGCAGTCTCGTATCTTAGTTTGCTTCAGTATAGAGAAAACGCTCAATGGGTCACACATACACGCGAGGTGCTTGAAAAGACTAAAGAAGTAATGTCACGGGTCAAAGATGCAGAGACTGGACAACGGGGCTATCTTCTCACGGGAAAAGAAAAGTATCTGAAACCGTATCGCAATGCAACTGGCGAGATTGATCAAAAACTCAAGGCTCTGCGCCAATTGACTGCGGATAACCCCAATCAACAGCGACGGCTCGATAACCTTGAACCCCTGATTGCCAAAAAACTGGTTTTGATGGAACAGGCGATTAAGGCCAGGAGCAAAGATTTAGAGTCCGCGCTGCAAATAGTTCAGACAGATCAGGGTGAGCAAAGCATGGAAGACATCCGAATGCTCACTACAGCTATGGAGAAGGAAGAGAATGAGTTGTTGAAAGAACGGTCAATAGAGGCGAATGCCAGCGCTCATCAAACAACTTTGCTGACTATTTTTGGCAGCATTCTAGCTTCTGCGATCGTCGGTTTAGCAGCCATAATCACCAATCAGGAACTCGTCAAACGCAAGCGGATGGAAAATTATTTGCAAAAGGCTCGTGATGAGTTAGAAATAGAGGTTAACAAACGAACTGCCGAACTTAGAAACACTAACGAAGAATTACAAACTGAAATTAATGAGCGCAAAAAGGCCGAGTCAGAGATTCTGCGCCTGAACGTCCAGCTTGAGGGGCGAGTCGCAGAACGCACAGCACAACTCGAAGCTACTAACAAAGAGATGGAAGCATTTAGTTATTCTGTCTCTCACGATCTGCGGGCCCCCTTACGGAGCATCGACGGCTTTAGCCAAGCGCTACTAGAAGATTATAGTGACAAGCTAGACGCGCTAGGCCAAAACTACCTCCAGAGAGTGCGTGCAGCCACCCAGCGAATGGCACAACTGATCGACGATTTACTGAATCTGTCAAGACTAACGCGCAGTGAGATGCGTTACGAAGAGGTTGATCTGAGCGCACTGGTAGAGGCGATCGCTACAGAGTTGCACAAAACACAACCAGAACGCCAAGTAGAGTTTGCTATTACACCGGGATTAGTTACCAATGGTGATACTCATCTGTTACGGATCGTGCTAGAAAACCTGCTGGGTAATGCGTGGAAGTTTACAGGAAAACATCAAAAAGCACGCATAGAATTTGGGCTTTTGCAGCAAGATAACACCCATGTGTATTTTGTCCGTGATGATGGCACAGGCTTCGATATGGCCTATGTTGAGAAACTCTTCGGTGCTTTCCAGCGCCTGCATGCTATGACTGAGTTTGAAGGCACTGGCATTGGACTAGCTACTGTGCAGCGAATTATTCACCGTCATGGTGGCCGTGTTTGGGCCGAAAGTGCAGTAGAGCAAGGCGCAACATTTTACTTCACCCTCTAACTATAGGAAACGCTATACATCATGATTTTACTTGTAGAAGACAATCCCGACGATGAAGCGCTAACCTTACGCGCACTCAAGAAAAACAATATTATGAACGACGTGGTGGTGGCACGCGATGGGGTAGAAGCCCTAGATTATCTCTTTGGTAAAGGTATGTACGCCGATCGCGACATGAGCGTTATGCCCCATCTGATCCTCTTAGATTTGAAGTTGCCTAAAATGGATGGTCTGGAAGTTTTGCGACACCTGCGGGCCGACGACAGAACAAAAATCCTTCCAGTGGTCATTCTGACCTCATCCAAGGAGGAGCAAGACTTAATCAATGGTTACAGCTTGGGTGCCAACAGCTATGTTCGCAAACCAGTGGATTTTTCCCAATTTAGTGAATCAGTGCGACAACTAGGGTTGTACTGGTTTGTTTTAAACGAATCACCGCCGAGAGTATAGTTTTAGATGGGTATGGGTACACCTCTGCGCGTATTACTTGTTGAGGATTCAGAAGATGATGCTTTTTTGGTGCTGCGTGAACTGCAACGTGGTGGCTATGAAGTAACCTCTGAACGGATTGATACACCCACAGCCATGAAAGCTGCGATCGCAGGGCAAACATGGGATGTTGTCATCTGCGATTATTCCATGCCCACTTTTAGCGCCCCTGCTGCATTGAAGCAGGTCAAAGACAGCGAACTTGACCTGCCATTTATTATTGTCTCAGGCACTATTGGTGAAGATACCGCAGTAGCTGCGATGAAAGCTGGTGCCCATGACTACATTATTAAAGGCAATCTAGCGCGACTTATTCCTGCTGTTGCCCGCGAGTTGCGTGAGGCGCAAGTGAGACGGGAACGTAAACAAGCAGAGGAGCAGATTAAAGCGTCGCTTCAAGAAAAAGAAGTGCTATTGAAAGAAATCCATCATCGCGTAAAAAATAATTTGCAGATTATTTCTAGTCTGCTCAACCTGCAAGCAGAGTATCTCAAGGACAATCAAGCCATTGAGGTATTCAAAGATAGCCAGAACCGGATTGAATCAATGGCTTTGATCCACGAGAAACTATATCAATCTCAAGACCTGGCAAGAATAAATTTTGCTGACTATATCCAAGATTTAGTAACTAATTTATTTTATTCATACAACGTTAATTCCAGCGCTATTACCTTGAAAATGAACGTTAAGGATGTTTTTCTAGCCATTGATGCAGCTATTCCTTGCGGCTTAATTATCAATGAACTTATTTCAAATTCCCTAAAATATGCATTTCCTGAAAAACAACCGGGAGAAATTTGTATTGATTTTTATTCCATAGAAGCAAATCTATTTACACTTACTATCAGTGATAATGGTGTCGGTGTTGCCCAAGATTTTGACTTTCAATCTACAGAATCATTAGGTCTGCGATTAGTAAAAGGCCTAACACATCAGCTACGAGGCAATATCGATTTTAGCATCAATAACGGAGTGAAGTATAAAATTATATTTCCGAATAAAATCTCTTAAATTTATAATTTAAAAAGCTCATGAACCCAGTAAATATATTAGTTGTTGAAGATGAAATCATCGTAGCAATGGATATACAAAATCGGCTACGAAAATTTGGATACACTGTTCTGGAGCTTGCCGATTCTGGAGAAGAAGCAATTAAGAAAGCAGCAAATAATTCTTTAGATTTGGTTTTAATGGATATTCACCTCAAGGGAAAGATGGACGGTGTAGAGGCTGCTCAGATAATTCATAATATTTTTAATATTCCAGTAATATATCTTACTGCTAATGCAGATGAATCAACATTGGAGCGAGCAAAGGGAACAGAGCCGTTTGGCTACATTCTCAAACCTTTCAAAGAAAAAGAATTAAAGTTCACTATTGAAATTACTCTTTCTAAACATCGGACGGAAAAAAAATTAAAACAGAATGAACAATGGCTGACTACTGTACTTAAAAGTATTGGAGATGCTGTGATTACTAGCGACGCATCTGGATCTGTGACTTTTATGAATCCTATTGCAGAAGAACTGACGGGTTGGAATTATTCAGATGCATTTGGTAAAGAAGCAACAGAAGTATTCAATATTGCTCATGGAGAAACTCGTACAATAATTGAAAGTCCTGTAATGCAAGTCCTTCGGTCAGGTGTTACAGTCGGTCTACCAGAACAGACTATACTTATTGCTAAAAACGGTACAGAAACACCAATTGATGATAGCGTTGCACCTATTAAAGATGACAACGGTAACATTACAGGTGCAGTTTTGGTCTTTCAGGATATCACCGAGCGTAAGCAGATATTGGAGGCGCTAGCACGTCGCCAGCAAGAATTTAGAGCACTAGTTGAAAATGCACCTGATATTATTTCCAGATTTAACACTCAATTGCGCTACGTTTACGTCAATCCAGCTATTGAAAAGATTACAGGGATATCAACTGAAATATTTATCGGCAAAACAAACGCAGAGTTAAAATTGCCAGAAGAATTTTGCTGGATATGCGATCGCAAGCTTGGGCAAGTTTTTGAAACTAAGCAAGAAACTGAGTTTGAATGCAGTTTAGCGATCGCTTCCCAAACAAGATATTACCATACCCGTCTTGTGCCTGAATTAGCTAGCGATGGTTCAGTATATTTTGTTTTAAGTATTTCTCGCAATATTACTGCTCTAAAACTTGCAGAGGCGCAATTAATTTATGACGCCTTTCATGATGTACTAACCGGTCTGCCAAATCGCGCTTTATTTATGGAACGGCTAGAACGTGCGCTTATGCTGGCAAAACGACGTCCAGACTATACATTTGCTGTTCTGTTTCTAGACCTAGATCGCTTCAAGGTTATCAACGACAGTCTTGGCCACATGATTGGTGATCAACTATTAACTGCCCTTGCACGCAGGCTGGAGAACTGTCTGCGTACTGGAGATACCGTTGCCCGTCTAGGGGGAGATGAGTTTACAATTTTGCTTGATGATCTCAACAACATCAATGACGTAACAAACGTAGTGGAGCGAATACACGAAGCTCTAACATCTGCATTCCAACTCAGTGGATATGAGGTATTTACTACCGTTAGTATTGGCATCACCCTAAGCACGGGTAGTTACAGCCTACCAGAGGAACTCCTGCGCGATGCTGACATAGCAATGTATCGTGCTAAAGCATTGGGTAAGGCACGCCATGAGATATTTGACTCAACCATGTACAGCCAACAAACAAAGCTATTAGAGTTAGAGATGGATCTACGGCGGGCAGTTGAACGCCAGGAGTTTCAGGTTTACTACCAGCCAATTGTTTTGTTAGAAACTTACAAAATTATTGGCTTCGAGGCTCTCGTTCGCTGGCAGCACCCACAACTGGGATTAGTTACTCCAGACAACTTTATTCCACTAGCAGAAGAAACTGGGTTGATTATCCCTATTGGTTATTGGGTACTAGGCGAGGCTTGTCGTCAGATGCGTGCTTGGCAAATACAATTTCCTACTGACCCACCCTTGACAATCAGTGTAAATCTTTCCACTAAACAATTTTCACAACCTAAGCTAATTGAACAAATTAACCAAATTATCCAAGAGACTGGTCTAGAAGGCAGCAATTTAAAGCTGGAGATTACCGAAAGTGTACTGATGGAAAATATTGAATCAGCAACTTTTATGCTATTGCGACTGCAAAAGATGAATATCCAATTACATTTAGATGATTTTGGTATAGGCTATTCATCCTTGAGTTACCTGCACCGCTTTCCAAGTAATGCCTTGAAAATTGATCGTTCTTTTGTTACCAAGATTGGTGTTAATGGGGAAAACTTGGAAATTGTCCAAGCGATCATCACCCTAGCACAAAGTCTAAATATAAATGTAATAGCAGAGGGCATAGAAACAGCAGAGCAACTGGCACAACTTAGAGCAATGAAATGTAAATATGCACAGGGATATTTTTTCTCGCAACCCCTAGATAGCAAGTCGATAGAGACATTAATTGCATCCGGCATTCAGCCAATACAAGGATAGCATCACGTCGCTTTGCTTTGAATTCAAAATTTAAAATTCAAAATTAATAATCCTCATAAATAAATTTAGTTGCTCTGTATCCTTTTTTTGTCGGTTAAGGAGTTTACTACAAACTCTTTATTTACTCTCTTTTTCTTTTCTGGCTCGTTCCTGTGTCAAGCTATCAATAGCATCACCTAAGGCAGTAGTAAGGCTATTGCGGGTTTGAGCGTGGTTATCCTGCTCAGTTTTCAAAGCTTGCAAGAGGCGATCGCGTTCTTTGATTACAACGATGAGTTTAGCTTGTAAGTCCTCCACAGATTTTAGTTGTTCTATTTCTTGTTTGATCGCTGTTGCTGGTGTCCCAGCAGCCAGTGTCTCAACCTCCAGTCCCCGGAGTTTATGCAAGTCTGCCTTGAGGGATGCGATCGCCTGTTGGGACAGTTGGGCATCTGTGCGACGTTGTTCTGCTTCTGTGTTGTAAAGCTGACGCCATTTTTGGGCACTTTCCCAAGCTACATCGCGATCACTCTGAAGTCCCGCCATCTGCTCTTTGAGTGTTTGAATTTCTGTTAACCACTGTTGTGTTAAATTTTGATTCATAAGTTAATAGTCATTAGTTATTAGTCAATGGTCATTAGTGATTAGTCATTAGTCAAGAGCCATTAGACTCCCCACTCGGTGTTGTTGCGTTAAAAAGATAAATGCGATCGCTATACAAAATTTGGCACAGTAGTTAATAAACTAACCAGTTTTAACTCTTGAGTTATGCCAAAGCCTCGTTTTTTCCGTTTCTTTCGCCACCTCAATTGGCGCACACTCAAAAAAACTTTTGCCAGAACAATCGAAAGGCGATTGATGGGACTTGCCTCGGAAATTGCCTTCAATGCTATATTGTCTCTGTTTCCAGCGATTCTTGCTGTCCTCACAGCCATTGGCTTATTGGTAGAATCTTTACAAGCTACCTTTAAACAGCTAGCGGCACAACTCAGTCAAGTTTTACCTGAAGAAGCCCTGATTCTAATTCGTGATTTTGCTACCACAGAAATTACCAATTCTAGAAACAGTGGTTTATTTTCTCTGAGCTTTATATTAGCAATTTGGACTGCTTCTGGGGCGGTGAGTACCGCTATGACCGCCTTCGACCAAATCCATCAAATTCCTCCAGAAGAGATCCGTCCCTTTTGGAAAGCCAAACTTGTCTCTTTGGGATTAACAGTCGGTACTATGTTGCTTTTAGTTTTGGCTTCTTTCTTAGTGTTTATTAGTGACCTACTGTTGGGAATGGTAGTGCGCGAAAATGGTTCTTTGATCTTCTTGTTGCATCTTTGGCAGTTGTTACGCTGGCCCTTAGCTTTAAGTATTGTTGCTGTTGCTTTTAGCTTTGTCTATCGCTATGGTCCTAGCCAGTGGAACCCAGGCACGCCAATGATGCCTGGAGCAATTTTAGCAGCTGTTTTCTGGGCAATATTGTCTGCCCTATTTCGGCTTTATGTGGCGAATTTTGGCAATTATAATAAAGTCTATGGTGCAGTAGGGGCTGTGATAGTTTTAATGCTTTGGCTGTCAATGAGCGCTGCTGTTCTATTAATTGGCGATCAGCTGAATGTGACTGTCGGCGAAGATATGCGGCAAAAGCACAGTCAGAATCTGATAAAAAATATTAAATTGTAAATATCGTTATAAATCCCTGAGGAAATTTTTGCAAAAGTTCAGTAGGGGAGTAAAATGTCTAACGATTCAATACAAAGTTAGCGATCGCTTTGATGCCTGATTCTCCTTCTCGCTTTTCGATGATTGAACCTGATGCCAAAGCACCCACCTTGAAGCGTCTGCGTCAGTTAAGTCGGCTGCTGGATAATGTTATTACCATTCCTGGTACGCAGATTGGTTTTGGTCTAGATCCAATTGTCGGACTTATACCTATTGGTGGTGATTTTTTAGGAATCATGTTTTCTAGCTACATCATTTTAGAAGCAGCACGGCTGGGTGTATCTAAAGCCACTTTAGGCAAAATGGTTCTGAATGTGATTATTGATGGCTTGGTAGGCGCTGTCCCAGTTTTAGGAGACTTTTTTGATTTTGCCTGGAAAGCTAACACTAATAATATCAAGCTATTAGAAGACTACTTAAAGTTTCCTAGCCAGCAAAAGAGTGCGAATAAGTGGTTTATCTTTGCCGTTTTAGTTGGATTGTTGCTGATTGCCATTGTTTTAGTAGCATTGCCAGTATTACTAATTAGAATGCTGTGGAATTTTTTAACAGGCGGTTAAAATAATTTGTAATACTCGCCTCCGGTGAGAAGCAAGCTACGTAATTTGTAATATCAAATCGGTAGCATCCGAATGATTAAAAAACCGCAGACACTCTGAGGCAGGGAAAAGGGGAATAATTCTGATATAAACGGATTTGATATAATTTGTAATTAATAGTTAAGTTTTGCAACTCGGATTTAGACTCCGGCACAAAGCTTGCTGCTTGTTAGTTGGTCTTTACTTAAACCCCTAGAATTAGTTCAATTATTTATTGATAACAGAATGAAAGATTGGTGGCAAGCTACTTTCCCTAAAGGGCGTCAAAGTCTAGTTATTACTGATGCTAAAGGATATCCTGTACAAATTGCTTATGGCGAAAAAGGTAAAGGTAAACCGCTAATTTTACTACATGGGATGGGTAGTTGGAGCTATAATTGGCGCAATAGCATAACACCATTATCTAAATATTTCCGGGTAATTTCTTTTGATGCCAAAGGTTTTGGTTTTTCCGAAAAACCATTGTCTCGTAGAGAACATAACGGTCATCAAGTTATTGAGTTTCAAAGAGTTATTGAGGCATTATGTGATGAACCCGCAGTGATTGTGGCTGAATCTTTGGGGGGATTAATTGCCCTTGCCCTTGCTCAAGAAAACCCGCAGTTAGTCGAGCAGCTTGTAGTAGTAAACGTACCTGTTTTTGCCGAACGTCTACCCCATTGGGCTATGTGGGTACTTGCTCAAACGCCCTTGGAAATAATCCATACAATTGACTATCTACGTCTGGCATATTTGTTTGCACCTCTATTGAGAGAAATTATGGCAATAGAAAGGCGTGGGGTATTATTTGATCCGTCAATTTTGACACAAGAAGATGTTTATTGGATAACTTACCCGTTTATTGAATTTCCTGGTACGGTTGCGAAAGTCGCCGAAGACTTACAAATAGCGGCGCGAGAAATTGATAATTGGCAAGAAAAGAAGCCAAATATGCTCACCAAAATTCAAAATAACCTGAATGCGATTAAGTGTCCTACACTAGTTTTGTGGGGTGAGCAAGATAGTTGGTTTCCTGTTAGTCATGGTGAAAAATTACATCAGAATATCCCCAATTCTAGATTACAAATTTTGTCTAACTGCTATCATGATGCCTCAACTGGTGCTTTTGAGATGGTGAATGCAGCGATTCTTGAGTTTTTACGGGATACTGCGAGATACTGATTGTTAAGATCATCCCATCCCTTTTTAGGGGTGGGATAACACGAAAGACTGTTACCCGTCAACCGCATCGGGGCGTTTCTCATCCATCTTTAAAAAGAGTGGGTTTTTCCCACGCCTTTTTATAAAAAGAGAGTGGGAGGAAGCATATCAGTCAGCTTTCAAACTCCCACTCTGCCATTTGCTACTGAAGTGAACAGGAATGTATACAGACGTTGCCCATTATTTGGGGGCTAATGCGTACTTCAACAACGCCCATACGCATTTAATATTCCTGTTGCAGCAAATGCCAAACCTAATTATTAATATTTATTTGCCTAGAAAAATCCTCTGCTAATAATTAGTAGAAATAGTTATTTTTGTAAATCACTTAGTAGATAGTGTTTTACAAGAGGAATTTACTTAGGTGGTAGCCCCTGATAACAAAACCCTTGAAGTCGTTTATCTTTGTACAATTTAACTTGGTTAATCAGAGTCTGGTTGCCATTTTGGCAGGTTTTTAAATTTCCTAATTGCTCATAAACTTTATACACCAGAATATATGAAAATTTTTCTTGTACAGTCCTTAATTCCCTTTGTTTTTAGCTTAAGCCTCAAGTTTTGTTAATTGAGATGGTAGGTAGTACAGGACGGGGGAAATAGGCAGACTATTAAAAAGTGCTAAACAGCTTATTCCATAATACTTTTGACTTCCGCCTTGCGGTACTAGTATTTGGCGATAGTATAACTGTAGATTCTTCCAAGTCTGTCATCTACCATGCCAAAACAGTCTATAGGTCTTGATAACCAACTCTATAATTACCTTTTGTCCGTTTCGCTACGAGAACCGGAGATTCTTTTGAAATTGCGCCAAGAAACCGCCAGCCATCCCAGAGGCACAATGCAGATTTCACCAGAACAAGGGCAGTTTATGAGACTGCTGGTACAGCTCATTGGAGCGAAGAAAACCTTGGAAGTTGGTGTATTTACTGGTTATAGCTCACTCTCAGTTGCCTTAGCGCTTCCTGATGATGGCAAGATTATCGCTGCTGATGTGAGTGAAGAATTTACTGCGATCGCCCGGCGGTATTGGCAAGAAGCCAGGGTTGCCGATAAAATCGATCTGCGATTGGCACCAGCTTTGGAAACTTTAGATCATTTGTTGGCAACTGGGAAAGCAGAGACATTTGATTTTGCTTTTATTGATGCTGATAAAGAAAATTATGATGGATATTATGAGCGTTCGCTGAAATTAATTCGTCCAGGTGGATTGATTGCTATTGATAATGTTTTATGGTCAGGACAAGTTGCTGATCCGCAAAATCAAGATGAAAGCACCCAATCAATTCGGGCACTCAACGAGAAGTTACATCATGACGAACGGGTTACTCTCTCTCTTGTCCCCATCGCCGATGGACTAACTTTAGCTATCAAGCGATATTAGTACAGTTTGGTTCCTAATTAGTTCTAAATTACGACTTAGGCACTGTACAAATGCATTGTAATGTGAATTAACAAGCTTGAGGAAGTTTCCAGGCTTTTCTCAATTATCCTGTGATGCCTACGGCGGTAAACTACGTAAATAGACCATGCTGTACGGGCACGGCAATGCCTGCCCTTACCGACGTATTTTGCGGCTTTAGCAGATTACTCAAATACCACTGTCCTATTACCATAGACTAATACACGATTTTGCAAGTGCGATCGCACCGCTCTTGCTAATACAACTCTCTCCAAATCTTTGCCTTTTCTCACCAAATCATCAACTTCATCGCGGTGGCTAACTCGCACTACATCCTGTTCAATAATTGGCCCTGCATCTAGATCAGCAGTGGCATAATGAGCAGTTGCACCAATAATTTTCACACCACGTTCAAAAGCTCGGTGATAAGGGTTTGCACCGATAAAAGCTGGTAAAAATGAATGATGTATATTAATAATTTGCGGAAATTGACTAATAAAATCTGCACTAACAATCTGCATATATTTAGCCAATACAACTAAATCTATTTTGTACTTGCGTAATAATTCTAGTTGTTGGGTTTCTTGTTCTGCTTTATTATCTTTATTGATGGGAATCTGCTGGAAGTCAATATTAAATTGCTCTGCAACTACCTTTAAATTAGAATGGTTACTAATAATTAAAGGAATTTCAGCAATAAATTCTTTAGCGCGTTGTCGCCAAATTAAATCAAATAGACAATGGTCTTGCCGACTTACCCAAATAGCAATGCGTGGCACTGTATCAGAAAAACGTATTTCCCACTTAGCTCCTAAAGGTTGTGCGATCGCATTAAAAGCCGGAGCAATAAATTCTCGCGGCAAATTGAACCCATCTAACTGCCATTCAATCCGGGTAAGGAATAATCCAGCAGCAAAATCTGTATGCTGATCTGCATGGATAATATTACCACCATTAGAATAGATGAAATTGGCAAATTTTGCCACCAGTCCCCGTTGATCGGGGCAAGAAATCAGCAATGTTGCTGTCGGATTTGTCATAATAATATCACCAGATTTTGAATTAATTATTTGCTGTTTTTCGGAGTCGGTTTAGGAATGGTGAGTGGAGGAAGTTTCTGACCATTATCTACAGGTTGTTTCCACTCTAATAGTTCCCGATTCACGGCATTTGCAAAATCTGTAGATACCAACAGCACATTTATATTTCCATCAGGTTTAGTAGCTGGGTCAGCTTGAGCGTACAAGAAACGTCCGTTAAAGTTAGATTTTCCTAAAATCAACTGATGGCTTTGTCGGTTTTTTAGGGTGATATTAATAGTTGCTTGGGGTTGATCTAAGGCAAATTCTCCAAGCTCTTTTACTGGAGTTGATAAGGTTTGATCGCTGTTACCCTTGACCAACAAATCCATTAAATAAGAAACAATAGCATCATTTGCTGGGCCCGATACCGGAGATTTGATTAGCCACTTAGGGTTACTAGATTCAGGGTTACGTTCCAGATTCAGAGTGAGTTTTTTTGTCGTGACTGTTAAAGACTGCACATCATCTTCTGCAAAAGAGAAAATTTGCTGCTTTTGCTCCTTTATTTCTTCTCGTACAGTCGCACCCCGAATTTCATAGAAGTAAACAAAACCACCTAAACCCAGCGTTAGCAGTATCAAAATTAAAGTCGTTCTCGGCAATTTCATTTTTTAGTCATTTGTCATTTGTCATTTGTCATTGGTAAAGAGTTAGTATTCATAACTCCTAATTCCTAACTTTTTTCTTATCGTCGTTTCCACCAGATAATAACTGCGATCGTAAACCCAATTAAAGGTAAAAGCAACAGAGATGACAATATTAAAAGATTGCCTTGTGCGGTTGTTAGGGTTATCCGACGATTTTTCGGTTCTTTGGGGCGAATGGAGAGGGGTTGTTGATCTTGTTGACTCAGCCAAGTAACTGAGTTGAGGAATACATCTCCATTTAATTGCTGTTGAAACAAGCCATCGGTGGCGAAATCAGAATTTCCTAAAACCACTAAACGGGACTCGGTGGTTGTTTGAGATGAGGGAGTGGGGGAAGGAGTCGGAGCAGGGGAGGCAGAGGGAGCAGGGGGAGTGGGGGAAGCCTTGCTTTGAGTGGTTGGTGATGGTAGGGGTGAAGGTGTCGGTGTAGCTTGAGGAGTGGAAGCAGATTTGGGTGATTGTTTTCTTGTTAAGGCAACGCCCAAGGTTAGAGGCCCTTTGAGGTCTTTACCCTCATTAAACTCCAACTTTTCGCTTTGGAGGTCGCTTTCTGCCCAGCTGCTGGGATAGGGTTTGGTTCGTAGCAGTGGAGTAGCCTGAACACCAGGCACAGAGGTAATTTCCAGTGGTTGGGCAACCGGATAAAAAGAATTACCGTTACCGAAATCTTTGGTAATGGGATGTTCTCCATATTCTGTGACTAAGGGTGCAGCAGGACCAAGTCCTACCACGCTTTCGCTAGAGATATCGACTGCTAAACGATTATCTAAACGAACACCCCACTCTTTTAGCAAGCTGTCAATCTTGGGATCGGTATTAGGATCAATCATCAGCAGTAAATTACCACCGCGATTAAGATACTCTTGCAAAGCTTTGACTTCGCCTTCAAACAGCCCTCGCTTGGGGCCAGCCACTATCACTACAGCAGCATCTTGAGGAACTTTGGAAGTTTCTCCTAAATTTAACGGTGATGTTGTAAAATTTTTGTCGCCTAATCCCTGAACCGCTTGTGATATTGCACCTTTACCAGCAGAAAGTTGACGTTCACCATGACCTTGAAGTAAATAAGCTTTGGCTGTGGTTGAACTTGTTAGTTGTTGCAGGCGACTAGTTAATCTGATTTCTGACAAGCGCTCATTTTGATTTACTGTTTGCACTAATTGCCGTTTATCGCCAGATTCTAAGTAAACTTCTCCGTAATCTTTGACACCAAACTTTTCTGCAAGTCCTGGTCTAGCTTGCGGGTCGATGTACTCAAATTGAAATTTTGAGCTTTGTCTCTGATAATTTTCAAGCAGTTCTCGGTCTTGGGGATTTTGGTTAATATCAAACACCCACACTTTAACTGCCTGTGGCAAAGCCCTCACTAGTTCCCGTGACTGGGGCGCAAGAGTAAACAATTGACTTTCTGTTAAGTCTGCCCGCAAGTGATAACGAGTTCCCAAAAAGTTAATCAATCCTAAAATTGCCAACACTGCCAGAGTTGCCACCAAGGCATTAGTCCCAGCTTGTGTAGAACGACGTTTCCACCAACTACTCTGGTAGCTTTGCCATATTATCCCCAATCCACTGATCACAATTCCTGTAATCAAAAATGCTAATGTAATTAGTCCCCACTGTTCAGACACTAACCCAATTGTTAAGCCGACAGCAATAAGGAACGGGCCCAACCAAAACAGATATTTCCACAGTTTATTTTTTGCAACTATCTTCATATTATTAGACTAAAGTGAGGAGTCAGGAGTTAGGAATTATGAGTTATAAGTTTGAACTCCTCACTCCTAACTTTTTATTCATAACTTATATAACTACTACAGTACAGCGTAAATAAACCACCCATTTCAAATGGTCAAAAACTCTGCTCTATAAGCTTTTTGACTTTTGACTTTTGACTTTTGACTTCCGCCATGCGGTACTATTGCCTTTGAAAGCGCAGTGCATCAATTGATTGAGCGGTCAGAAAAATGCCCAAAAAAATGTAACTGGCGAATAAAATTAAGGCGCTGGTATCAAAAATCCCTTGAATTAAAGTGTTGTAATGTTTCAGTAACGACAGATAACCTAATGCTTCGCCCACGGGGCTAGGGACAATTTTGGCGATTAAATCAATCAATAACAATAATAAAATTACTGCAAAGGTGAAGACGGCAGACAGAATTGTGCTGTCTGTTAATGAAGAAATAAACATTCCTACAGATAAAATTGCTGCTGCTAGCAAGATTAATCCAAAATGACCCAGCAAGGGAATTGAGAACGCTATTGGTGGATTTGATCCACTGATTGCGATCGCTTCTAACACTAGCATGGGTACAACCATCGTAGTAAAAAATGTCAGCACACCTAATAACTTACCTATAGCTACCGCCCAATTGGTGATTGGTGATGTAGCTAATAGTTCTAAAGTGCCGCGCTTACGTTCTTCGGCATAGAGTCCCATCGAGAGAATTGGCAGGATAAATAACAATAGCCAACCCATGCGATCCAAGAATGCCCGGATAAATTCGTAGGGGACATCTATCGGCGGTGTTGGCACTCCCAGTTGTTGCCCTTGTGCATCTATTGCCGCGACTCCTAGCAAAATGCCATCTGGCCCTAGCAAAATCATCACGAAGAATAACCCGGCGATGAACCAAAATATGCCTGCGATCGCATAAGCTAAAGGCGATACAAAATAACTCTGTAACTCTCGGCGATAAATGGCAATAATATTACTCAGCACTACACCCATTTATGCTGCTTCTCCTTCTTTGTCTGCTGCTAAGTCTACCTCAGTCTCGAAATTCTTTTCTTCTGTGGTTAGTTGCAAGAATACATCCTCTAAGGTGGCGTTAACTCGCTTCAATTCATGTAAGCCAAAGCCTGCACGCACTAATGTTGCAACAATATCCTTTCCTGGTTCTTTTCCCGGTTGCGATATTACCCGCAGGTAAGCGCGGTTTTCCTGGGGTTGATGACCTCCGGCTGTGGAAATTGATTCTATCAGACTCACACCCGCGACATTTTGCAATACTTGTTTCGCTAGGGCAGCTTCTCCTTCTATTTCCAATTCATACCCTGAACCACCTGTCAACTGAGTCATCAAGTTTTCTGGTGTATTAGTGGCCACAACTTTGCCGCGATTGATGATGGCGACGCGGCTACAAGTCATGCTCACTTCTGGCAAAATGTGCGTAGAAAGAATAATTGTGTGAGTACCAGCAAGGCTTTTGATTAAATTCCGCACCTCAATTATTTGTCGGGGATCGAGTCCAACGGTGGGTTCATCCAAAATGATCGCTGGTGGATCGTGGACGATCGCTTGAGCAATTCCTACTCTTTGGCGGTATCCTTTAGAGAGTTTGCGAATAATCACCCGCCGCTTATCTTCTAAGTTGCAGCGTTCGATAGCGGCTGTTACCTTGTTGGGGCGATCGCCTGCTGATACTCCCTTAATTCGGGCGACAAAATGCAAAAATCCTTCCACCGTCATGTCTGGATATAAGGGCGGTGTTTCCGGTAAATAACCAATGCGTTGGCGTACAGCTAGGGAATTTTCATGGACATCATAACCAGCAATCCGGGCATTTCCATTAGTTGCCGGTAAATAACCAGCCAGAATCCTCATGGTTGTGGTTTTACCAGCGCCATTGGGGCCCAATAACCCTAAAATCTCCCCAGGTTCGACGCTAAAAGTGACATCAGTAATCGCTGGGGTGGAACCGTATATTTTACTTAAATGTTCAACTTCGATCATCGGTATAGTGGCGATCGCAATTTATAGAATACCCAACAATCTTAGATCACGATATTGGGTATGGGGGACTGGCACTAAGATTCGCCGATAATGGGTAAAGTTCCTGAAAAATCTCTTTGTATCAAAATAATTGATAATTCATAATTGAATATCTATATGAAATTAAAAAAACTAATTGCATCAGTTCTATGAATTAGTTTTATTTCTGGTTGTACAGATTGTGAGGCTAAAAGAACTGCAAATCTCAATCAAATAAAGCAGTTGCTGACAACTAAAAAATGTCCTAAGTGTGATTTAGGTGGTGCAGATTTAAAAAATGCTGATTTAGCTGGAGCAGATTTAAGGGAAGCTGAACTGACAGATGCTAAATTAGATGGTGCAAATTTACAAGGTGCTGATCTACGTCAAGCAGAGATGCGATGGATTGTGATATCTGAAGATCATGGAGAATCGGGATTTTCAGAAATTGGTGATATTGATTTTAGTTGTAATGCAGACTATAAAGTTTCGTTAGAGAAAGTTAACTTACAATCAGCTAATTTTTCTGATACTAATCTCTCTGGCTTATTTATTTCTGATAGTAATCTACGTGCTGCGGTGTTCTGAACGAAAGCCCTCGCGTTCTGAACGAAAGCCCTCGTGTTCTGAACGAAAGCCCTCATGTTCTGAACGAAAGCCCTCGCGTTCTGAACGAAAGCCCTCGTGTGTACACCGTAGCCTAAGAGGAGAGAGAAATAGAAGTGAGGTTTTCCAGATACCGTAAAAAGTCAGATTAATAATAGCTGCCTGATTTACGATGTTCTAAAGCAGTGACACCTTCATTTTCCAACACTTCACCGTGATCGATGACGGCATAAATTAACCATCGATCGCCACATTCAAGCTGATTTTGCACTGTACATTCTAAATAGGCTAATGCCTCATTCAGAATCAAACAACCATTAAGAGCAGTTTTTGTGTCCAGATTTGCAAAGGGATTATCGCCTAAAGTGCTATGACGAGAAAAATACCGTCGGACATTTCTTCCTTCTTTAAGGATATTCAGCACAAATTTATCACCAGGATGATGCATTAAATCTGCATTTTGCTCGTTAGCGATCGCAATCATAATTCCTGGCGGGTTAAAAGTTGCCTGCGATAGCCAAGAAGTTAAAACCCCTTTGTGAGTTTCCTCATCACGAGTTGTCACAACACACAGAGAACCAATGATCCGCCCCACAGCTTGTTCGGTACGATCTACATGGGTTTCTGTCACAACCTGCCGGGAAGAACGCAATTTTTTAGTTTTCTTCAAGTTTTGGGCAAATAAAGCACCTGCTTCTTGACATTGCTGAAGAATCTCAGGAGTAGGACTGAAACGCACCCGAAGTGTTTCAAATCCTAGTTGATAATTAGCATCTTTGAGCTTGCTTTCGATTAAATCTATTGCCTCGCCACTCCAACCGTAAGAACCAAACACCCCTGCTAACTTAGTTTTAGCCGCCACCGAGAGAACTATTCCTAAAGCAGTTTGAATTTGAGTAGGTGCATGTCCGCCTAAAGTGGGTGAGCCGATAATCAAGCCATCGCAAGTTTCTACAATGCGGTTAATCTCCGCCGAGTCTGCTAGTTCGCAGTTAATCGATTCTACATTAACTCCATTTTGGATCAAACCTTGAGCGATCGCATTCGCCATAATTGCTGTATTTCCATAAGCAGAAGCATAAAGCAAAGCGACACTCAACTCTTGAGATTTTTGCCCTTGACACCATTGACGGTAATCATAAGTAAAACGGCTAAGGCTGTAACGGACAACTGGCCCATGTGCTGGGGCATAACATCTGGCTCCCAAAACTGACAATTTATCTAAGGCTACTTCAACTTGTTTAGCTTGGGGTGCATGGAGACATTCAAAATAGTAACGACGTTCCGCATCTAATCCCTTCCAATCTTCATCAAATAAAGTATCTTCGCAAATATGAGCGCCAAAAAGTTTATCTGTGTAGAGAATTTTTGTTGCAGCATCATAAGTACAAAGTCCGTCTGCCCACCGGGGAGTTGGTACAGTGATAAATGATAGAAGATGTCCTTGTCCTAAATCTAGAGTATCCCCCGATCGCACCGCTTGAATACGTGGCTCTAATTCGGGAAAGGCAGTTTTGATAGCATTGGCGGCGGGGCGAGAACAAATTATAGTGGCTTGAGGAACCTGAAAGAGCAATACTTGCAGAGTTGCGCTGCGGTTTGGGTTGACATGACCCAGAACAATGTAATCTAGGGTAGTAAAGTCTAAATGTTGTGCAAGTTGCTGAAGGTAAATTTCGGTAAAAGATTCGCCAGGAGGGTCAATTAAAGCCTTTTTATCAGCTTGAATTAGATAAGAATTCGCTGTAGTTCCCCGTTGGCGGGAATACTCCACCTCAAATTTTAATCTGTCCCAAGTCCGCGATCGTAGAATCAGAGTATTTTTACCAATTTCAACAACTTGTACATCTTTGCTATGGTTGGGCATTAATGTGGCAGCAGACATAATAACCTCTGTTAATAATGGGGAATGGGGAATTGGGAATTGGGAATTGGGAATTGGGAATGGGGAATTGGGCATTGGGTATTGGGAATTAAGTATTAGGCATTGGCATTGGTTATTATCCTTGTCTTCCTCATCTCCCCAATTCCTAACTTCTAACTCCTAACTCCCCACTCCCTACTCCCCACTCCCTCTTTTTAATGACCATTGTTTTGTATTAATTCAGACTTGGCTCGGCTTCTATAGCGTTTAGATACTTCTTGTTCGGGATCGATACCTTCAAAGGTAGGGGGTAGCCAAACTCGGAGGAACAATAGTACTCCCAAGACTAATAAAAAGGCACAAGTTGCTAAAACTTGACTCCAACTTGTTTCTAGAACACCTTTAACAATGACTTCTCGCAAAGCGGAAACGATGGAAACTTCAACAGCTACTCCAATAGATACTCGATGTTCCTGTAAATAAATAATCAGCAGTCGGAATAGCTCAACTAAGATAAGTAAAAAGAGAATATCGGCAGTAACAGCATGAAAATCTAGAGGCGGGAGTAAGGAGAGAAACATATCTCTCACCTGAAGCACCATGAAGCTAAATAAACCGATACACAAAGAAATTACAATCAGATCTTGGATAAATTCCAAGGTTCGCACGACGCGCCCACGATTGATTTCGTACATGGTAATCGGGGTATTTTCAACAGATTTATACATAGTTTTTTAGGAGTGTGTTGTAGAGACGCGATTCATCGCGTCTGTGGGGAGTAAGGAGCCTAATGACTAATAACCGATGCCCAATGCCCAATTTAGTAATGATTGCCAATTTTGCGGTGATGAGCGGCAGTAAGTGCATGTAGATTCGCAACTCTTCCAGTTTGGACTGTGCTATAAATTACCCAATGATCTCCACAATCCATGCGGCTAGTAATTTCACATTCCATGTAAGCTAAAGCTTCAGCTAAAACGGGCGATTCATTTTTTGCTGGATATGTTTTCACTCCAGCAAAGCGGTCTGCACCTGGAGCAAAACGCTTCAGAAAATGTTTCATTAATCCTTGATATTTGCCTTCTTCTAAAACATTTAAAACAAAGCGATCGCCAACGTGCATCAAGGATTCAATTGCCCGATCTTTGGATACTGCGATCGCTACTCCTAAAGGCTCAAGACTCGCTTGTGTCACCCAAGAAGCAAACATTGCGCTCTGAATTTCTCCTTTTTTGGCGGTGATAATATACAATCCTGTGCTAATCCGCCCTAAAGCTTTTTCTAGCTCGGTATTGATAGATTTGATTTGTTTAATGGTGCGATCGCGGGTTAACCATTGACCCATATCTGTCCCCGCTTCATCACAAAGTTGTTCCGTTGCTTGGGTAGGAATTTCCTTAACTAAGATAGGAGTAAAAGCTTCAGTTAATCCCAGTTCTTGAAACTTATTACGTAAAGGATAAACAGGTTCATCTTCTCCACCTCCTGACTCTAATAAACCAATCGCCTGCTTCTTGTGAACAGCAGCTAAAATTGTACTTAAAGCCGCTTGAGCCATCACCGAAGATTGGGCTGGCATTGCAATTACTAAACCAGAGGCTTGTGCAACTAATTCTCGAACTTCTTGAGGCTCGGCACTATTGAGGTCTACTAATTCTACTGCCACCCCTGTTTTCGCGCATCCATGCCCTATGGAACGGACTAAATGTTCGCTATGCCCGTAATCTTCAACATAAAATAGAGCCACTAATGTCTCTGTTTTTGCTTGTTCTAAACTCCAGTTTTGATAGCGTCCAAGCCATTCGGAGATATAGTGTTGTAATAAAGGGCCATGTCCCGTGGCAACTGTTCTTATATCTAACTTTTCAATCCGCTTTAAAGCTGCCAAGACAGATCGGGCATTTGGACCCATGAGACAATCATAGTAATAGTGAAAATCTTCCTCTATTAAAGTAATATTTTCATCATAGGTGTGGTCATCACAGTAGTGCATCCCAAACACATCGCAAGTGTAAAGAGTGCAAGTTTTGTGATCATAAGTCAAGATTGTGTCAGGCCAGTGTAAGTTAGGTGCAGAGATAAATTCTAATTCGTGTCCGTTGCCTAAATCTAATCGCTCTCCACTTTTCACCTGCATTGATTTAAAAGGCTGGTGAACCATATTTTCTAAAAATTGAATAGCCACCTTTGCACCGACAACAGTAATGGAGGGAGCTAATTGCAAAATATCTTTCACTAAGCCACTGTGGTCTGGTTCCGTATGGCTAATAATCAAATAATCTATTTTCGCCGGATCAATTAATCCCGCCACTACCTCAAGATATAATTCTTCAAACTTGCGGTGAGATGTGTCAACTAAAGCAACTTTTTCTCCCTGAATTAAGAAAGAATTGTAGGTTGTACCATTCCGTAAACCAAACTCGATATCAAAACGTTCTCGATCCCAGTCGAGACAACGGATAGCTGTAGTTTGAGGAGCAATTTCAACAGTTTCAATCGTCAAACGTCCTGGATTGGGAATAACTTGAGCAAGCTGTGTGAGTGCAACCATTTCTTTTCTCCAAAAAGAATATTATCTGGAGCGAGTGTTATGTTCCTTATATTTACCTGAAATACTCAATTAGTAAAATGCCAATTTCTAAAGCTAATCATCAGAAAGATTTATTGCTCATTTTGATTGATTTACCATTGAATTACTCAATGTTTATCATTACTTTTATGTTCACTAATGAGCGTGAAAGAATGTAAATTCTAAGTTAGAATGTTGACACATGTCGTTAACCTTTATTGCTCCTCCCATACAACAAATCAACAGCAAAATCGCCCGTAACGCAGGTGTTGATCTCTATGTACTACGCCTCGATCTCATGCACCCGTGGGTTAACGGCAACAAGTGGTTCAAGCTGAAATACAATCTTTTGGACGCTAAAGAGAAAAATTTCACAACGCTGCTAACCTTTGGCGGCGCTTATTCCAATCACATCTATGCAACTGCGGCGGCTGGTAATCTTTTCGGTTTTCGCACCATCGGCGTAATTCGTGGCGAGGAGAGGCTACCGTTGAATCCTACGCTGAGTTTTGCTCTACAACAGGGTATGCAGCTTGTGTACCTGAACCGCGAGATGTATCGACAGCGCAACACACCAGCATTAGAGGAATATCTGCGACAACGTTTCGGCGAGATGTTTATCATTCCCGAAGGCGGAAGTAATTTAAATGGTGTGCGCGGCTGCACAGAGATAATTGATCGTGCGATGCCTACGGCTGGCTACGCCTACGCATTTGATCATATATGCGTAGCCTGTGGTACAGCTACCACACTTGCAGGTATTGCGCTTTCGTTGCATGAAGGACAAAGAGCGATCGCTTTTCCAGTATTGAAAAATGGCGCATTTCTTGCACCAGAAATCAAAAGTTTATTGACAAATTACCTCGCCTCTGGTTTACCCTCACCATATAGTTCTCCCGCTTCCTGGGAATTGGTATGTGATTACCACTTCGGCGGCTATGCAAAGGTGAACGATGAGTTACTACTATTCAGCCAGCAGTTCACAGAGGAACATGGCGTACCCCTCGATTACGTATATACCGCCAAAATGTTTTACGGAGTGATGGATTTACTAAAGCAGAATTTTTTTGTAAAGGCGACTCCTTACTGCTAGTACACACAGGAGGCTTACAGGGCAACGTAGGCATGGAAGAAAGGTTGCAGAGATTTTCTAAAATCTGAGTTGCCACTTAATTAAATTCAATACATGGGAGCAAGGGTAAAATTGCTAATAACGAAAACTTTGATCCAACACTATATATAGACTTGACTATTAAACTTACTGATGCGACTGATGACACAAGCTATGCAAAAAGGTTTTTGTTTTGGGACGAAATCGATGATAGAGATGGCAAGCTTACAGCAAATACTGCGAGAAAAAACCTTTATCAAGATAAACTAATTGTCAGTTTAATAGATATTATTAAAAATCCTGGTGAAATAGAAAGGAATCTTCATAAAAATGGATACGGTGACTTTGAAAATCCCTATATGCAACAATTGAGAAGGATTAGAGAAGTCTTATATAGTTATAAAATTTCTTTCATTGAGTTGAGAGGTATTGAAGTTGCGGAAGTATGCCAAATTTTTGAGCGGATTAATCAAGCTGGCAAACCTTTGGATATCTTTGATATTGTGGTTGCTAAGACCTTCCGTTCTGAAAATAAGACGAATAATATCTCTGGGTTCTATCTTCGTGAATTATTTGATCAATTTAAAAAAAGTATTTTTAGTAGCCAATACGCCAATATTGATAATTGGACATTGCTACAGATGCTAGCTGTAGTAGTAAAACTTGAATTTCCCGAAGCTGGGATACAAAATATTACCGATATGTATCTTAATAAACTAAAAACAGAACATATTGAAGCTGTATGGTCTAATTTTAAAATAGCCGTTGCTAAAACTTTTGATTTCTTTGATAATATTTTGCATATTAAAGGTGGAAGATTAATCCCTTCCCGATATTTATACCTGACTATTACAGCATATTTTTATCGGAATGATAAACCAGATTATAGTTTTTTAAATAAGTATTTTTGGTATTATAGTTTTCATAATGCAGATTTACTAACAAACACTACTCACCTCTGGGAACATATATATTTTATTAATCAACAAAAGGCTAATAGTACTTACTCATTCAATAAATTTGATATTGATAAGAATTCGATAAGAAAATCTTTCTACAGTTATAGAGGTCGCTTATCCAGAGCAATACTATCACTTTATGCAAACCACAAACCGCAAGATTGGGCAAAACCTCATAGAGATATTTTGTCTGATGTCTATTATTTGCTAACAGATAAGCCTAACTTGCACCATATATTTCCAGTCAACTTTATTAACCAAAGTGGCATTGCTAGCCAAATAGAATGTGACAGCTTGATGAATATTGCCTATCTATCTCAAATAACTAATTTAAAAATTAGCGATAAAAATCCATTAGATTATCTTAAAGAATATGACGATTCTGATTTAGAAACAGTGCTAGGCTCTCATCTTATACCAACGATGATTCTTGAATGGTCAAGAGCCGATGCGCTTCCTGAAAACGCTCTAACGATTTTTATTGAAGAAAGAGTAAATCTTTTATTAGAGGCTTTGAGGCTGAAGTTAGACGGAATTGAATTTTATGTTTTTGATATGGGCAATCGCACAGATAATATCTATTCCTAAATAAATACTTTTCCAGAAAAGAGGCATTGCTGGGTGAATATATGAATTTGCCCCACACACTTGCTTCTGTGTGTGAAATATTCATACTTTTATTCAGCAACCCCTAAAAGTTCTTTTATTTGGTCGCTACGCCGATAATATGAGGACTAACAATCGGCAATTGTGCATCAAATCGCTCATAATGGACACTGGCAAAACCAGCATTTCCTTGCGGTACTAGTTGCTAAAATCAGGCATGGAGATTTGCTTGTTCCTGCAACCAAGGATCTACAGGTTGCCCATCTTTACGGCGTAATTCAATTTCGACTACCATTACTTCTTTTGAACCAGGAGGCGCGGACTTTTTATGGAAAATAATCTCATAATCTTCTGGATTATGTTTGCGTTCTTTCAACCATTCTTGTACCTTGGTTGTGGCAAAAAATGATTGCCCTTGCTCAAACATTCGGGTAATCTGCAATTGTAGTGTATAAGGATTTATGCGACCCATTTTTTACCGCCTTTGTTAAGTAAATTTTACAACAAGTAATCTGCTTACCATAGATAATCTAATGTTAGTGCGAAGTAAGCAAACTTGCACTTTGCATACTGTCATCTGTAGGAACAAAGCCAGAACCTAATTCAGTGAATAGTTTAAGAAAGCGTCGATGTTCCTGTAATCTGTCATCCACAGGTTGATAAGTTTTATTTGTGCTGCTTGGGTTTTGAAGTCTTTGGCAGTAGCTACAACTTGGCAATGTTATAATAATACCTCACAAAAAGAATGTTAAAAAATTGACTGCATTCCATCACTAAAGTTTTACGTACACTAAGAGGCGAGGGAACGCATTAGTTAAGGATTATTAAGCATTTTTCACTGCCTCTACAACATTTAACTACTTAATTCTGTTATAGATTGGAAAGAGGCACGCCGCTTCAAAAACTGACCAACAGACTCGGATGGTTGTTATGAAGAGCAAAAATCAAGCTATTTTCGCTTTAATTGTAAAAAGCACTATTGTCTTTTTTCCTTTAGTGCTACCTGCTACTATTGCCAGTGGACAATCTGCACCATTAGCCCCCCCAGCACTAAATCCTACTCCAGTCTTATCGAATCAGGAACGGGAAGAATTGACGCGATTACGAGCCGAAAAGCAAGTTCAATCTGATTTAAAGAGGGCTTTTAACCGTACAACTATTTTAATTAATATCTGGCTAGTTATATTAAGTCTATTTCCAGTCGCAATCATTGCTTTATTTTGGCTTCTGCGACGGGTGGTAATCCGTGAAATTGTTGATAGTGCAATGCAACAAATACACGGAATGGAAAATTTACAAAATCAGCTAACCACTGTTAAGCAAGAAGCTGAAAATGTTATTCAAGAAGCTAAAAAAATTAATCATGAATTAGAGCAGGAAAAGACTGCTTTACAACAAAAAATTAAAAATGAGCAAGAAGAAAATTTATCCATCCTTACTTCTGAGTTAGCTATAGCTAAAGCACAAGTATTAAGTACATTAGAAAATGAACTCAAAAAATCTCAAGAAAATATAGAAAATTTAGAATCAAAATTTGCTTCTAGGCTATCTAAGTTAGAGCTTGATGCTCAACAACAAAAAGATATAGCACTAGAAAATTTAGGAAAATTAGCATCTGTGATGGCAGAGGAACTTTCTAAGTTAAGTTTAGGCGTGCAGCAACAACAAAAACTAGCTGTTACTGATTTAGAAGTATCAAGGTCTGAGTTCACATCTCAACTTTCTGAATGGCAGTCTGATGCTCAAAGCCAAAAGGATATAGCTATTGAAAATCTAACAAAATTGCAGTTAGAATTTGCTGAAAAAATATCTGAATTCCAGAGAGATGCTCAAAAAGAAAAAGAGATTGCATTTGAGAGCTTTGGAATATTAAATAAAGAATTTAAATCTCAATTATCTAAATTACAGGTAGATGCTCAAGAGCAAAAAAATAAAACTGTTGAAAGTTTAGCCGCATTACAGTCAGACTTTGCTGAACAACTATCGGAATTACAAGTAGATGCTCAAAAGCACAAAGAGTTAATTATTGAGAATTTAGAAAAATCTGGTTCTGAGTTTAGTTCGCAATTCTCAGATTTACAATGGAATGCTCAACAACAAAAAATTCTCATTTTGGAGAAGTTAGAAAGATTAGAAACTGAGTTTGTCTCTCAACTCTCTGAGTTACAATTGGATGCCCAAGAAAGAAAGGATCTCATACTTCAAGAACTAACTGAAATTACACCTGAATCTATCCTAGAGGCGGTGAATCATGAAGTTGAGGAAGAAATACAGGAACAGCCACAACAACCTGAATTCACTGCTGATGAGTATGTAAAACAGGGAGATGAACTGTTTTCTGTAAGGCGCTATGAAGATGCGATCGCAGCTTACAACCGAGCGCTTAAAATTAAACCTGATGAACCTGTGGCTTGGTTAAAACGAGGTCTAACTCTCGGAAGGTTGAAACGTTACAAAGATGCGATCGCTTCCTATGATAGAGCTATTGAGATTCAACCAGATTATCATCAAGCTTGGTGCGATCGCGGCGTTGCTTTTGGGAACTTACAACAGCATCAGCAAGCCTTTACCTCATTTGACAAAGCTACACAAATCAAGCCTGATGATGCAATTGCTTGGTTGAATCGCGGTCTTTCTTTAGTAACATTGGAACAATACGAAGAGGCAATAGCTTCTTTTGATAAAGCCTTGCAATTCCAACCCAACTCTCCCAAAATCTGGGATAAACGCGGTTATACTTTGGTGAGATTGGGACGCGATGATGAAGCGATCGCTAGTTTTAACAAAGCGTTAGAAATTAAGCCAGATTATGCCAGTGCCTATTACAACAAAGCAGCCTGTTACGCACTACAAAGACAAGTTGAACTATCTCTGCTAACTCTACAACAAGCAATTGAACTTAATCCCAGGTATAAAGAAGACGCAGCAACTGACTTAGATTTTGATGATATTGCCGATGATGAGCGTTTTAAGCAGTTAGTTGCGGAATAAAAACCTAATTGGGCATTGGGCATTGTTATTCTTTTTGTCCCCTTGTCCCCCTTCTCCTCTTCCCCCACTCCCTACTCCCCACTCCCTCCAACTGGCGTATTCCGTTCGCCAGACATCGCTTTGAGTTTAGATGTAAAAGACTCAGAGCTACCGCTTTTTTCTGGAGTAAACTGCCCGATTGGGGCATGAATAGGAGCAGGTGGGAGCAGTTTTGGCTTTCGTTGATAAGGAATTGGTGATGGTGAAGGCGGTATTTCTTGTGAAGCTTGCCTTTGGCTGACAGCAGACGATAACTGAAGCGTTGCTGAAGAAGCAAATTTTCCAGAAAGGGGAGACTTCAGGACAGTTTTATTGTCCCTAGCTTCCTCCTTACCTTCTTCACCTAAAGATGTTTTTTGTTCGTAACTTTTCAGTTGTAGAGTTGCAGTATTGTTTTTTTGATAGCCGTTGCGAATCTTAGCAGGTGGTAATTCAGGACTCGTAACTTTCTCTACAATAGGGTTTTTCTTGGCTAGCGGTAAGGCTGGAGCAGGTGATGAGGTTAAACTTTGGGGAAACTTGCTACAAATCATCCGTTCAAATTCCATGTTGAAATGATATGTAGCCTGATCCCGGCGCTGCCAAAATACTAAAATTTGCTGCACGGAAACAGCTTTATAGCGACCTTGATATAGTGCCTCAATCACTGCCAGGTGTAGCCAATTAAGCGGGTATTGCGTTTGCCAACGCTCAACTAGCTCATTGGCAGTATAGCCACTGAGATCGAAACTATAGTTAATTAATAAGGCGATCGCTAAGTTGGCAGAGGTGTCTGGAAGTGTTGTTAACATGGAACTATTAGCTTTAAGCAATAGGTCTAAGATTTGTCACCCATCGCATATTAGCCTAGCGTGCTTTTAACTACATGGTTTTTTTCCACGAGTTAGTAAGCCAATAGGCAGTGTTTCCTATTCTACTTGTCAACTCCTAGAATGCAACCCCACATAGGCTGATTTAATCGCAGATGTTCGCCCAATGGCGACTAATGCCTGATAAACCATTGCTGCAACTTCGGCGCGTGTTGCTGGACGTGAAGGTGCAAGTAGTTGGGGATCTGGATAGTTGGCAACTATTCCTCCTTGTGTGGCAGTGGCAACAGCTTTTCGGGCATAGTCGGGAATGGTATGGCGATCGCTATATACTTCTAAAATATCGCTCTCAACAGCTGGTAGTCCCAGCCCGTTTACTAGGGAGACAATCACCTGTAGTCGTTGCACATTTTGGTCAGGGCGAAAAGTACGATCGCTAAATCCGCCAACAAAGCCACCACTAGCCGCGATTTGGATAGCGCTATAAGCCCAAAAATCTTTGGGTACATCGGTAAAATCAGGTGCTGGGATTTTGGGAAATAGGTTAAAAGCGATCTTTACCACAGTTGCATACTGGGCGCGAGTCATAGGTTTATCTGGCTGGTAGCTACCATCGGCAAAAGCATGAGTTAAATCCATGCTCACTAATGCCTGAATAAATGGTTCTGCCCAATGTCCATCTAGTTGAAGAGACGTGGGGAGTTTTTGCGATGGGGATTGTGTTGGATCATCACAGGAATTGGTATTAACCGCTACTTCATTGCTTGGGATCAATTCGACTAAGCCCTTGACTAAAGCAGGATTTAATTGATTACCTACGGAAACTAGCTTTTGTGTAGTGGCATTGTATAAATCAAATTCATTATTATCACGAAAAATATTATCGGCGGGATCTTCGGTATTACCTAAGTCAGGGATGGCATTGCCATTGACTAATAGACCACCTTGGGTATTTTTAGCAATCAGATTTTGACGCAGTACAGGTTGGGCGTTGCGAGAAAGTGCGATCGCGGTACGATTTTCTGATAATTTGTTATTTGCGATCGCAGGGGCGGCAAAGTCACTAATTACTATGCCTAAAGGGTTTCTTTCAAATAGATTCCGCAGTACTTCTCCCTGGCTATGACCTGCCATTACTAGCCCACTAGCAGTATTTTGCACAAATATGTTATCTAAAATTACCGATTTGGCAGTGCCGGCGGTAAATACACCTTCCCGCCCACAGTCCTTCAAAGTATTGTTAGCTAAAGTAGGTGCAGCCGATTCAATCCAGATACCAGTACCTTTGGCTGAGTTATTCGTGACAGTTACACCGAAAAGACTGGCATTATTTAGTAAGAGAAGCGTGATATTTTGCATACCAAAGCTGGGGCTTTGATACTCGCCACTCCCGGAAATTACAATCTCTATACCTTTGTTCGCTTCGTTACCCACCACTGTCGCCCCTTCAGGGACGATCAGTGGGAACACCTCACCATTAGCAGCGCTGTAAGTCCCCGATTCAAGATGAATTCTCGTAAGTATTCTGGTTACTTTTAAAGCACGGGTGAGGGTTTTAAACGGACTCAACCGTGAACCAGTATTGGTATCATTCCCTGTCATAGGGTTGACATAGAGTGTGACGACGAGGGTAGAGTTCACCATTGATAGTTGAGAGTCAATTTTTTTTACGTGTCGCGGAAGTCCCCACCTTCAATGTACTCATAAGTGGGGATTGTGAGTGGGGGTGAGGATTGCATCCAGTATTGTTTTTTTGCATGAGCAAAAACAAATACTGAATGTATCATGAAGCGCCAAAATTTTCTGATAGAATAGTTGGGTCTTGACCACCAATGCCGTAAGCGAAAATTAAGCTGTACAGTTAAGTGTCGCAAGAAAAAGATTTGGGTCTTGGGAACCAGGACTCCTGCCCTTGGAGGGAATGTTAGACCAATAGAACTACAAAGTCTTGGAGGCTGTTCCCGATGAATTGGGAAGCCTCGTCCGTCTTACGGCGGGTCAGTTCACTTATGACAATCATAAATAACACTACTTGTAGCAAACTTTTTCAAAGTAGTATCCTTGTCTATAGAAAATATATCCACATTACTTTTTCTTGTAAGCGGATAATCTGTACACACAAGTTATATATTTTAATCTCAGCGTTCCAAGTTCTAAGTTTGAAGTTCCAAGTTTTCAGAGCAATCCAATTATCTTTTTCAGGGCGCTGCCTTAGCCACACAGCCCACACATCACGATAGAGATATTAAATGCCAGTAAGAATATTTTGGTGGCAGGGCAAGCCGTGTCGGTCTGTGGAGCGAACATAAGACCTGAAAGGGAATCACCGATGAGGGCTGTTGCGAAATACCCGTAAGGGGAAGAAAAAGAAACCTAAATTGTAAAGTTTAGGAATCCCGGACCGTTTACGGTGGGGAGGATGTTAAAGTCGATACTTCATTTAGCGGCGGTAAATGTTACACATTCTCATCCAGAATTGTTCCTTCTATATTAGCTCCAGACAAATTCGCTCCGCTCAAATTTGTCTGCTTTAAATCTGCTTGGGTGAGGTTTGCTTGGGATAAGTCGGCTACAGTTAAGTCTGCACCACTCAAATCGGCTCCATCTAGATTCGCTGCTATCAAACTAGCTTCCTGCAAATCTGCTTCACTCAAGTTAGTTTCAATCAGTTTAGCAACCGTCAAATCAGCCTGACTTAAATTAGCTCCATCCAAGATAGCTCCATCCAAGATAGCTCCATCCAAGATAGCTCCCCTTAAGTTGCTACCACCGAGGTTAGCATTGCTCAAATCTGCCCCATTTAAGTCTGCTTCAATCAAACTGGCTTGGGCTAAATTAGCGTGACTCAGATTAGCTCCATCTAAAATTGCTCTATCTAAAATTACGCCACTGAGATTGGCTTCCCTTAAGTTTACCTCGCTCAAGTTGAGACCAGTAAAGTCTCTGACACCTGCGGCATAGTTTTTCAGGAGTTGATCTACTCTCATATCTGTCGCTGTGTTAAGGAACCTTTAATTAAGGCTATTCAGCTTACTCAGACAGCCAGTAAATCCCCAGCACGCGCCACGGAGGATTGGTCTAGTGAATCAAACCGGAGTGAATATCGAATCACTTTTATCTAGATTAGCGATCCTCAACTACCAGCGCTACTATCTAGAGTTGTGATTTATTTTCATACTTAGGAGGGATGTTGAGAAATTTAAAAATTTAAGCAATAGTGCAAAGCGATCGCTATACTCAATTGTGGTGTTCATCTGGCAGAGGTTATGGCAAAACCAATTCGTATTCTTTTGCAGACTACGATTCCTAAGCTAACTCCAGCTTCTATCATTTAGTAAATTACAACTGGGATATTAACAAAGGCTGTCCCACTTTTGTAGATGAGCCACCAGGAGATGGCATGAAAAAAGAGCCACGTGCCTTAGAAGATATTAAAACCTATGTGCGTAACGTCGCTTTCTGGCTAGCAAATTGATTTTTTTGACTAATTGCCGCGATACCCAATATAATTGGGTATCGCGGCGGGTGTTTACGTTTCTCCACCAACCACTACATCTCGAATTCGTAGACTAGGGCCACCACAACCTACTGACAAACCGTTTTGCCCTCCTTTTCCACAACCGCCTGATTCATCCCAGTAAAAATCATCACCAATTGCCTCAATATCCGCTAATGTTTGGAATACATTTCCCGAAAGCGTTACATCCCGTACAGGTTCAGCAATTTTGCCGTTTCTAATCATCCACGCTTCCCCAGCACTAAAAGTGAACATTTCTCCATTCGTCATCCCACCTAACCAATTGCGGGCATACACTCCTTCTTTGATATCGGTGAATAAATCTTTGACTGGTGTTTTACCCCGTTCAATCCAGGTATTTGTCATCCGCACAATGGGAGTAAAGTGATAGTTGAGGCAGCGAGCGTTACCTGTAGGCGCTTCCTCTAATTTGCCAGCAGTTTCACGAGAATGTAAACGTCCAACTAAAACTCCATCTTTAATTAATTGAGTAGTAGTAGCAGGCGTGCCTTCATCATCGTAAAAATAGCTTCCGCGATGTCCCTCTGGAGCAGCACCATCCAAAATTTGGAGTTCTTCTGGGCCAAATCGCCGTCCAATGGTCATAACTTCCAACAAATCGGGGTTTTCGTAAGCCATATCGGCCTCAGAAAGATGTCCAAAGGCTTCGTGGACAAACAAACCCGTTAGAATTGGGTCAATGACTACGGTATAAGTGTTGCCTTTCACCGATGGCAGAGATAAAGCTGCGATCGCTCTTTGAGCTGCACTTTTGACCTGTTCATCTAAATCAGTTAAATCTTCGTAAGCTTTGCGAGAGCCAGTAGTTTCCCGTCCAGTTTGTACGGTTTCGCCATTTTTGGCGGTAGCCGCAAAGCGCATTTCCATATCCACCCAAGATTGCTCGATCAAAGTGCCTTCTGAGGTAGCAATGATTACTTTTTGGGCGCTGTCACCGTAACGCACCGAAGTAGTAGTAATCCGGCGATCAACGCTTTTGAGCAATTCAGTATAGCGATCGCACAATTGTTTTTTCTTCGAGAGTGGGATTTTTCGGGGATCGGTGCCTTTTAGGGGTAGAATGCATACTGCTTGCACCGGGTCAATAGGTGCAAGTAAAGTTTCTTCATCACCAACCATCCGCGCAGCAGCGATCGCTTCTTCTATCCGATCCTTAATTGTCGCTAGCTGGTTAAAGCAGCTCAAACCCCACCCACCTTTATAACAGGCGCGAATATGTCCACCAATGGAGATGCCTTCACTAAGGGTTTCTACCTTGTCGCCACGCAACAAGATATCAGTTCCTTCTGCTTCTTCAAGGCGGATCATTAGATAATCTACACGCTTTGAGTAGCGGGCGATCAGGTCAGAAATTAAATTTTGTGCGTCAGCAAGTGTACTCGGCATTTCCAGGTAGTAACAATGACGAACTGCATTTATTTTGCAATTATTTGGGGAATATCTGCTACTCAATGTCGGAACTGCCTATGAATTCATCACCTAGAGTATGTCTGAGAAGTTTGTAAGGCGATCACTAACTTTTACGATGGGTTAATAAGTTAATGATGTGCTAAGGTAATTAAGTGAGAATAAAATTCGGTTACAGCGTTTGTTTTTAGTATTGACAGGCTTTTCCCTTTTGGTCTTAACAAGCTTGTCTCCGAAATCTAAATCTCTACACACCTATGATTTTGGAGATAACGCATGTCAATTTATGTAGGTAATCTATCCTACGAGGTCACACAAGAAGACCTCACCTCTGTTTTTGCCGAACATGGTTCTGTAAAACGGGTTCAGTTACCTACTGACCGTGAAACAGGCCGTCCACGCGGTTTTGCTTTCGTAGAGATGGGTACAGAAGCTGAAGAAACAGCTGCCATTGAAGCTCTTGATGGTGCTGAGTGGATGGGACGTGATCTCAAAGTTAACAAGGCTAAACCCAAGGAAGATAGAGGTGGTTCCTTTGGTGGTGACCGTCGCGGCGGCGGTGGTGGTGGATACTCTCGAGGACGCTACTAAGCTTTAAGATTAAAAATTAAGTTTTAACGTCTTAAGGGCAGAATCATTATCTGCCCTTTTTGCTCTCCGGTCTACTGGATGGCTTGAAATTGCCCAGTACCAATTAAGTAGGAGATGAAAATGACCCAAGTATTTGTGGGCGAAAATGAAGGGATTGAGTCAGCCTTACGTCGCTTTAAAAGGGAAGTTTCTAAAGCAGGTATTTTTCCAGACATGAGAAAGCATCGTCACTTTGAAACACCTTTGGAAAAACACAAGCGCAAAGAAGTCGCAAGGCACAAACAACGTAAAAGAAATTTCCGTCGCGATTGAAAAGAAGTAATATCTACGGTAACCTACGCTTACGCACTCTCTCATTAGATTTTTAGCTATCGAAGAGGTGATCGCTACACTGCTGTATGTAAATCTAAAGGGTAGGTTCTGACAAAGCCATCACTGATCTATGGGATGGACAATGTAAATAATGTTGTGTCCCCCAACTGACATAAAACTTTTTATGGTTATTTCCAGGGTGGCGATCGCTACTTTGGGCGGGTAATATGCTACTTTCTACCCTTCTCCGTCAGGAGAAGGGTAGAAAGTAGCATGGAAAACCCAAATTGTCCGGACTGCTGAGATAGAGATTGAGCATACATCCACTCCCAAAAGCGATCGCAGCTTATTGAGTAATTCGTCGATCTGAAGGGGTTTGGGCAGGAATGCTGTTGCCCCTGCCTCTAAACTCCGCTAGTGATTTTCCTAGAATACGTTGGCACTAAAGACGATGAAAATAGAACAGATTAGCAGATGCTTGTAGCTGAACTATTAGCTCAAAGCCATCCATATTGTGCATGACTAAATAAACAGAATCACATCTGGAGTGTGTTTAGTTGCTACCATATAGCACGTGTTTACAGGAAAATCACTGATAACTGTGAAACACTATATTTTACTCAGGAATTGAGATGTGCTTATCATGATTTTGTTTTTTGTCCAGTATGATTTACTAGGTTTGAGACACTTTTTCCTCTTGAGTAGAAAGAGAGCGAATTAACTCCCGAATCACATCCGTTGCTGGTCTCCCCGTCATTGAACAGTAATGTTCAAGCTTTTGTGCCTCGCCTGATGTGAGATTGATTGTAAGTCGTTTAGCAGCCCATTTTTTATTCATGTAGTAGACAAACCAGCTATATTTTTAAACTACTTCTCTAATATCAGTCTTTTAAGCTGCTACTACAATGGTATAAGTAATGACATTTAAATTAAGTAATCATGAAGCAAGATATTACGTTTTTCTAAGCAATAGTGAAAATATAGGTTATATTCTCAAATATGAAGTTTAGCTACTTTTAGGGCAGTAATTAACAATAAAATGTAAAAGAAATATTAAAGTAAATAAACACAATAAGTATTCTCACCAAGTCACCAAAACATATGCCAATAATATATCAACAGCATATTTAATCACATTAAATGACATTCCTTACTTTTCTGCATGTAGCAGGGTATGTGCAATTTGGCGTTATCCATTACTGCAAATTTTCCACGCCTGCTTAGAAGTTTTTCAAAAACAAAAGCCTCCTCATAAATGAGGAGGCTTTTGTTTTTAAAATAAAACCTGGCATCGAGCTATTTTTGCGTAGGGCTACCCCTAAACTATCGTGGCCGCAGCAGCGTTTCACCTCTGAG
>JAHHHS010000027.1 GCA_019359215.1 Nostoc indistinguendum CM1-VF10 | reverse complement strand
CCCATACTCTTGCAAGCATAAATCCTTGCTTCTTCCCTCTACTACTGATACGTAACCTGTCAATGGCTTTGATGAAGTTTGATGTCCGCAAGAGCAAGTTACCTGATAGTAATGGTGGAGAGTACACTTTACATCTATTCCAGAATCTAATTTTTCTAATTCCAATACGTAATAACCCATGTAGGGTTTAGCTTCTGGGTTTATTTCTAAATTACTGTTACATGATGCACAAGTTTGTGGGTAATGGGGTACTGTTTGATTTGGAACCAAGGGAGTTGTTCGCCACATCCCTTTAGCCCCTACCTGCTTTCCCGGCAATTTCTTCCCAAATCCCTTGATTTTGGGTTTTTCGCTTTCTTCTGAAACTTCCTGATCTTCTTGCTTTGATTGGGTTTCGGACGTTTCACTTCTGGCAAGTTGTTTTTCTTGTAACTGCCCTTTATGTGAGCTTCTGAATTGGTCTGATGATGGTGGTAGGGAACTATTGCTTGAGTTTTGTTCTAATTTTTCTATTTGTTCGACTGCTAGAGCATGAAGATTTCCCGCAACTTCTACCAATTTCTCTTTGTCCAGAGATTGGAAGTAGTCCCGGTTCATTTGTGCGAGGTCTTCTTTGCTCAGTCGATTCATTCGTCCTTGGGCGTTATTGCACAATTATTTTTTACATTACCACACGATAGTTACCTCTACTTTTACCTATACTGCAAACTCTCGCAGATGGGGGGAGAGTGAAAAACTACATGGAAACTACCAACTACAAATAGGTGAACCTTATTTTATGCCAGAGGTGGGGTTAGGTATTGGACGAAACCAAGCTGTAATTGCCGGGATACAACAAGAGTTTTTATGTTGGTATGATCATCGAGGAAACCGCTATTTGACAGATGCAGAACAGGCATAACAGGAGCTACAAAGGGCTGAAAAGTTAGCGCAGTATTTACACTCTTTAGGTGTAGATTCAAATAATCTACCTATTAATTAAGGCGATGACATTTCTAAAATAATCAATGATTTGTCACCATAAGTAAATGGTTAAGATCATCTGTATTACTGTTAATTAAACTCTTAATTGTAGCGAGAAACTCATGCTCTAAATAAGGCTTGGTTAAGTAAGCCTTTGCACCCAGCTCTTGAGCAAGCTGACGATGTTTTTCAGCGCTACGAGAAGTGAGGATTACTACAGGTATTTTTGCCAAATTTGGGTATTGACGAAAATTGCTCAACAATTCAAAACCATTCATTCGTGGCATCTCTAAATCAGATACGACAAGTTGAATTTCTGGATGTAACTGCAACTTTTCTAGAGCTTCTACACCATTTTGGGCTTGAATTACTTGATAACCAGATTTTTGCAGAGTCAGAGAAAGAGTTTGGCGCAGACTAATTGCGTCATCTACTACTAAAACAACTTTTGGTGATTTATTATCTAGTTCCTGAGAATAACTAGGTTGGGTTTCTATGGGTAATTTATTATCTGGTTCCTGAGAATAACTAGGTTGGGTGTCTATAGTTGTTGTGGAAGTAGATGCAACAAGTAATGGCGTAGATGAAAAACTATGTCCCGATATCAGCAAAGCTTTTTTATTTGAGGAAGAAGCTACTGGTAGCGCCATGATATCAAGCGTTGTTTGTTGGAAGCTGTTTCTGAAACAAATTTTCAATATAATTAAGTAATTCTTTTTTTCCTAGTCTAGGAACTAGTAAGGTTAAATCAAGCTCTGTCTCTGGTATTTGTAGTTCGTGATTAAACCAGCCAAAAATGTAGTGGAGTACTTTTAAATAAAATTTTGCAGTTGTTGGGTTTACAGGTTCGTTTTTAGTATTATCAGAGGTAGTGATAAACTGGTAAAATTTTTCTTCATTGATGATAAATGTGTCAGCAGATGAATTATTTTGTAATTCTCCAGATAACTCATTATTCGCCACTGTTGCGAGTTTTTGCAAACCTGGAGAAGCTTCTCCACCAAATGTGCGATCGCCTTCTAATACCAATTTTTGTGCTTGTTGTAAATCTGCAAGAGCAATTTCTGCAAATTGCTGCACCTGAGCGGGGTTTGCTTGCAGCGCTAACAAAATTGTTTGGGCAATTTCTCCCAATCCAGGTAAGTTTAGAGATTCTGCTAAACCGAGAAACACCTCAGCTTGAGATTGTAGAAACTCTATAAACTCATCATGATTTGGTGGATTGTTAACAACTTCAGCAATAGTGTTTAGACGTTGTTCTACTCCTGCTTCAAAAACGGACTGCACAATATCAAAGCCCAGTTCTTCAGAAGTGGGAATATGAGACTCAGCACCAAATGCATCACCCAGTTTTTCTTGCAATTGTGCAAAAACTGAACTTGCTCGGTGCAGCAGTTCTTCATTATTAACATTGCTGCCTATTAGCTCGGTATTTAATGCTATACTCAAACACTCATAAGCTTGTAGTAAAAGTGTTTGTAATTCATCATCAACCACTACTTTTGGGTTGTATAGAGCTTTAAATACATCTTCTAAAAAGTGGGCTATCATCTTAATTACTTCTAGACCAACATTAGCAGCACCACCTTTAATTGTATGAGTAGCCCGCATTAAGTTATGAACTTTGGTAATGCTATAACCTTCCGATAAGCCAAATAGTTCTTGCTCAATAATTTGAACTAATTCCGGGGCTTCAGCTAGAAAGTAGATGTATCCTTGTTCACGAATTTCGTTATCTGTAATCATAATTAGGGAGTGGGGGATGGAGGGCGGAAAATAGGGAGTTCGGAGGATTTAAAATAATGGGAATTTTTTAATTCACATCAGGTGTAATTCCCTACTCTCTACTCCCATTATTTTCTAAAAAACGAATCAAAGCACGGAATAGTTTTCCTACAGATTCACATTGCTTCAAAATGGGGATGGTCAGTTGAATATCTGTAAGTCTAATTTTGGGTCTAACTGATAGTAATGAGTGAGTTTCTAGCTCTTTGAGAGAGCCTTGCGCTATTCGGAGGAAGTGAATTTAAAAAGCTCTCACTTCCCACTCCCCACTCCCTATTCCCTATTCCTTATTTCACTTTAAACTTACTAGCAGTTGCTAATAGCTCTTGCGCCATCCCTGAGAAATCTTGGAACACAGTAGCAATTTCTTGAGATTCAGCAAAAGTTTTATTAGCAATTTCTGCTACATCTTGCATTGATTTTGTGACTGTTACAGATTGTGTCATTTGTTTTTGAGTTGCTGCGGTAATCCGCTCAATTAGCTGACTAATTTCGGCAGTTGCAGAAACGATCGCATTTAAGTTTTGACGAGTGTCGCTAACAAGATTTGTACCTTCTACCACCTGCTGAATGCCAATTTCCATAGCTACTGCAACTTCCCCGGTTTCTGCTTGAATCTCCTGGACTAGTTTTTCTATTTCGATGGTTGCTGCTGCTGACTGGCGAGATAAAGAACGAACTTCATCCGCTACAACTGCAAAGCCTTTGCCATATTCACCGACACGGGTGGCTTCAATGGCTGCATTCAGAGCCAATACGTTTGTCTGTGTGGCAAAATTACCAATCAAATTCACCACTTTAGAGATTTTTTGCGAAGATTCACTGAGGCGTTTAATTTTCTTGCTGGTTTGAGCGACGGTTTCACGAATTCCTTGGATTGCTTTTACAGTTAAGTTCATCGCAGTATCGCCAGACTCTACAGTTTCATTGGCTTGTTGCACCGCTACTTGCACTAACTCAGCATTCGTCACCACAGCTTGAGTAGAGTCCACCATCTGTTGAATCTCACCTAAAGCTGCGGTAATTTCCTCAGATTGTTGTTGTGCTAAATTAGTCAGTCCCGTTAGTGAAGCTTCGCTGTTACCGGAAGTTTGGGCAACTTGTTGAGCAGCACCCTGTACTTGAAGAACGATTTGCCGCAGTGCTTGCAGGGTATTATTGTAAGCATCGGCGATCGTGCCTAGTTCGTCTTCTGTAATGGGTGCGCGTACTGTTAAGTCGCCGTTGAGGGCGGGTCTAAGGGCTATTAGGAGTTGAATAGATCCTTGTTGTAGTAACTCCTTGGCTGCCTTTTCTCGTGCTGCTGCTTCTGCTAATTTGGCTGATTGTCCTTGCAATTGTTGCAAATATTCAGTCTGTTGTAATGCTAGTCCTAACTGGTTGCCAATGCGTGCTAACAAGGTGACTTCCAATTCTTCCCAATCACGAGTTTCAGAATTTTGATAAGCTGCCAGCAATCCCCACAATTGTTCCCCAGCAAATACAGGAACAATTACATAAGCTTTGGCTTCAAATTGCTCTAAAACTTCAATGTGACAAGGAGAATGACCTACCTGATAAATGTCATTAACAACAAAGTTTTCCCCTTGGGCATATCGACCTCCTTGAGTTTCTTGCAAGTGGGTATCTTCCCAGACAGTCTTGATATCGGGACCTACCAGTTTTACCCAAGTATGAGCTACTGATTCTGCTACAAATTCACCAGTCCAATTAGGGTTGAAGCGATAGACTGCGACGCGATCGCACCGCAGTAATTGCCTTACTTCTTGAGTGGTTGTTTTGAAGATTTCTTCTACATCTAAAGATTGCCGGATGCGGTTACTGATCTTAGTAACAGCTTTCTCCTGTTCTGCTATCTGAGCTAGTTTCTCAGATTTAACCCGAACTAATTCTAAATAATCTATTTGTGATTTAGCTAGGCTAAATTGCAAGCTAATCTGAACCAAAAAGTTCGCTTCCCAGGTTTGCCATTCACGGGAGCTAGAATTTTGATAAGCTGCTAACAAACCCCACAATTTTTCCCCGAAGAATATAGGAACAATTATGTAAGCTCTGGCTTCAAATTGCTCTAAAATCTCAATATGGCAGGGAGCAAGCCCTACTTCATAGATGTCATTAACAACAAAGTTTTCGCCTCTGGCATACCTACCTCCTTTAGTATCTTGCAAGTAGGTATCGTCTAAAACGGTTTTAATATCAGGGCCTACCAGTTTTGTCCAACCAGTACCCACAGACTCAGCCACAAATTCGCCACCCCAGTCAGAGTTAAACCGATAGACAGCGACGCGATCGCATCGTAGTGATTGACGCACTTCTTGAGTGGTTGTTTTGAAGACGCTATCTACATCTAAAGATTGCCGGATGCGGCCTACTATCTTAGTAAAAGCTTTTTCTTGTTCAACTATTTGGGCTAGTTGCTCAGATTTCTTATGCATCTGTTCTAGATATTCGCCTTGTGAGATAGCCACACCAAATTGCAGCCCAATTTGAGTTACAAAGCTTTCTTCCCAAGGTTGCCAATCACGAGGCCCAGAATTTTGGTAACCTGCCAGCAAACCCCATAATTTCTCTCCAGAAAATATGGGGGCAATGATGTAAGCTTTCATTTCATACTGCTCTAAAATGTCAATATGACATTGAGCATGGCCCATTTTATAGATGTCATTGACCACAAAACTTTCGCCCTTGGCATAACGTCCTCCTTGAGTGTCTTGTAAGTGGCTATCTTCCCAGACCATGTAAAAATCAGGGCCGACCATTTTTATCCAGCCATTACCCACTGACTCAGCAACAAACTCGCCACTCCAGTCATCTTTGAAGCGGTAAACAGCGACGCGATCGCATTTTAGTAATTGCCGTACTTCTTGAGTGGTTGTTTGAAAAATCTTATCGACATTTGATGCCCGCAAAATTTTGTCGATTACTTTAGCTACAGATTTTTTTGCTAGTATGCGCTGTTGTTCTTCTCTTTTGAATTCAAAACTCTGCAATTTGTATATGAGTTCTGTTGTAATTTGGGATAGTAGGCTAATTTCTACTTCTTGCCACTGCCGCGTTGATAAGCAATTATTTACTACCAGTAATCCCCATACTTTACCTTCTACTACAATCGGTAAACTCAAACTAGCTTTAATTTGAAATTTATCTAGGAGTTGCTTTTGATAAGGGGTAAGTTGAATCTGATTGATATCGTCAATAACTACAGGTTCTATATAATCTTGATTGGCATACAAGCCAAAAATAATTCCTGGAATATTTTCGCCTAAAGTCGGTGTCCAACCTAGTGTTCTAGATTCTGCTAAAACATTACCTGATTCCAGGGAAGTAAACTGATAAATTAAGGCGCGATCGCAGCCAATCTTTTCTCTAATTTGCGCTACAGTGATTTTGAGTAGTGTATTAAGGTCTGGAGCTTGGTGCATATGAGTTGCAATGTCTTGCAACTGTCGCCGCGAAGTTTTAAATTCCTGAGCGAACATATTGCCCCAAATTTTATCTACATCACTATTTTTTGTTGAGCAAAAAACTACAGGTATTTGGCTAGTATTGGGGTTATTTTTCAGTTCTCGGCAAATTTCAAAGCCACTTTTACCTGGTAATATTACGTCGAGAAATATTAGGTCTGGCTTATTTTGATCTATTTTATCTTGAGCCTCTTCACTGCTTTTGGCACTAATCACAGAATAACCTGCCTGTTGCAAGTAACGGCTGATTATTTCCATATCTGTTAACCATCTTCAACAACTAAAACAGTATTCATGGTAGTTACTCATTAAAATATTTTCAGAATGTAAACAGATTTAGATATACAAACAAATCCTAAATGATTTGTGAATAAAGGCATGGAAGACACTAGAGGCTAACCCCTAGCTCTTTTGCCATAAACACTATTTCATAACTCAAATAGGACTGCTAGAAATACAAAAAATGTATTTGTCTAATTTTGATCTAATCTTTATTTATTAACCTCAGGAAAAGTACGTAATAAAAACTTCTGAGCAATTAAAATTTCAAGGTAATCAGACTAATTATCAATAAAATTACTAATTTAACCTAATTACAAACCTCTAAATTAGATTTACCCTTATCGATAGATACACTCGCTGTAGGTAAATACTTACGTACTATAGCCATTACTTTATCAGCTACTACAGGTTTAGTGAGAAAATCTGTAGAACCAACTACTTTGGCACGAACTCTATCTATTAATATTTAATTTGCCATTGTATTGCAGCTGAGTACAAGTTTGGCTCTTGCGTTGGTTTTATGGTATGGCATTAAAATAGCCATTTTATAGAAAGGTTCAAAAATTTAAAATCCAGTCATAGCAAGGAATATAGGCTCTGATTAGGTTTTATTTATTATTCGACTCCATAAAAAGAACTGAAGAGCCACAAGTTTTAAATTCATTAACTATGTTATTTGAAAAAATAAGTTATGGGTGGGTCATACTTTATTCCTTTTATTAAAAAGCCAGGCGTTGAAAAACCCACATTAGCTATATAGTGGTCGCTAGATATGTCAACAAGTGCGAATACATTTAATATATAGCCTAAATCAAGTTTATTAAAAGCAATAAAGATGTGAAAATGGCAAAGTTTTTGCTAGTAAACAACCTATTTATTAGAGAGTTTATTATTGGCATACTTTATTTCTCTTCTAATATTTAATCGCTCGATTAGCTGCTATAATCCATATCATTATTGATATATTATTTTAAGAATTTTTCTAGGAAATCATATCCGTATAAGTTCTGAATTTTTGTTTGAAAAGAATTAGGAGTTTCTAGAAATTTTTGTTTTAGCTATTGAGATTGGCAATAAATGTTAAAAATATTGATTTAAATTAATATTTATTCATACATTTTACTTAGCTTGAAGTTATCTAGAGAACATTATACTTACAAAAAAGGCGTGCTACTAAGAAAAGTAACAGCCATTGATAGAGTATTTATTGAGGAAAATTTCTTTAAGCTTGGTTGTGGTTTTGATAACTTAAAACAGCTGCTCTGAGATTACTTTGATGTTCTGAAAGCAACCGATTGCCCTCGTCTTTTTCCAAACCAGTCCAGTGCATTAATAGCGCTAGCTTAACCCATTTACCACTGCGTTCTAATAAAAAGCCAGCAGCTTCCCGACTTAAACCTGTGAGGTCTTGCAAAATTCGCAAAGCGCGATCGCGTAACTTTTGATTTGTTACTGCTACATCTACCATCCGATTGCCATAAACCTTGCCTAGCTTGACCATCACTCCAGTGGAAAGGATATTTAAAGCTAATTTCGTTACTGTACCAGCTTTCAGGCGAGTTGAGCCGGCGATTATTTCTGGCCCTGTCAATAGGCGAATGTCAATATCGGCATCAAAGCTAACTTGTTCAGCTGGAACACAGGCAATAAAAATAGTAGTAGCTCCCCGTTGACGAGCAGCATGAAGCGCACCGTGGACATAAGGCGTTGTCCCACCAGCAGTAATCCCAACTACTACATCTAGCTGGGTAATTTGTCGCCCTGCGATCGCAGCCTCGCCATCTTGGATGCTATCTTCTAAATCCTCGGAACTGCGTATCAGTGCGCCAGCCCCACCAGCAATAATCCCCTGTACCAACTCTGGGGGTGTACAAAAAGTAGGTGGACACTCAGCAGCATCCAACACTCCTAACCTGCCACTTGTGCCCGCACCGATATAAAATAAGCGTCCTCCGTGGCGCAAACGTTCTGCGGTACGCTCAATTGCTTGTGCCAACTGAACTTTCGCCGCCGCAACCGCCTCGACTGCTTTTTGGTCTTCGCTATTAAACAGCTCCACCAATTCCAGAGAACTGAGCTGGTCTAAGTTAAGACTGTTAGGATTTACCAGCTCGGTTAAAAGATGTCCACGTTCCTGCAAGTTTGTCATTTGTCATTTGTCCTTTGTCCGTTGTCCGTTGTCACGTTGTCCATTGTCATTAGTCACTTAGCGACCAATGACCAATGACGAATGACCAATGACCAATGACCAATGACTAATGACTAATTACAACAATCCTTCCAATTTGCGACGCATCTTCTCTAGTTCAGAATCAGATAATTCTGGTTCTTCTAGTGGCTGTTGATTGAGAGGGAAAGTGTCTTCAACAGTATCCTCCTTCTGGGCATCTACTTGCCAGTCGGTTTGTTCGACGTTAAGTTCTGGGGGAGTTACAACTAAATTGCTGTTTTCTGGGATGATTTCCCATTCATATCCAGCACTTTCGCAAAATTCCTTGATTTCCTCAGCATCGATTGGCTCTGGTGTAGGTGAGGGGAAATCCTGAGCTTCCAGCATCAGGGCAAAGCGCGTCGCGTCGTCTTCTGACTCGAACATCAGAATTTTATTGCGATCGCCCTCCCGAATTGTGTGAATCCCCTCATTTTCGGTTCGAGCATTAAAAATTAACACAAAGACACGCATTGGTGTAATCATCTGTCTTTTTTTAAGGTCTATTCATATTAAAGTTCGACGTTGTGCCTGTGCGAAAGTCACAGGAACAATTTTCACTCTATTCAGATCAGATTTACCGGAAAACGCCAATATTATTAAGCATAAGTATTGGATCAGGGAAATACCGTAACTCAACTAATTAGGTCTTGGGTTTAGTTGGCGTATCCTGGAAATGGCATACTGCATCAATGTGTCAGTTAATGCTTGTCTGTGCCAGCAACATCCGGCAATTAATACAGTGAAAGCAAATGACTAAATCTCCCAATCAAGATATTCTGTCTCCGTCCCCTATCCGCAGGCGTCTGTGGTTGCTGGTGTTGAGTCGGGGTAGTATTACTTTGAGCGGACTTTTACTGTTAGGAGTTGTCGTCGGTATTTGGCGGTTGTGGACTTTTGTCCAAACAGAGTTAACGCCGTTGGCACAACAAAGTCTGACTACTACACTCAACCGTCCGGTAAAACTGGGAAAAGTCAGACAATTTTCCTTGACAGGAGTGCAGTTTGGGGCTTCAGCTATCCCGGCGACACCTACAGATCCAGATCGGGCCGTAGTCGAAACTGTAGAGGTGGGTTTTGACCTGTTACAACTAATCTTTAACCGCCAATTAAAGCTAGATGTTACCTTAGTCAACCCAGATATTTATATTGACCAGGATGACCAAGGACGCTGGATTTCCACTAATATAGCGTCGTCACGTGAAGGCGGTGCAATTAAAACCGATTTGGATTACCTGCGGTTTCGCAATGCCAAGCTGTCCTTGATGCCGCAGAAGAGGGCAGGGCAAGCAGGGGGAGCAGGGGGAGCAGGGGGAGAAGCAAGGGAGCAGGGAGCAGGGAGCAAGGGAGAAGAGTTTTCCCCTCTGCCCCCCTCACCCCGCCCCTCTGCCTCTTCTCCTGATTTCCCCGTAACATTTTCTCAAATCAATGGTTCTGCCCAACTTTTAGCGAATAATCAGTTGATCAGGTTTAATGTAGGGGGTCAAGCTGACAGTGGTGGCAGTATTTCTATTCAGGGAGAGACGCGTTCTAGGGTGCTAGCAGGCAACTTTCAGTTGCAAGCACAAAACTTGTTGGCTGCGGATATTACTCGGTTGATTAAGTTGCCAGTGAACTTACAGGCAGGTCGAGCCAATGGCGACTTGTTAGTTCGGTTAACACCAGGACAGCAGACTTTATTGTATGGCAGTGCTACTGTGCAAGGGGTAACACTTCAAATACCCAAAGTCCCGCAACTGTTGAGCAATAGCCAAGGAAATCTCCGCTTCCAGCGGACGGAGTTGCAGTTAAGCAATGTTACTACCAACTACGGCAAAATTCCCGTAGTGGCTGCGGGAATCATTGACGCTCAAGCAGGCTTTAAGTTGACAGGGCGTGTAAATACGGTGAGTTTGGCTAATGCCCAGGATACCCTCAAGGTAAAACTACCTGTGCCGATCGCTGGACAAGTACAAGCTGATTTGCAGATTACCGGATCAACTAAAGAGCCAATTATCTCAGGCACAGTTACCACTATCCAAACTGCTCGGATTGACAAAGTTGATTTTAATAGCATCAGTAGTAAGTTTGAGCTTGCTACTAGTTCCTCTTTAATTACCCTGAAAGATATTCAAGGTAAAGCTAAAGTTGGTGGTGATATCACGGGTGCTGGCACAATTCAACTCGGTAAAACCCCGCGAGTAGATATAAATTTTGCTGGTAAGAATCTTCCAGGGAATGCGATCGCAAAAGTTTATGAAATAACACCCGCCTTCCAAATCGGCAATGTCTCAGGTACAGCCCAACTAACTGGCGCTCCTACCAACGTCCAAACTTTGGTACAGTTTCAAGCCCCTAACGGAACTTACCCCGGAACTGGCGAAGTTGCGTTCTCCTCTGGAGTTGCCGCAGGCATCGCTCCAAATCGCAACGTCTCTTTCCGCAATGTAGCTCTTAATGTAAGTGGTGGTACAGTCCGGGCAACTGGTAGTTATGCCAATGAGCGTTGGCAAGCTGTGGCTGTTGCCTCTGGGGTAAAATTAGAACCCTTTGTAGACAAAAGTCAACTGCAAAATGTCTCTTTGGCTGGGGCACAGTTCAATGGTCGTCTCATCCTCTCAGGCAGCACAGCACCATTTAAAATTGCCACGATTCGCACTGATGGTGGAGGAGTTGAAATTGGCGGCGGTACAGTTGCAGTTTCTAATATCCAGCTGCAAGACCAAAGCTTTTCTGCTCAACTTGTAGCGAATGGTGTGCGGTTGGGACAAATATTGAAACAGTCTCCCCCAGCTTTAAATAACCCATTGGCGGGTACGTTCCAAATTGCAGGTAACAGAGATAATTTCAGCCTGAAAACCCTCCGTGGCAGTGGTGAAGGTCGCCTTGCTGTTGGCGGTGGTACGGTTACAGCCTCTAATATTCAAGTGGCTAATGGTGTTTATCAGGCGCAAGTTAAAGCCAATAATGTCCCTGTGCAGCAGTTGGCAACACTACCAAAGCAGTTCCAGGGAGCGTTAACTGGTCAGTTCAATGTAGCGGGTTCTGTTGATTCTTTTAAACTGCAAACTATTCAAGCCAGCGGTCAGGCGCAGATAAATGTTGCGCGTGGGACTATTACAGCCTCTAATATCCAACTTGCCAATGGTATTTATCAGGCACAAGTTCAGGCTAAGAATGTTCCTGTGCGGCAGTTGGCAGCAGTACCACCGCAGTTTAGAGGAACGTTAACTGGTCAAGCAAATGTGGCAGGTTCTGTTGATTCTTTTAAACCGCAAACTATCCAAGCTCGTGGTCAGGGACGGGTGGATGTTGCAGGTGGAACTATTACAGCCTCTAATATCCAAGTGGCTAATGGTGTATACCAGGCGCAAGTTCAAGCAAATAATGTACCGTTGCAGCAGTTAGCAGCAGTACCACCGCAGTTGGGAGGGACGTTAACTGGTCAAGCAAACGTGGCGGGTTCTGTTAAGTCCTTCCAACTGCAAACAATTCAAGCTAGTGGTCAAGGACGGGTGGATGTTGCAGGTGGAACGATCGCAGCTTCTAATATCCAATTAGCTAATGGTCGCTATCAAGCTGTAGTTAATGCTTCCGGTGTGGAATTAAATCGGTTAAATCAGCAATTGCGGGGTCATTTTGGTGGTCAGTTGCAATTAGCTGGCACGCTAGGATCATCCAAATTAGCTGATGTACGTGCTGCTGGACAGGTGCAATTATCCCAAGGTATCCCTGGTTTTGAGCAACCCCTGACGGCTGCGATCGCTTGGAGTGGTGAAAGGCTTACCATTGAACGAGCAACTGCTCCTGGTTTAATTGTGACTGGTAATATATTAGCCAATGCTCAGAGAGCAGGTATACCGGAAATTACTGCCCTAAATCTTAACGTCCAAGCGCAGAATTACAACTTAAAACAGTTACCGATCAATCTTCCTAATCAGGTTGCTGTGGCGGGGAGAGTAGATTTTAATGGACAAATCACTGGTAAGCTGCCCTTGCCAAATGTGGTAGGGCAAATTAATTTACGAGACTTGGTTGTTCAAGACATTGCTTTTGAGCCGTTGTTAACTGGAAACATCGATTCAGTACAGGGAGGCGGGTTAAATTTGAACTTGGCAGGAAATAGCGATCGCGTAGCCTTCAATTTAGATGCTAATAATCGCCCGAAATCTTTCTTAGTTAAATGGCAGCAAGCATCAGCTATAGGCAATGTGCAAGGGAATGATTGGGCGCTTAAACTTGCAAATTTCCCCTTACAAATATTGAATTTGACTCCGCCACCAGTTACTCGACTGGGTACTGGTAAGATAACTGGGTTGTTAACTGGGGATTTGCTGTTTAATCAGCAGACATTGGCAGCAACGGGGAATTTAGCGATCGCTAATCCGCAAATTGGCCGGCTTAAAGGCGATCGGTTAGCGGCTCAATTCCGCTACAGTGATGGGAAAGGCACACTCGCCAGTAGTGAGTTTGTCAAAGGCAAAAGTAGCTACGCCCTTGTCGGTACTTTTGCCCAAAGTCCTAAAGGCCCTCAACTGCAAGGTAAACTAAACGTCAACCGGGGAGAGATCCAAGATGTTCTAGCTGTAGCACAGGTATTTGATTTACAAAATTTGCCAGGTGGTTCAGCAGAAATTTACGGTACAGCAGAGGATTTAACCACCACCCCTCAAGGAGTGCAAAATCAACCTTTATTAACCCAAATCCAACGGTTTTCTGAAATTGAAGCTTTGGTAGCAGAACAGGAAGAACAGCGACTTAATTCCACTCCCATACCAGATTTGGCAGATTTAAAAGGCACTTTCAACGGGGAAGTGGCTGTAAATACAGCTACAGCTAATGGATTATCAGTGGATTTTAATTTGAATGGGCAGAACTTTGCCTGGGGTAAAAAGGAAGAAAAAAATCGTTTTTATACTGCTGAAAAAGTGATTGCTGAAGGCAATTTTGAAAACGGTGTTTTGAGTTTGCGACCTTTACGGCTTGAATCTGAAAACACGTTGATTGCCTTCACGGGTAACGTTGGCGGTGATGAACAATCTGGACAGCTGCGGGTGAATAATTTGCCAGCACAAGTACTGAATAATTTTGTCAAACTGCCAGTTGGAATTACAGGTAATCTTAACGGTACAGCAGCTTTGGCAGGCAGCATTGCTAATCCCCAAGCTAGAGGGGAATTGCAAATCACAGAAGGATTATTGAATCAGAGCAAAATAGAGTCAGCGATCGCAAGTTTCAGCTATGCCAACGGACGTTTAAACTTTGGTAGTACAGTAGCAGTTGCTGGGCCAAAACCTGTTGATATTACTGGCAGCATCCCTTATAAATTGCCTTTTGCTTCCGTGGCACCAGACAGTGATCAAATCAGTTTGGATATGAAGTTAGAAAATGAGGGATTGGCACTGTTAAACGCATTGACTAATCAAGTGGTATTTGAGGAGGGTAAAGGAGAAGTAGACCTTAAGGTACGCGGAACATTGCAAAAACCCGAAGTAAATGGAATTGCTACCATTAATGATGCTATTTTTTCAGCCCAGGCTTTGCCAGGTAAGCTGGAAGATGTCACAGGTAAAGTGCTGTTTAATTTTGATAACATCTCAGTAGAAAATTTTCAAGGTAGATTTAGCCGTGGGAAGGTAGAAGCTGCTGGAAAAATTCCCATTTTCAACAATGAAAACGTAATTATCGACAATCCCCTAAGCGTTAATCTTGATCAGTTAGCGTTAAATCTGAAGGGACTTTACCTGGGAGGTGCTAGCGGCAATTTACAGATTACTGGTTCTGCCCTTAGCCCAGTAATTGGTGGTAAAGTAAATTTATTTGATGGTCAGGTATTGCTGGCAGAATCTACCAACGCGACTTCATCTGCAAATGGTGGTCTGGGTGTATCACCCATAAAAGATAATAAGCAGAGTAAAGCTGAAATTGGGAATGGCATAGGAAATGCGACCGCTAGATTTAATAATCTAGATTTAGAACTCGGTAAAAACGTCCAAATTACCCGTCCACCTATTCTCAACTTCCGCGCCACTGGTAATCTCATAGTTAACGGCTCAATCAACCAGCCCGTACCCGATGGTACTATTCGGTTAGAACAAGGTGGGGTGAATTTATTTACTACCCAATTTAACCTTGCTCGTGGTTATCAACACACTGCAACTTTTAGCCCTTCTCAACCCCGCGACCCCGACTTAGATATTCAGCTATATGCAAAGGTACTAGACGTAACTCAAAGTAATGACTTCAGCCGGATAAATACCACAGGTTTATCAGCCTTAGAGAGTGTTCGAGTCGAAGCCACTATCAACGGTCTCGCCAGCAAACTAAATGAAAATCTAGAACTAACAAGCAGTCCGTCACGTAGTCAAACCGAAATTGTTGCTCTTTTAGGAGGTGGGTTTGTGGACACCCAAGGACGTGGCGACAGTACTTTGGGTTTGATTAACATCGCAGGTTCGGCTGTGTTCAACAATTTTCAGTCAGCTTTTAACCAGATTGGGAGTACCTTTGGCTTAAGTGAACTGCGGATATTTCCTACCATTATTTCTGATAATCCCGAAGCTGGAAGGAGCAGTTCAACTTTGGAATTAGCAGCAGAGGCTGGGGTTGATATTTCTTCAAAAATATCGGTTTCCAGCATCAAGATTTTGACAACAAATGACCCATTCCAGTGGGGTGTTAATTACCGGATAAACAATGAGTTTCGTGTGCGTGCTTCCACTAATTTAACCGATGATAGTCGTGCAGTAGTGGAGTATCAAACGCGATTTTAAAGAAATCTCTTAAATTTGAAATTACGAATTACTTTCTGTTCCATCTTCTCCTTACTTATCAATAGTTTGTCGTACCTGTTCAACATTCAATTCTAATGCTTGGGCGATTTGCTCTATACTTAAACCAAACTTAAGCAGACGGGGTATAGTCTCCAGCTTTGTTTCTTCTCGAACCTCCTCTTTTACTTCCTACTTTGTTTCTTCCTTTACTTCCTGGCAAAATTTAGTTTGTCTCCAATCAGTTAATCCAAACATCGCTTCCAACTCCTGCTGAGTTTTGTTTACAAATTTATAGATAAGCATTCTCTCTACTAATTCTAAGAGATTGCTACGGTTAGCTTGATCCGTTTGCTGTACTTGATTTATCAAGTTTTTCGCTTGCTGTACGGCTTTATCTTCTGTTGCAACTACTAACTTAATCACGCCTAGCCCAATCGAAGATGATGGTACATCATCTAACTCGTCTAAATAAATTATCCGAATTTGCTGTTGAGCCAATGATGTTTGATAAATGAATGGCACGTCTGGGTCGAGACTGCCTTGAGCAAAAAGTAATACTGCTTGCCAGCGACGTTGAGGTTTATATTGGTTTATATACAGGAAAGCTTCTGTTATTATTCGCCAATAAATATCATCATCGCGCTGAAACTGTACCTCAACAAAGAAGTATATTAGGTCTTCTGGAAAGTCAGGTTTTGGTAGGAATAAACCATCGATACGACGTGCTAGTTCTTTGATTTCTACCGAGGTAAATTGGTAGTGCAAAGCCAGAGATTGAGATTGTTCCAAAAGTTAAAACAAGACACCTGGAAGAGCTTGGAATAATGTATAAAAAATCGTGTCTGTTTTCATGAACTCTGGATATTTAAATATTTTAAGATTATCGTGGCTGATAGAGCAATATCAGATTGTGATATTATCTCCCCCTTCTTGATTGATAACTAATCGCAAAATTGATAATCCTAAAATTATCAAAAATAGCACTAAACCAATGGTGCAAGCATAGCTGATTTCCAAATTACCAAAAGCTTGCTCATATAGATAATAAACAATTGTTTTCGAGCTACTGAGTGGGCCACCTTGGGTCATAATGTATACTTCTTCAAACACTTTGGTGGCAGAAATAGCCGAAATCACAGCCACTAGTGCTAAATATGGCTTCATCAAAGGTATGGTAATATCCCAATGTTTGCTGATACCATCAGAGCCATCGATCGCAGCGGCTTCGTAAACATCAGCAGGAATTGATTGTAACCCCGCTAAGTAAATCACCATATAGTAGCCTAGTCCCTTCCACACGGTGACAGCCATGACGCTGGCAAGAGAAATTGGTACGATACCAAAAATTTTTGCTGGGCTAGTTAGCCAAGGAATACCTTCTGGAAAAAGGCCCAAAGCTTTTAGGAACTGATTGAGTAATCCGTTTTCTGCATACAGCCATTTCCAAGCTATTCCCGCAACCACCATTGAAATTACCACTGGGGCGTAGTATGCGGATCTAAACCAATTCATCCCCCGCAGTTTCTGATTTACTAAAATTGCCAGCACTAGAGGAGCAATTACTAAAATTGGGACTACACCCACAAGATATAAAAAAGTGTTTTCCAAAGTTTTCCAAAAAACTGCATCCTTCCAAAGTTTAAAGAAGTTGGCGAAACCTATCCATTGTGGCGGCTGGACTATATCTTCATAGCTAGTAAAGCTGAGGTAAAACGCTTGCAGCGCAGGCAAAAAGACTGTTAACGCCAAAAGAACTAAGGCTGGTAGTAAAAATAAATAGGGGGTAAGTCGCTGTTTGATAAATATCCAATTTTTAGGTGTCAATCGATTCATATAAGGTCTAATAATTGTTTTCGCTTTGTCAGCAAGAATTTGGGGATGTGAGTCAATTTAAGCTTAAATATTCTAAAGGCATATATTTGCAATCTGCTGTAATAACTCAGAGATAAACGACAATGGAAACTCAGCACAACCCGCCAATTGAACATCAAAATGTCCCCATAAACCACCGTGGGCTACATGAATTTTTGTATAGTTCCGACGACGAACACACCACCACTGAGGTGAGTATAACCCCTGAACTGGCAAATAATGGTACTGAAATCATTGACTTTGAGGCTTGGAGTACAGCTGCTCAGAACGCTAAAATTGCGGGTGTTTACTCAGTATTAGACGCAGAACGCCACACGCAGTACATCGGCTATTCTCGGAATGTGTTGCTTTCCCTAAACAGTCATATCACCCAAAATGGTCAGCAAAAGTGTGCTTTTGTGCGGGTGCAAGCATTCAAGTTTCCCAAGCGTCAAGAAATGGAAGATTTGCGAGATGCGTGGATAGCAGAACTCGAAAGTACACCACCTGGTAATGCAACTGATGGCGATATGTGGGCTGGTACGGTAGGGGAAGCTGCCAAAGCGGTAATGTCAGAGGCGGAACGTCAAGCCTACGAGGAGAAAAAGCTAAAACTGCGGAAAGCAATGGCTGACACAACCCTCTCTAAAGAGTCAGAAACAATAGATGCGAGTATAGCCGAACGTCAGCGTCAGCTTGAAGCTGCTGTAACAAATGATGACTGGAGTGTAATTATCGACGCACAAACACAAGAAACCAAGTCTTAGGATGACCGTTCAGTCCTCTCGTTATTTCCCCACTTGGATACCCTATTATGAAATGCGCTTACCCTGGTGTTTTAGGAGATGAACGTGCGATCGCAGTTTATATATTCTGCCATAGAAAGTAATTTAATTGAAGTGATCGCTTTATTATGCTTACTCGTTTGAGGTGAATGAGTATTCGTGCCAATCGCTTAAGGGGTGATACCCAATCGCTTGATAAATATGATTGGCTGTGGGATTGGCTAAATCTGCTATGAGGAAACAATGGTGGCATCCTTGGTCTAGCAGTTTTTGGCTTAACGCTGCGACACAGGCAGTAGCATATCCTTTGCGACGATACTCTGGTGGTGTATAAGCTAAATTGATCCGACCAATTGTAGGTAACGCTTGTTTACTAGACGCAATTGAAACTGGAGTGTTATCAACCCAAAAATAAGTATTCTGCTGTTTCAATCGATTATCTACCTGGTGTTCGACATCTTCGCTCACCGCTTCATCTATCTCAGAGAAAAATGCAGCAAGCCACTCAACCAAAAGAGAGCGATCGCTTTCAGTTGCCAGTCTGAGATATCCTCTGGCTGTTGAGACTCTTTGCACTGCCGTTAATTGGTAAATTTTCATTACCACCGACCGTTGATAGAATTGCCCTGTCAGTGTTTGCCAAGTTTGCGAGAATATTTCTACCTCTTTAGCCAGTCCCATGCTTCCTGGGAGTTGCTCTTGACGCAAATCTTGAGCAATCAATCGCAAAGTATCCATATTCTGGGCTTTGGATAGGATCAATTTTTGAGGTGGGGTGCGGATGGCAACAGCTAGAATCTCACCATTTGTTTGGACAATTGCTAAATAAGGCTTACCCAGATAACGTTCTGGGTTATGCAACAAGGTATGCAAGATACTGAGCAAAAGATTATTTTCTACCTGATGCTGAAGTAAGTAAGCCTGAGTACAGTCCCAAAATTCCTGAATGTTGTCGAATTTATGTAGTTGCATGATTTGCCTGACTACGAACTAAGTAAAGACTTGTGCTATCTAGAACCTTCTATATATTATTGTGTAGCTTCCAACCATCTATCACTACTACATCAAGCTGGAGTGCGATCGCTGCCTCTACACCTAAATATCTGAAGGTAGTTTTTTGCTTACCATCACTTTTGTTTATCGTTTTGCAAATTAATAATATTTGCTTCTATCGTTTAACCATCGTACATTAAAAGTTATCAGGGTAAACACAGACAGAAATAACGCCAAGGGGTGCAACATGAATCCATTCAAAAAAGTATCACCCAACAATGTTGATGTAAAAGTAATTCAAAAACCTCAAATTGTGGAGATACAACCAGCAGCCCAAAACATTTCCACTGAACCACTGACTCGCGGACAACGCATTGCTGATAAATTAGCGATGAAAGTGCGTTCTTGGGGATTTCTCATTGGGCAAAGCGTTGTTTTAGCTGGGTGGGTTGGTATAAACGCAATGCCTGGGGTTCCCCACTGGGATGAATCACCGTTCATGATGCTCAATTTGGTGTTTTCATTTGCCTCAGCCTATACAGCACCAGTTGTCTTGATGAGCCAAAATCGCCAGTCTGATACTGATCGGAGAAATGCCGAAATTGACCATCAGGTGAATTTGAAAGCTGGACAAAATATTGAACTGCTACATGAAAAATTGGATGGCTTACATACTCAAAAACTGAACGAACTGACCCAAATTATCAAGGAACAACAGCGAGTTCTTCATGAGCTTCAAGTTAGTCTAGTGCCTGAATCTAAAGAGGTTAAAGTGAGTGTATTGCCAGGACTGTACGTCCAAAATGGCGCTCAATCACCCAAGCAAGTTATTGTTAACAAAGCTTTCACTGTTGACCAACCAGTTATGGACAATAACAAAGTTATTGATAAGTTAGTTCGTCGATAAATATTACTAAATAAGGCATTTGTAAGGGTATATTTGGCAAAATTGTACAGACAGAATTAATAAAAAAGTGTCTAATGGTCAGAAAAGTAATCGAGTTATAATGACACAGCAGAAATAGCACAAACTTGTAAACCTACAGGTGTGTGGATAATCACAGATTCCACACCAAATACTTGGGCGATCGCATTTGTTGTCAGAACTTGTTCAGGCGTACCAACTTCCCAAATATGGCCCTGTTTTAATAATGCAATACGGGAGCTATACCGTGCTGCTAAATTCAATTCGTGTAAAACTGTGATAATAGTTAATCCCTGTTGCTGATTCAGTTCTTTAAGCAGTTCCAATAGTTGCAATTGATAGTTAATATCCAAAAAAGTAGTAGGTTCATCTAATAATAAAATTTTTGGCTCTTGCGCTAGTGCTAGGGCTAAAAAAGCCCGTTGTCTTTCACCGCCTGAGAGTTTTTCGACTAAGCGATCGCTAAATTTTTCTAGTTGCGTCTTTTTAATTGCAGCTTCCACTTTGACCCAATCTTGGGCGTTTAATTCCCATTGCCACCAAGGTTGATGTGGCGTACGTCCTAAGCTTACTAATTGTCGCACTGTTAAGCCAACGGGAACCGTTTGTTGTTGCGGTAATAATGCCAGTTTCTGTGCAACTAAATTTGGAGGTTGAGAGTGAATTGCTTTGCCATCAAGTAGTACTGTTCCCTGCTGTGGACAGAGAATACGACTCAGTAATTTGAGTAAAGTAGATTTACCTGAGCCATTAGCACCAACTAAACTCAACCATTCTCCTGTTTGCAGAGTGAGGTTAATGTCTTGAACAATTGGTACTAAGGTGTAACCGCCTGTGAGATTTTGCAGTTCAAGTGGCATTTCAAATATTCAAAAATGAGAAACTTAATTTTACAGGATTTAAGTGGATTATTTAGCATCCTTATACCCGGTTCAATTCAATTAGACACATTGATTTAGCTTAAAGCGTTGTAATTTTAAGGAGTGTACTAAATTACTTCTAAGTATTCAACGCTTAAAAGAATTAAAATATCAGCGCTCGCTACTGCGTAAATTACTTAAATGAGAAAGCAAAGTGCCGTTTGCTTGCCCAAAACACTAAAATTAGTGCGTGATCTACCGAAATGAGAAAGCAATCAAGCATTTTGAGAAAGCAATATGCCTTTTTGCTTACTGAATCTACTGAAATGAGAAAGCAATCTGCTTTTTTGCTTGCTGAATCTACCGAAATGAGAAAGCAAACTGGGGTTTGAGAAAGCAATATGCCTTTTTGCTTGCTGAATCTACTGAAATGAGAAAGCAAACTGGGGTTTGAGAAAGCAATATGCCTTTTTACTTGCTCAAATATCACAATGAGAAAGCAAAAAGCTAGGACTTATACCAATTCACGAAAACCTTGATACATATAGATTTATTGTAGGGGCATGCCATTGCCATGCCCTTAATAACGTATTTGTATCATTATTAAAGTGAAATGGTATTACGCATTGACAAGAAATGCCAAATATGGATAAGGTTAAAAACCATATCTTTCGTAAGAGCACAGTATTGCTATGCCCCTACAACATGGCTCAAATCAAACCCTTTTTCCCCCAGCATGAACTGCTTTATCCCAACAATAATTATTTACGCCCACCTACTTATTGCCGCACAATAAGCCAAACCGAATTAAGCCACGCTGATAACCGCGACGCATTAATCCCAGTGATAATGCCCCTTGGATAGTAGTCCAACCAGCATTTAGTAAGCCCCAAAACGCTTGGGGAGTGAATGCCGAATCAATCACCACATTCCAAAAGGGGGCGACAGCAGTTGACCAATCGGCCGTGCGGATATTATGTAATGGTAGTTGATGTGCGATCGCTTCGTACTCTGGTAAAGAAATTACATAAGGCAAACAATACACCCGATAAATATCCTGCAAATGCTTTTCCTCATCAAGCGTTAGTGGGGATTCATCAGTTGGTCGATGACACCAAGTCACCATAATTAACTTTCCACCAGGCTTCAATACTCGATAGCACTCTTGAAGAAACTTGGTTTTATCTGGCATATGTTCGCCACTTTCCAGCGACCAAACCAAGTCAAAAGAATCATCAGCAAAGGGCATTGCTTGAGCATTTGAGACTTGGAACTGTGTTCTCAAACTCAAATTAGCTTCCATTGCGCGTTCCGTTGCTCTGGCGGCTTGTACAGGACTCAATGTAATCCCTGTGGCCTTAGCATTAAACTTTTGCGCTAGGTATAAAGAACTGCCGCCAATGCCACAACCCACATCTAGGATATTGTCTGCTGCTTGTACTCCTGCCCAATTGAGCAGTTCTTCGATTAAATCAATTTGAGCCTGACGGCGGTCTTTCGTCTGGGTACCATTAGCACCGTAATAGCCGTGGTGCATATGTTCGCCCCAAATCTGTTCCCACAGACCAGAGGAAGCATCGTAAAATTGCTGGATTTGCTGGTAAAGTGTTGCACTCATGAAAAAAGCAGTGTTAAGACAAAGCCGAATTAAAAAAACATACACATTAGGCTACCATGTGTGTTTTTAATTAAAATAGGATCTTTTGGTTTGCAGGGATAATAAACTCCGGTTTCTCTTCTCTGGAGAAATTTACTGATTTTCCCTTAATAAGCTGTCTTTGCTCTCCTAGACATACCGGATGTTTCCGGGATGCCTAGGATGATTGAGTTTTTTAATTTGAAATTTTCAATTAATTATGACTGTTGCTCGCACAATTTGTTTGGGTTTTCTAGCTGTTATCGCTGTGGGTACTATTCTATTGATGATGCCTTTCTCGACTAGCAATGGTACGTGGAATAACCTGATTGTGGCATTATTCACCTCGACATCCGCAGTTTGTGTCACAGGTTTATCAGTAGTTGATCCTGGTACTTATTTTTCCTTTTGGGGTCAGTTATTTATTGCGCTATTAGTTCAGATTGGCGGTTTGGGCTACATGACAACTACTACATTTCTGATTTTGCTCATTGGTCGTAGGTTTGATATGCGGCAAAAAATAGCGATTCAACAAGCTTTAGACCGACCGGGAATGAGTGGTAGCGCCCAAGTTATCCGTTCAATTATTGCCACCACTTTAATTTTTGAAATTACAGGTATATTTTTACTTTTACCAGCTTTCGTTCCTGAGTATGGATGGAGTAAAGGACTTTGGTTAGCAATTTTTCATAGTATCAATTCTTGGAATAATGCTGGTTTTAGTTTATTTAAAGATAACTTAATTGGTTATCAGTCATCCATCTTAGTAGTCTTCACCATTACAATACTAATTATATTTGGGGGGATTGGGTATCAAGTAATTTTGGAAATGTACTTTTGGTTCCGCGAGCACATTTTCAAAAAATCTATTAAAACCCAAAAATTTTCTTTAGACTTTAAAGTTGCAACCAGCACAACCTTGATATTATTATTTCTAGGGCTAGTTGCTTTTTTCTGTATAGAGATCAGAAACCCTCAAACATTTGGCTCTCTAAATTTACGTGACCAGATATTAGTAGCTTGGTTTCAATCTGTTACTCCCAGAACGGCTGGTTTTAACACCATTGATATTGGCAAAATGACTACAGCTGGTCTATTTATTACGATCGCACTAATGTTTATTGGTGCAAGTCCAGGTGGTACTGGAGGAGGACTGAAAACAACAACCTTGAGAGTCTTAACTAGTTGCACTAAAGCTATTCTCCAGGGGAAAGAAGAAGTTTTATTGTATGATCGCAAAATAGCAATATCTTTAATTTTGAAAGCTGTGGGTGTGTTAGTGGGTTCAGTAGCGGCCGTGATTCTAGTTACGATTTTAATAAGCCTCACAGATCCAACATTAGATTTTATTAAAATTTTGTTTGAAGTAGTATCAGCCTTCGCCACTGTAGGGCTTTCTACAGGCATTACAGCAAGTATTTCTACAACAGCGAAGCTCATCTTAATTGTCACGATGTATGTTGGAAGAGTAGGTATTTTACTACTGATGTCCGCTATACTAGGAGACCCCCGCCCCACTAGAATTCACTATCCTGAAGAAAATTTACTTGTGGGATAGAGAGTAGAGAGTAGGGAGTAGGGGAGGCAGGGGGAGAATAAGTAATGACCAATGACTAACGACTAATGACTAACAACTAAACTGATAAAATATACATTGGAAGGCAAAAAATAAAATTTTTAATTCAAGCTGTATGAGCGTTTTTTGCCCTAAATACAGGGAGCCATAATAAGGATAACAACGGTGAATCTGTCATCATTAAGCTTTTTTCGCAGTTTACGTAAAGATAACCAGCAATTTGCTGTAATTGGGTTAGGTCGTTTTGGTAGGTCTGTCTGTTCCACACTGCATAATTTTGGTTATCAAGTGCTGGCAACAGATGTTGATGAAAAACGAGTTTCAGAAGCATTAACTGAGGGAATCGTTGGTCATGCTTTGCAACTAGACTCTACAGAACCAGCCGCACTCAAAGAAGCTGGAATTTTTGAATTTGATACTGTAATTGTAGCGATTGGCAACTACGTTCAAGAAAGCATCATAACTACCCTAAATGTGAAAGAGGCTGGTGTCCCTCACGTAGTTGCCAAAGCTTCTAGTGAAGTTCACCGCAAACTGTTGCATCGAGTAGGAGCAGATCATGTTGTTTTTCCTGAGTACGAAGCGGGTTGCGCCCTAGCGCGTACACTTACCAAACCAGCAATCTTAGATCGGTTTGACCTCGACCCAGATAACAGTATTGTAGAGGTAATCGTGCCTGATGAATTTCATGGTCAAACGATCAGTGAACTTCAACTTCGCAACCGCTACGGTTTGAATCTGCTAGCCGTAAGTCAGGATGGTAAATTTCAAATTAATCCTAACCCCACCAAGCGTTTAGAACGTGGTTCAGCAATGGTAGTTATTGGTTGCAATAAAGATATCAATCGTTTACCAATTTAAAAAATTTAAAAGTTGAGAGTTAGGAGTTAGAAATTATTAACTATCAAGGAAAATAAAAACGCCAGTCGCCAGAATTTATGATGAATTCTGACGACTGACGGATGGCTTCTTCTTTTATTCTTAACTCTGAGTTTTTTATTGTCCGGGACCCGTTGTAGTAGACTATGGTTCAACTAAGATAGGAACATTGCCAGGGTTGGTTAGAGTTTCTGGTTGATTTGGCGTTTGTCGCTTAAGTTTTTCTACTAAATTACTTGTAGTAACTGAAATCTGAGAAGGAGTAGCTGTTTGACTAGCTTGAGACTGCTGTTGCCCAATTTTCTGGGCAATTTGCTGCATTAGCTGCTCAATTTTTTCAGCTTGTTCAATGTTCCCTTGCTCACGATATTCGTTATGGGCACGTTTCAATACTCGACCAGCTTTCTTGATCTCGCCCTGATTATATAAAGTTATTCCCAAGTTATGGTAAACTGATGCGTTTTTAGGATTTAGGCGAATAGCTTGCCGATAAACAGAAATAGCCTCAGAAGCTTGACCTTGAATTGCTAGCAAATTTGCCATATTGTTATAGGCTGTGGCATTTTTAGGATCTAGCTGCAAGGCTTGGCGATAAGTGACGATCGCAGGCTCTATTTGACCTTGTTGTTGCAAGGTGATCGCTAAGTTAAAATAAGCCTTAGCGTTGCTGCTATCTAAATTAATTGCTTGCTGGTATGCTGCGATCGCATCCTCAAGCTGTCCTTGTTCATAGAGCGCCAAACCCATATTATACAACGCTGCTACCCTTGTGGCATCTATCACAAGGCTCTGGCGATAAGCTGTAATCGCTGCGTCTTTTTCTCCTTGTCGATGCAGCACTAACCCCAAATTATAATAAGCTTCACTAGAATTGGGATTAGTTTTAATCACCTCTGCATATTCTTGTAAAGCTACATCCAGGCGATTTTGCTCCACGAATATATTACCTAGATAATTTCGTGCTGCTTCCAGGCTAGGATCTCGCTGTAACGCTTGACGAAATGCATATTCCGCACCCTGTAAGTCTTTACGGTTATAGCGCGTGACTCCTTGCTGGAAAAAGCTAGCTGCTTCGAGATCCTGAGAAATTGCGGTTTCTGCTAGCAGCTTGCTAACTGGAAAATTAGTAATTGTCGGTGCAGCCAAGACCAAAAACGTAGAACAGCCACAGAGTGTCACCCGGCAAAATAAATGTAACCACTGAGAGAATAGGAATTTTTCTGACATGAATCGCAGACCTATACTTATTTTTAGCTCGTCATAAGTCAGAGTACCCATCGCGAAAGAAAAAATTCCAAATTTCCAACTTTTAACTTCTAACTCCCACACCTTCAGGCAAAATTAGCATTGCATCACCGAATGAATAAAAGCGATATCCAAAAGCGATCGCTTCGTTGTATATATTCAATAATCGTTGTCTGCCAATTAGCGCACTTACCAACATCAGCAAACTGGAACGCGGTAGGTGAAAATTAGTAATTAAACCATCCACCACCCGCCATTGGTAGCCGGGATAAATAAACAAGTCTGTTTTCCCGCAAAATGGTTGTAAATTTCCAGATTGAGCCGCCCCTTCTAAGGCCCTTACTGCCGTTGTTCCCACAGCAATAATTCGACCGCCAGCTGCTTTAGTAGCGCGGATTTGCTCTACTGTAGCAGTGGGTACTTCAATCCATTCTTCATGCATCTGATGGGTAGTAACATCCTCCACTTCCACAGGGCGAAATGTCCCAACACCAACGTGCAGGGTTATAAAAGCTTGATTGATGTTGCGATCGCGCAACTTTTGTAATAATTCTGGGGTAAAGTGTAATCCTGCTGTCGGAGCTGCGATCGCTCCTGGTTGTTTTGCATAAACTGTCTGATACTGCTCATCAGCAGCTGACGAGGTAGTGATGTACGGTGGTAACGGCACTTCACCAAATACCTCTAACAGTTGCACCAAAGGCTTTCCCTCTGGCACATCAAATTGCAACAAACGCCCCCCCGTTGCTGCGTCTGTTTCTAGAACCGTAGCTGTCAGTTGGGGACTGGGGACTGGGGACTGGGGACTAGGGACTAGAGAAGAATCTTCCCAATCCCCAATTCTTAATCCCCAACCACCAGTCTCCGCTTGCCTTGCTTCAAAAATAATCTTCGTTCCCTGTTTGAAGCTTTTTCCTGGCTTAACTAAAGCTAACCAACAGTTATACTGCCGTTCTTCCAACAGCAACACCTGGATTTTACCACCAGTAGATTTATGACCATAAAGCCGCGCTGGAATGACTCTTGTATTGTTCATAACCAACAAATCTCCAGAGCGTAGCAGTGCAGGCAAGTCATGGAAAATGTGGTGTATGGGTTCTGTTTCAGTACCTGTAGTGGGAGAATTAACCACCAGTAACCGTGAGCTATCTCTAGGAACTGCTGGGTTTTGAGCAATGAGTTCTGGAGCTAGTTCGTAGTCATAGCCAGCTACCGAACAATCTAATTCAAAATTTTTTTCTTGTGGGCGAGATGTGTCTTTCAAATTGGCTTGTACTAGTTTTTGGTTTATTTAGTATTTATACTCTCTTAAACAATTTAGTTTGAGCTTTCGCTTCTCCAGGAACTTTAAGGCACTTTCACTCAATTTTCTCACTAGGCTATAAGATTGTTACTATTAAGTAACACGGAAAATTTAACATAAAAATTGGGTAAACCTCCCCATCTAAAAACGGGGGCTTTTACCCTACCGGGAACAGGCACTTATTGACGAATATATATATGTAGGATTGGCTTTGATCCCAAGCACCAACAAACATGGAATACTTGTACTATCTGGCAAATGCCAGTCTAACCCTGAGGGTCGTTCAACATCTGCACGCTAGACCCCAGACACCAGTTTCTTTCGTCACCGTAATTCATCAAATTGATGGCTGGGTGGTTAGGATCAAACTCAGAGGTCAAGTCTCACCCCAAGAAGATGGCGACTTCCGCGCTTTTCTAAATGAATTGGGAATTAGCTACGAGCCGCCAATGAGGGTGCAAATGGCACTTTGGAGTTTGGAAGCAGGACAGTGTCCTGTAGACGTTATGCGTCGCTATCAGGTTGCGATCGTCTCTCATGGTAGTCCAGAGAGAGACGAAATCGAGGCGTTCCGGCAGCAGTTTGTCCGGGGCTTAGGTTATTGTCCAGAAACTTTGGCGTGACTCTATTTGGTTGTAACGCCATTACAAAATTATCAAGTATCAAGAAAGAATTTAGTAGTTAGGAGTCAGAAGTCAAAATAAATCCATGAATTTTGTACGACTGACAGATCAAGGGGTTTAACACCCCCGCTAAATATACTTTTTTTAGTGTTCTACCCTGCGGGAACGCCAAGGGCGAACAATTTAGTGGCGGGTTTGAATCCCAACTAATTGATTCTGACTGCTGTTAGCGGATAGCTAGGGTTTAGCCCATTCTGACTTCTGAATTCTTCAACCATTACCAATTAACTATTATCAACTGAAGAGTCGAAAGCTGCAAGAATATATTCTTGCAGCTTAAACTTATATCCGGCTGCTGATGAAGTCGCAAGAGCTTCCTGGGTTGCTATAACACCAGTCAGATTTTTGGATATCCTTTGGCAGTAAACAATAGCAACATCAAATCGGCAAGAATAATCTGCCTTTTCAGGATACTGAGCTAAAAACATTCCAGCTGTCCGCGAGATTTTTGCTTGCTTTTGTGGGGTGATTGCGCTTCTTCCCCCTGCATCCCAACTACCTGAACTGCGGGTTTTGACTTCAACAAATGCTAATAATGAGTGCTGAGTAGTGTTAGCGGGGCGTTGAGCCAGTAAGAAGTTCTCCCCCTGCTCCTCTGCTTCCCCATATCCTCCATCATGTTGGGCGATGATATCAATTTCTCCCCAGCGGCTAGAAAAGCGACGATGGAGAATATCCAACCTCTAGATTGCAACCATTGGGCTACTAGGTCTTCTCCTAAAGAGCCAATTTCTGGATAATGAGATGGAGGAAGGTTAGCCATTGATTAAAAATATTATGAATTTTATGAATTCTAGGTTAAGCGATGCCTGCGGCGAGCTACGCCTACGCATAGCAGGTTCTAAGCGAAACTCGTCCCGTACTAAGTTGGGGCGCAAGTGTAAAATAGACCATAAGATTTGGGCAAGTATACTCAGCTTATTCCTTTGGGGAATAGTTGGCATCACGGCAATTGTCGGTTTTGCTCCCACAGCTTTGGCACTTGAATATAATAAAGAAATTTTGGTCGAGGCTGATTTTTCAGGGCGTGATTTAAGAGATTCCAGCTTTACCAAAGCTAATCTCCGCCAGAGCAACTTTAGCCACGCTAATTTGAACGGTGTGAGTTTCTTTGCAGCAAATTTAGAGTCTGTGAATTTGGAGGGAGCTGACTTGAGAAATGCCACTTTAGACTCAGCTCGTTTAGTTAGAGCAAATTTGACAAATGCACTGTTGGAGGGTGCTTTCGCTGCTAACGCCAGATTTGATAGTGCAATCATTGACGGGGCAGATTTTACCGATACGCTGCTGCGTTCCGATGAGCAAAAAAAATTGTGCAAACTTGCCAAAGGAACTAATCCCATTACAGGACGAGATACGCGTGACACGTTATTTTGTCCTTAGTATTTTCTAGCTGGGAATTGGGAATTGGGAATTGGGCATTGGGCATTGGTTATTCCACTCTTGCTCCCCCTGCTCCTCTTCCCCCCATTCCCCATTCCCCACTTAGAAAATATTGAACACCTACCAACCACTGACACCAATCTTTTGACAAACAACTTTCATTCCTTTGCCTGGTGAAGAACTTGCTACAAAAGGGATTTCTCCTTTTTCCTTATCCTCTTCAAGTAGCTGTCCTTCTGGCCCGTAAATCGCAATGCGATTGCGAAAAAGCCGCGATTCTTTGCACGATGCATCAAAGGTAGTCTCGAAGACCCCATCTCCGTAGATCCCGTAAAGTTTGTATGTCGTGCCCTTAATAGTTTCCGTGTCCAGAGCTACGCTGTTTCCCAATCTATCATGCCCTACAGTAATATATCTTTCTGCATCTTGAGCGAATACACTGCCACTGCTCAATAAAATAGTGATCGCTCCCACTATGCCGCTGATCTTAAAATACATACACTTTAAAAATATCAAGATTTCATATATTTCTACCCGCAATCAAAGCGCTTCTAGCAGGGTAGAAGTACTGAAATCAAGACGGAGCAGGGTGTTATACTACTTAGTAACACCTTATGGGAAGTGTAAAGCACTAAATAAATAGCTGCAATACTTATCAAAGTATGAGTGAAACACTTGCTGATGTTGCCATACCACCTCAGTTTCCCGATCACACTCAACTACCAGAGTCTGATGGTACGTTTGTGAAAAATTTTCAAGAGCATCCCCAAACCATCATCTCACAGACTCAATTACTCAAGTTTTGCAACGCCTACATCCAGATGGACAGTATTGCATTGGTCAAGATTGTGGTATTTACTGGCGAGAGACTGAACCACCAGAAAAAGGAGCAGCAGCACCGGACTGGTTTTATGTCCCTGGTGTACCACCAAGGCTAGATGGCAAAAACCGCCGCTCCTATGTTTTGTGGCGGGAATACATACCGCCATTGATTGCGGTAGAACTAGCTAGTGGTAATGGCGATGAAGAACGAGATGTCACTCCTTTACCTCTAGCTGGTAGTCGGGAAGGCGCAGAACCAGGTAAATTCTGGGTATATGAGCGAATAATCCGAATTCCCTACTATGCCATTTATGAAATTAGTAATAACAAACTGGAAGTTTATCACCTGGTAGATTTTTCTTACCACAAGATGCAGCCTAATGAGCGAGGCCACTACCCAATTCCTCCTTTAGGAGTAGAACTAGGGTTATGGCAAGGAAGCTACTTGAATAATCCTGAGCAATTTTGGTTACGCTGGTGGGATTTAGAGGGAAATTTGTTACTGCTTGGTAAAGAAGAAGCCGAGTTGCAAAGGCAAAAAGCCGAGCAAGCAGAACGAAGAGCCGAGCAAGCAGAACGAAAAGCTGCACAATTAGCAGAACGGCTCAGGGCAATGGGTATCGACCCAGATGTAGAGTAATATTTACCAACCTTATGGGAAGCTGAAAAACTTAGAGGCAAAAGCTTACTACAGACTTCAACCAGCTTTTCAGTAGTAGGTAAATTAGCGATGTCTACGACGGGCTACGCCAACGCACCTTTCAAGAATTTGAGGGCTGTTTTTGCTATCTTCTGCATGGCTATATTTTTTGGGTTTGGCAGTGGGGCGATCGCAAAGTACAGTCTTGTGTATCACTGTACAGCGATGGGCTACGCCCCGCCGGAGGTGATCGCATCCAGCAAGTACGCAAGGTTAACCCCTTAATCAATCAGGGTATTCAATCCCCGTTTCTTAACTAGATGCAACAGCTTAAGAGCAGTGCCACTAGGACGCTTCTGACCGATTTCCCACTTTTGAACCGTTGATAGACTTGTATTCAAAATTGCAGCAAATACCGCCTGGCTGACATGAGATGATTCGCGTATTTCCTTAATTTGCTCAGGTTCTAACGGTTCAATTGGAGACAAGCACAGACAGTCGAATTCACGCAATGTAGTCTGATCCATAAGTCCAGCCTTGTGCAGCCCCATAGCCGTTTCGTGAACGGCTTCAAGAATCGCTGATTTCTTCTTCGGCATTGCAAATTACCTCCATCAATTCATCTTCCAGCTTGGCTTTTTCGAGATCCTCTACCGTGTAAGAGAACAGCACTGATGCCAGCTTTTTTAATGCTTTTTCTTCTTTTTTGTTAATGTTACTGCGCTCGTTTTTTGGGAAGCCGAAAACAAAAAACCAGCAATCTCCCTTGTTAGTTGCGACCAGTGTACGAAAGCTACCACGCTTACCTTGTCCAGAGCGGGCAATCCGCTTTTTGAACAGTCCGCCTCCTAGATCGGCTTCGTAAAGTCCTGCCGTCATTTCGTTTACAGCAGCGCAGAGGCTAAGGTCGTTTAAACCCTCTTTGCGTGCCCAACGGTCAAACCATCGGGTTTTGTAGATTATCATGCTATGGTCATTAGCTTCGCTTATTATATAGCACTTAGTGCTATGTTTGGCAATACACTATAAAAGTCAAAAAGCTTGAACAAAGAGCGATCGCAACATTGAGCAAGAACTAGCTAACAAAAGAGCAATAGGCTACGCCTCGCTGAAGGCGATGGCTTCGCCCGCCGCAGGCATCGCATTCTACTAAATACAATGAGGAACTAGTGTTGTACCTCAAAATTTATCTCACACTCCTAAACCACTCAGTAATTCCCTGAGCGATCGCATTTGCCATTTTCTTCTGTTCTTCTGGGTTCACTACCTGCTCAAATTCATCGGGATTACTCATAAAACCCAATTCCAGTAACACCGATGGCGCAGCAGCTGGACGTATCAGCGCTAGGTTATTCCAAAACACACCATAATAAGGTCTGCCGAGGTTTTTGACTACATAATTCTGTAAAAATATTGCGAGATTGTGGGCTTGGGGATGATACCAAAAAGTGCCGAATCCCTTGGTTTTTTCGGCATCGCCATTATCGGGTAGAGAGTTGTGATGTATGGAAAGAGCGATCGCAGGTTCTTCTTGGTTGATAATTGCTTGACGCTCTACTAGCGAAACTTCCTTATCATCCTCCCGCGTCATTACCACCGTTGCTCCTAGCTTCAGCAACTCATCCCGCAACAACTTAGATACCACCAAATTCACATCTTTTTCTAAATATCCAGTTGGGCCACTGGCACCAGATTCTTTACCTCCATGCCCTGGATCAAGTACAATCTTGAAATTAGCTAAAGGCTTGCGTTTTGTGTTCCCAATTTTCGGCGGATGACGCAAAGCCAAAACCAGGGTTGTACCGTCGTATCTCAGTTTATATCCCCATTGTTGAGCTTTTTTGAGGTTAAAGGTGTATTTTACTTGTTCTGGTGTCTCCTGTTGCCAATCTAGGCGAGAAATTAGGGGGTCATCATCCAGGCGAATAATGTCCGTTTGGGCAGTGGTATTGTAGAGAGTGAGAGCGAGAGCTTGCTCACTTTGTTGCACGCTCACAGGTACGGGAACTTGTAAAGGAAAAACTATCTCTGTCACATCAGGGAGTTGACGGTATCCGACACTGCGAATTATTGTTTGTGGCGGAATTGCACCAGGTAGAATGCGGGTTTCCTGACTATTAATCCAAGCACCATAGTCTAGGCGTAACCATTCACCTTCCCTACCTGTTACTGTTGCGCGTGTACCTTTAGGCAGTGGTGTAAGTCGAGAATAATCGGTGCTTGGTCCAGTACGAGCAACGCCTGACTCTACTGTAACCTCAGAAACTGGCAACTGTGCTTTTGAAAGGATTTGAATTTTACCAGTCCCTGGTTGAGTTATCGTCTTGCCATTGAGCGTCAGTTGAAACTGAGGTTGTCCCAAATCTACCTCTTTAATGGAGTCTGGGACAACAGCACCAGAAATGATGTTGTTACCGTAAATTAGGGATGAAAAAGCAGGATCAGGTTGTTGCAGTGTAATGCAACCCTCATACTTTCCTACGCTAGACTGGGCATGAGGCTGATTTTGCCCTGTCAAAGCTGCAAAATTACTTGGTAGTTGTGCCTGTTGAGGTTGAGGTGAAAGGGCAATAGTTTGATTAGCTAACTTGACAGAGACATTAGCGTTAGGGGGTGCGATCGCGCTAAAACAAATTATTTCTCCCGGTAGTCTGGCAATGTCAGCTGCTGGAGTCAGGGAATTTTTAGCAAAGGCTAACCCCTGTGGTAGCTCAGGGCTAGTGTTAAGCCTTGTCACCTTAATCTGGAGTTCTTGATTTTGGTGACGCACAGTAAAAAGATTCTCCCCCAACTGCAAGGGGAAACTAGGGGAAAAATGACCAGCTTTGCTGCGGTTAATTGGCTTACTATTGATCAAAACCTGACCATTTGGTGCTGCAGTCCCCAGAAAAAAGATTTTTTGGGCGCTCGTCTGGTAGTTTGTTTGGGGAAAAACGACTATAAGAGATGGCTCTGCCAATGCTACGGAGGATGTGAGAATACAGCCGAATATTACTAATCCTAAAAGGTTTTTCACAAGCTCAATCACAGAAGATTACACCACAACAACTGTGGCACAATGACGGGATGTATTTTTAGAAGTTGTTAGAAATTCAAACTACTATGACTAAGTTTATTTTTGTAACTGGGGGCGTAGTTTCCAGTATAGGTAAGGGCATTGTAGCAGCAAGTTTAGGGCGTTTGCTCAAGTCCCGCGAATATTCAGTGTCGATTCTTAAACTCGACCCTTATATTAATATTGATCCTGGCACAATGAGTCCCTTTCAGCATGGGGAAGTATTCGTTACCCAGGATGGTGCGGAAACAGATTTGGACTTGGGGCATTACGAGCGCTTCACCGATACTTCGATGTCGCGATTGAATTGTGTAACTACTGGCTCGATTTACCAGGCAGTTATCAATAAAGAGCGGCGCGGAGACTACAATGGCGGCACTGTACAGGTTATTCCTCATATTACTAATGAAATAAAAGAGCGGATTCTACGAGTTGCTAAAAGTACAAACCCATCTGTAGTAATTACAGAAATCGGCGGTACGGTGGGAGATATTGAATCACTGCCGTTTTTGGAAGCAATTCGCCAGTTCCGCAAAGAGGTGGGACGGCAGAATGTGCTGTATATGCACGTAACTCTAGTACCGTGGATTGCCTCTGCGGGTGAAATGAAAACTAAGCCAACACAGCATTCAGTTAAAGAACTGAGATCCATTGGTATTCAACCAGATATTTTAGTTTGTCGCAGCGATCGCCCATTACCCAAGGGATTAAAGCAGAAATTATCGGGATTTTGTGATGTGCCCGAAGAATGCGTCATCACTTCCCAAGATGCCAAAAGTATCTATGAAGTACCCCTGAATCTAGAACGGGAAGGAATGGCAGAACAAGTACTGAACTTGCTGCAAATGGAGCAACGCAAACCAGATTTGACGCAGTGGCAAACCTTGGTACAACGGTTACATACTCCCAAGCACGAGTTAGAAATTGCCATTGTTGGTAAATATGTGCAGTTAAGTGATGCCTACCTATCTGTAGTGGAAGCACTAAACCATGCTGCAATCTCTACTTATGGTAAACTGCGCCTGCGTTGGGTGAACTCAGAAGATTTGGAAACTGAACTGCCCGAAACTTATCTTAAAGGTGTTGATGGCATAGTTGTGCCAGGAGGTTTCGGTGTTCGGGGGGTGGATGGCAAAATTGCCGCGATTAAATACGCCCGCGATCGCCAAATTCCCTTTTTGGGTTTATGCCTGGGAATGCAATGCTCTGTGATTGAATGGGCCCGGCACGTAGGAGGATTAACAGGTGCTAATAGTGCTGAATTTGACGCTCATACAACTGATCCGGTAATTAATTTATTGCCAGGACAGCAGGAAGTTGTCGATTTAGGGGGTACAATGCGCTTGGGGCTATATCCTTGCCGTGTTCTTCCTGATACATTGGCTTTCAAGCTTTATCAAGAAGATGTAATTTATGAACGACATCGACATCGGTATGAGTTTAACAACGCTTACCGCGATTTGTTATTAAAGTCTGGCTATGTGATCAGTGGGACTTCTCCCGATGGACGCTTAGTTGAAATTGTGGAATTACCCAAGCACCCATTCTTTCTTGCTTGCCAATTTCATCCAGAATTTCAATCGCGCCCCAGTAGCCCTCATCCTTTATTTAAAGGGTTTATTCAAGCAGCGATCGCTCTTTCGATAGGTACACCAACACCATTGGAGGTGTCATAACAATTAAAAATTAATTTTTAATTTTTAATTGGTGCATGGCAACATTAACTTAAGGCTTCAGCAAATTTGGACATACAGGGTGCATCATTCGTAAATTTCGGACTTGAGGAGATGTTGTGGCGTACTGGGTGAAAATCCTTTACGAGAGGAAAGAATATGTAGTGAACTTTGAACGTGTCCACGCTTTTTGTTATGAACTGAACGGTAGGGTTACTTTTTGGTTACCCGATAGTGCCATTCCGATAGTGATTAACCCGCACAGTAACTTGGAAGATTATCAAAAAATCCTCGATTATTTAGAATGTGTGACTGGGTTGGAATTAGATGATGCCCACTGGGTGAAAATCCTTTACGAAAAAAATGAATATGTAATTAATCTCAACTGCATCAGTTCCTTTTGTCATGAAGCGAATGGCAGGATAACTTTTTGGTTGCCAGATGGCACTATCCCCATCATCATCAACCCTGTGAGTAATCCTGAATCTTATGAAAAAGTTGTGAAATACGTTTATAAAGCAACAAGATATTCTTTGTCTTAGTATTACGAATTACGCGATTAATTCTCCAAGGCGCTTCAATATACTGAGTACTTGGTGTAGTTCTGAATCACGTTCAATTGATAGCGCATAAGAACGTGCATACCAAGGATGTTCTTGTTGAATCAATTTGACAAAAACAAATTCCCTACCGTTGGTTAATAAACCAAAAGTCGGTTGTACAGGATTTGGACGATCAAGCATACAAGCTAGTGCTTGAGGTAGGGTTGTCATCACATCAAATTTACTGCTTTTAGATTCGATGGCAAGTACCAAAAAATGTTTTTGGATGACAAGAACATCAATGTTTCCTTTAACTATAAAGCTCTCATCTTCAGCGCAAATCTCAACAGAAGTCTCGGTTTCAATCTCAAAAGTAAGTTGATAAAATCCAGCTAAATCGAGTAAAGGAGACAGCACTACCATCTTTACCGCCTCTTCTGACATTAGACGGTGCTTATTTAAGTTTAAATAGTTGCTTTTTACTCGCGCCATCGCTTGCTTTTCACCATCAGTTAGAGTTGGTAAATTTTCTGTCCACTCTGGAAAAAAGTTGGTGCCTGTGGCAAGTTGCAAACCAAATTTTTCTTCTAATTCGTAAAGACTGATGTCTCTAGCTGGGATTGTTTGAACCATAATTTAAAACCTTGAATAGTGTTGCAATGCCAACTTTGCTGCACCTACTATCCCTGCAAAATTGCCTAACTCTGCTGGCAATATTTGTAAACCCGCTCGTGATAAAGGCTGAACTCGCTTCTCAATTTCTGCCTTCACTGCTGGGGAGAAAAATTCAAAGCTGCCACTTATGCCGCCACCAATTACGATCGCTTGCGGTGTGAGTACATAAATTAAACTCGTCAAGCCAATTCCCAAATTGACACCATACTCTTGCCAAAAAGTCAATGCTTCGGAATCTCCTTGTTGGGCAAGAATACCCAATTCGATGGGTTCTTTGAAAGTGCGACGGCGAATGGCAGTAGCAGAGGCATATTGTTCTAAAGAGCCTTGATTGCCACTATTACAAATTGGCCCATCTGGGTTTAATGAAATTAAACCCAATTCCCCGGCGGCTCCTTGATGGCCAACAAATAGTTTGCCATTTAGGATAATTGCGCCACCAACTCCAGTTCCTAAAGTTAGCAGAATCAGATTTTGAAAATGGCGACCGGCTCCCAGCCAAGCTTCTCCTAAAAGAGCGCAGTTGGCATCGTTAGCGATCGCAGTAGGTTTGTCAGTTTTGGCTTCTAACCAATCTGCTAGAGGCACATCAAGCCACCCAGGTAAGTTGATGGCGATTTTGGCAATACGTCCTGCTGCATCGGATGGGCCAGGAGTCCCAACACCAATAGCAACAGTTTGATTATTTGGATCAATTTGCGCGATCGCATCTACGATCACTGCCAGCACGGCCTCTGGTGTTGTTGGTTGGGGAGCCGCCACAGTCAAGGATTGCAGGCAAGTACCATCGGCTGTAAACCGCCCCAGCTTAATTGCTGTTCCCCCCACATCAATGCCAATTACTTGAATTTTGTCATTTGTCATTTGTCATTTGTCATTTGTCATTGGGCATTGGTAATTGGTGAACAGCTATTCTCTATTCCCTATTATTGGGTGCGAGTAGTTTTCATCCCCGATCTCTTGCAGCGTCTTTGCTTGGGAGAAGACGCGCGGCTTTCAACTCCGATTTCTGTAAATTAGCAAAATTCGTGGTACGGAAACTCGATTGCTCATGCCAACCTGTAACTGGCGCACCTCTTAAAATGCCAGCAAGGGCAACAGAAAGGATAAATCCGCCAGTAGCGGCGGCAATTAACGTTAGATTATCTTTCATACAAATCTCTCTATTGTTTATTTGTCAATTGTCATTTGTCCTTTGTCCTTTGTCCAAAACTAATGACCAATGACCAATGACTACTTTCGGATTCTATTTTCTCTTCGTAAACGGGGATTGACAAATTCATTTAACCCTTCACCAAGTAGTGATAACCCTACCACCATGAATGTCATGGTTAAACCAGGGAAAAGTGTAGTCCACCAAATGCCAGTAGGTAGAGCTTCTAAGGCTTGTTTTAAATCATGTCCCCATTCTGGCACTTCTTCGGGAAGTCCTAGCCCCAAAAAACCCAAACCGCCCAACACCAAAATTGCATCAGCAGCGTTGAGTGTAAATAGGACGGGTACGCTTTGAATGACGTTGAAAAATAGATAACGAGAAAGCACAACCCAAGTAGAAGCGCCCATTGCTTGAGCAGCTTCGATGAACACTTCAGTTTTCACGCTCACGGTGTGGTTGCGAACAACGCGGTAATATTGGGGGATGTAGGCAATGCTAATAGCGATCGCTGCATTTAATATTCCACGCCCCACTACAAACGCCAGTGTCACAGATAGCAGTAGCCCCGGTAGAGTGTAGATGCTATCCATAATAAACAGCAACACTTTATCCAATTTACCGCCGAGATAACCACTCAACATCCCCAAAGGCACACCGATAATCATACTCAGCGCTGTTGCCAAAATCACCACCTGCAAAGCAGCTTGAGCGCCGAACAGCGTGCGGGAGAACACATCATAACCCAAACGACTAGTACCAAACCAATGTTTAGCTGAGGGTGGCTCGTGAATTGGATTAGAGAGAAAATCTTTGGGGTTTTGCAGCCATCCCCAAGCCTGGAATACGGGAGCGAAGAATGCCAGGAAGATGAAAAATAGGGTAATGGCTAACCCGATGAGCATGAGTTTTTGGGAAAGATTGAGACTTTTGCCAAACTGTAAAAATGTCGGTAGTCGCCGTTTTGTAATGGCCATAAAGCGATCGCCTGGATCAAAGCTTGATACGCTGACCATTTTACATATCAGATAGGGGATTGCGTAAACATCGTGAATAAAAGTCTAACTGTTTCGCGGTGGATACAGAGCTAGACTGAGTTAGAGGTGAGATTATGCCTTATTTTTGGTGGAGATAAATTACTAGCCAAGTGTTACCACAAAGGTAAATGATTACAAGTAAAGAAAAATTTTAATACAATACAGTTCAGATAAGACCAAAACACTTGTAGAGACGGCGATTTATAGCGTCTCGAAAACCCACAATTTTGTACAATTAGCCCTTAACCCAAGCGTATTGGATTTTAATATACTTTGATATGCCTGCAAGAGATATTTATCATGACGCTGTTAAGAATGCCTTAGTTAAAGAAGGCTGGATAATTACAGATGACCCCTTACATTTAAAGTGGGGCCACAAAGATATGTATGTAGATTAAGGAGCCAAGCAACTCTTAGCCGCAGAACAAGGAAGTAAAAAAATAGCTGTAGAAATTAAAAGTTTTGTCAGTCCCTCAGAAATGGCAGACCTTAAAGATGCTATTGGGGGATTTATCATGTATCGTGCTGTTATCCATCGCCTCGAACCAGAAAGAACATTATATTTGGCAGTGCGCGATAGTGTATTTACAGCTTTGTTTGAAGAACCAATTGGTAAACTTTTAATAGAAACTGAGAATCTCAAATTACTCGTTTTTAATCCAGAAAGTGAGAGGATTATTCAATGGATACCTTAGATAATTATCGACGTATCATCAAAGAGGTATTAGTACCCTACACACAAATTCCTTATTCCCACGCAGCTATTGAATGTAAAGCAGTCTTTGATAGCGAAAATGATACTTATTTGTTAATAACGCTAGGCTGGGATGGTGTTAAGCGAATTCACGGTTGCTTAGTTCATCTTGATATTATTGATAGCAAAATTTGGGTGCAACGGGATGACACAGAAGATGGTGTTACCTACGAATTAGTAGCAGCAGGAATTCCTAAAGAGAAAATTGTCTTAGGATTTCACCCACAAAATGTTAGGCAACACACAGGATATGCTATTGCCTAACTTATTTTGACTATCACTTAAGCGAGTATTGGATACTGGGCAGAGTCTTCCATAGTCCCCAATACCCACTATCTCAAAGATTACTTTCAATCAACTGGCGGTATTCGCTCTTTTGCTTCACACCTTTGACTTCCTTCACCAGTTCCTTCTCTTTGAACAATTGAACCGTTGGCGTTCCTGTGACACCAGCATTTTCAGCAATATCTCGGTCTTTGTCGATGTCAATTTCCACAAAGTGAATTTTGCTGTCAAATTCATCCACCACTTTGTTTAAAATCGGCTTCAGGGTATGGCAAGGGCCACAACCAGGAGAGACGTATTTAACAAGGAGCAAGCGATCGCTTTCATGGAACAATTTCCGTAAAGCATAACCTCCCTCATGGCGCGTCGCATCCAAATTAAATCCAGCTTCTTCCTCAGCTTCAGTCTTTTTGGCTGGCTGATGTTCTAATTCATTGTCTGCTATTTCTGGTTGTTGATGGAATTCTTGAATCAAGCCAGTGGATGACAACCAACGTTCTGCCAACATCGCCGCCATACAGCCAGTACCCGCAGCCGTGATTGCTTGCCGAAACTCATGATCTTGTACGTCGCCAGCAGCAAAAACGCCTTCTACACTGGTTTGTACAGAACCGGGCTTAGTGACAACGTAACCCACCTCATCCAGTTCTAATTGCCCCTTGAATAAAGAGGTGTTGGGACTGTGACCAACGGCGTAGAATAAACCCTTAGCGTGCAGTTTGCTTTCTTCACCAGTCTTGGTATTACGGACTTTCACCCCTTCCATGTGGCCGTTACCGAAGATATCCACGGCTTCTGTGTTCCAATGCACTTGGATTTTCGGGTTGTTCAAAACGCGGTCTTGCATGGCTTTAGAAGCCCGCATTTTATCGGTACGTACTAACATATTTACCTTAGAACCGTATTTGGTGAGGTAAATTGACTCTTCCGCCGCCGAGTCACCAGCACCAATTACAGCCAATTCTGCGCCATGAAAAATTGGTGTTGCACCATCGCAAATTGCACAAGCGGAAATACCCCGACTCCAAAATTCATGTTCATTGGGTAAACCCAAACGCTTTGCTGTCGCACCCGTAGCAATGACGATGCTGTTGGTTTTTATTTCTCTCTCTTGCGATCGCACTGTAAATGGACGCTGACTCAAGTCAACTGATATAACATCTTCAGTATATAGTTCAGCCCCCCAGCGCTCTGCCTGCGCCTTCATCTGATCCATCAGTTCCGGCCCGGTAATCCCTTGGGGAAACCCTGGAAAGTTCTCAACTTCCGTCGTTGTCATTAATTGCCCACCCGGTAATCCCCCGGCTTGGAAACCTTCAAATACAACGGGTTTCAGGTTAGCGCGTCCAGCATAAATAGCTGCTGTGTACCCTGCTGGGCCAGAACCGATAATTACTAAGTTTTCTGTTGTTGTGTTAGCCATGAAAATATACGAACTCATAACGACTACGTTTAATATAGCATAACAAACTGTGATTGGCTACGCCAGATGGTAAGCGATGTCTGCGACGGGCTATTCGGCGTCGCCAAATGCCTACGGTACTATGCGCTCAATACTTGTCAAAGATACTCTTAACCGCTAAAAGTTTTCTCGCAGATATTTCCTGATAACTTCAATATCTATTTCTAGCAATTCTGCCATTTCTTGAACACTCATACCTCGATCACTAAGTTTTGGGGCTAATTTCAATCTACTCTTTTCCCAGATGTTCTTGTACAATCGAGTAATTGTAAATTCATCTAAATCAAACATGGTTTCAATTGCTCCTAATTAATATATGTATTATTGATAAGTTTATAAAAAATTACATCTGTTTTCATTGATGCTACTAATGGCGAACTATAGAGCCGTTTTCCTTTGAATACAATACATTGTATCTTTCGGGGGTTGAGGTACGTATGATAGAGATTAAAGCGTTATTTGGTGTATTATGTTCCTCTCCATCACCGATTTAGAGCAGTTACACACTGAGCATCCAGAATGGCAGATGAAACTGGTAGAGGGAAAAATCGTAGTTTCTGCGCCATCAGATTACGAGTCAGAAGAAATTGGCGCTCGGTTGAGTACCTTTTTAAATACCTAGGTCATGCCGCGCAAACTAGGGCGTGTAACTGGTTCTGGTACACGGTTTATCCTACCGAATATAGAAGAGGACGACTCGGAAAAAAGAAATGTGCGATCGCCTGATGTGTCATTTGTTCGGGCTGATCGGCTGAAGAAGACCAAGCGCGACTTTGTAGAGTTAGTTCCAGACTTGATGGTTGAGATTAAATCTAAAAGCGACAGAATTAAACCGCTTGAAGAGAAGATTGAGTTATTTTTGCGACTTGGGTCTGTAGTTGGCATACTAATTGACCCTGACAAATTAACAGCAACGGTTTACCGATTAGACCAAGCTCCAGTGGTGTTGGAAAATGGAGACACACTTACATTACCGGACTTGCTACCAGGTTGGGAAATGGCGATATCAGAACTGTGGTCACCTGAATTTGAATAAAGCACTCTCACAATTCAAATTGAGTAGGGGTACGGCATTGCCGTGCCCTTATTTATCCTCTAGTGTATTAACTTAAAGAGCGCTATAAATATTGTGATAGAAATCCCCAAGAGTTGGGAATACTCAAGGTTGGGTGTACTACGTTGCTTGGGCAGCATAGAAAATATTCGCGTGTGTGTCAAAACTCAAAAATGAGTTTGCATAGCTGTGGAATACACCAAGACAAAGTTAGTAATAAGAGCAATCAATGATTAGTCCAGCATCTAATTTACTAGATAAAATTCGTCAGCAATTTGACGCTTATCCTTATCCAAAAATCCCTCTTGATAAATCTCCTAAAGATGATATTAATTTCCTCTACATTCATAACTTAGTTACACCTTATTATTTCAGGAATCAAAAAGTTATAGAAACCAAAGGCAAAGTAATTTTAGATGCTGGATGCGGTACTGGCTATAAATCACTAATTTTGGCAGAAGCTAATCCAGGGGCAAAGATTGTTGGAATTGATATCTCAGAAGAATCGGTTAAATTAGCGCGAAAGCGTTTGGAACATCATGGATTTGATAATGCAGAGTTTCATGTTTTGCCAATTGAGGAATTACCAGAGCTAGATTACCAATTTGATTATATTAATTGTGATGAGCTTCTGTATCTTTTCCCTGATTTAACTGTTGCCTTGCAATCAATGAAATCAGTTTTAAAGCCTGATGGTATTATTCGTGGTAATCTACATAGCTCAATCCAGAGATTTAATTTTTTCCGTGCTCAAAAAGTCTTCACAATGATGGGTCTGATGGACGAGAATCCAGAAGACCTAGAAATAGAAATTGTAGTAGAAACGATGAAAGCTTTGAAGGATAATGTTCAACTCAAGGCTACAACTTAGCTTTAGCACTCATAGAGATATATTCAGAGTGCATTTTGCTAAAAGCTAAAGCTCCCATATAGCCGACATTAAAAGTATCATGAGGTTTTGGTTGAATATTTTGAACTCTTTCAAAATCAGCCGCATCGTAAATCATGCCAACTTTTTTTTGTCTTATGTCTGGTGCTAATTGTCGGACAACGGGTAAGTCATAAGAATGAGGATTACAAGGAATAGCAAAGTCAGAATAATTAATTAAATCACGAGTAATCACCTGCGGGGCGCTATCTCCTGAAACATGAAACCAGATAATTAACCTTATAGGCGGTAATTCTGAATGCAGAAAGGAGAACATTTGAGGATTATTCCAGTAGTGAAGATGCACTAAATCAGCTTCAGCAATTAATTGGTTACGAGCAATTACATCAACTGGATCGATAAATTTTATCCCTTCTAATTCTGCTAATTCCACTGCACTAGTATCAGCTTCTTTAAGGGATATAACTTGATGTTGAAACTGCTCATCTAAACGGGATGAATATTTAGAAATGGCAATCATTGAACGAGCAGCACCACCGAGACAAAGAAAGTCAATAATGTGTAAAACTTTAATCATTGAATTATTGGAATGTTTAATTTAATTACTGGGTTTACAATATATTTTCAGAGAAGAGAATACTCCCGGAATAAGGCTCTTGCGTTGGTTTTATGGTATGGCATTAAAATAGCCATTTTATAGAAAGGTTCAAAAATTTAAAATCCAGTCATAGCAAGGAATATAGGCTCTGATTAGGTTTTATTTATTATTCGACTCCATAAAAAGAACTGAAGAGCCCGGAATAATCGGTAAACAGGCTTGAGTTTGAGTCGGATCATCAGGATACAACAAAGGTACTTCGATAATTTTGCAATGATAAGTATTTTCCATTAATTCTTGGCAAGCCTGTCTAATACCAGGCTCATTTCCTCCATGATGAAAAAGGATTGAGGAGCTATTTTGCTCATCCAGAGGAGGTAAATAATCATGAAAAATCATTAAGCCATCAGGAGCAAGTAAGGGATAGTAATTAATAATATCTCTTTTCACACCTTCATAAGAATGATCTCCATCTACAAAAATATAAGCTGTTTTTCCCTTTTTACAAAGCTTTTGAAAACCTTGCTCAACTTCCGTTTTAATTTCTGTTACTGGTTCAAATAAGGAACGAAAATATTCTTTATGAGGAGCATAGTATCTAGTGTTGTATTGAAAATATCCCCAAAAATCAACATTTTTAAAAACTTGCTCTGTATTGGGGATGATTGCATCCTTAATACTATTGGTTATTTCTAGAAATCCTGGTAGTACTTGGGAAATAGGCGGCTCATTATGCCCAAACAGAGTTTGTCCTATCCAGGATGGTGTTTCTACTCTCAGATTATGTTCTTGGGCATATATTTTTAATCCATTGAAGTTATATGTAAGCTAACGATACCATTCTCGTTACTAATGGCACAACATATTGCTTGAACATTAGGATAATTTGCTACTTTATTTTGTAATCTTTCAAATACAATTGGGTTAGCTTCAATATAAAGTATTTTTTCTATACCCATTGCTAAATAATCACTCAATTCTTGTCCTTCATGCGCTCCAATATGAATCACACCTCTAGGTTTTATAGAATTACTGGCACAAAGTTCTGCTAAGGGAAGCATCTGAGGCGTTTGTCCTTAAATAGTTGATTTAAAGCGTTCGTTAACTGCTAGATAATTGCTATATTCAAAATTTTCATATTCCAGTAAAAACTCTGGTATGTAGATTAAATTTTCTGCTTCTATTTTTAAGAGAAAATATCTAAAAGTTTGTAAATAGTGAAAAACTTGTTTTAAAGTAATATTAGAATCTTGAAATGTACCGCCATATTCAAAGTGTATATAGTCAATTTTTCCTTTTCTTAGTGATTCTTTTGCTCCATAAAGGACATTTAACTCTCCTCCTTCAGTATCAATTTTTAAAAAGTTAATTCTGTTGATTTGTAGCTGCTGACAGTATTTATCAATAGTTGTCGTCACTACTGATAACTCAATAGGTGGTTTAAGGCTATATTGTTTTTCTACATCGAAACGGCGATAAAAGGTACTCCATGCCGGGTTATCTTCATAGTAGTAAAAAGTTTGTGTATTTTCGTGGTTAGCTACGGCAACTTGATTTGAGTGTACATTTTCTATTTCTAACCATTCTGCTAAGTTATTATTCAGTTCTTTATAGTTATCGGGTACAGGTTCAAATAAATGTATTTGAACTTGCTCATGCTTTTCTAAAACTGTTTTACTCCAATTCCCTAGATTAGATCCAACATCAAAAACTATACTTTTATCTGCTATCAAACTTTCAATAATCCGAGTTTCACCTGTTGAATTAAATTCTTGATCTTTTTGAATGTTCATAATTGCTTATTTTCTTGTGTTTTGAAATAGTAATTGCTATGCAGTAATTTACTTAATTTTTTATTACTCAATAATCCTGCTTAGTTTAATCTATTGAAAATTACTTTTTAGATGGACTAATCAGCAATAACAATCAAGTTCCTTGCTTTCCCGACAGAACGAGATACATTTTCAAAGCTACTAACTTTATTAAAAAAAAATTGTGTCTACTTCAGTTGTTTAAAAAATGCTACACTTGTTTAGCGATTAGTATGTCCTTCTATTTTCCTTAGATCCGCCAATACAGTTTGATAATCTTACCTATCAAGATGCAGCTTAACTAACTTCTCTATCACAGTGATCGCACTCTTTATTAATTAGACTTCGGCTCGTTATTTGTCTAAGAATCGCTCTTTCCCTCTTGCTTCTTAACCTGCTCTAATACAACTTTGTAATCTTGCCGTTCGGGGTGCAACTTCACCAGCTTCTCCAAAAGTTCCATTGCACCTTTAGCATCTTTCAATTGCAACCGCAGCAAAGACAGTTTCTCTAAAGGAAGTTGGTTTTCTGGTTCTCGTTGCAAAACCAGTTCATAACCCCGCGCCTGTTGCTGTAATACTGACTCAGCAGAGGGAGACGCAATTGCTGGCTTAGGTTGACTAGCCTGTTGAATTGCTGGAATGACAGCAAATACCGTAGAACTAAAAAACGAGAACATCGACACTATCGTTAAAATCTTTTGTCGCCGCCCAATCTGCTTTTTGCGGGCGATTAGGTACTCTTCCCCTGAACCAGCCATGTATCAATTATTGCTGCTATAAATGCTTAGGTATCAGCAACCCTCCCGTTATGAGGTTACCCATCTGCCCAATAGAAACTAACATCTTAAACTGGAAATTTTTTACACAAACTTTAAAAGCTGATTCTGAGGACGAGAGAACTTTATGGTGAGCTTATGCTGTACTGACAATCTTGCCATGCGTAGTTTACCGCCGTAGGCATCGCTCCTATACTTCAAAGCAAAATCCTCTCCTGCACCTACACAGAGCAAGCCTCCAAGTCTTACTTTTTTAAGAGAAAGTTAAAATTATATAAAGATTTGCGATGTTTATGCCTAATGCTAGATGTTTGCGATATTGTAAATAACGTTTAAATAAATTAATAGCAGTAGAGATTTGTACTCAATTGCGGATTTCCCTGTAATTCAAAAACTTTCAAACCAGCCCGTATTGTATGCGTTCTTCAACAAGCACACATCTTTTTTGTGATTAAAACAAATAGAATTTTCCCACTCGTCCTTAGTCAGACTTCTTAGTGCAACTTCCCAGACGGCTAATTATTCCGCTCGGTGTCTACAATATATCTATGACAAAAGGTACTGTTGCACTCTAGTGGAGAAAGGGTAAAAGTTAAGAGTAAAAAGAAAAGGGGAAACAAAAGCATCCCTTATTCCTTCACCTCTTCCCCCTCAACCTCTGCCCGGCTTCTGCAAAAAGTTTAAGGACTGCTTGGTGAAATTGGAGTTTTGTGGTGGTAATTACCGTACAAAACTGGATTTACCAGTAATTTAGTAGAGTTTGTTATGGTATAGTTAAAAAGTTAAGACTAGCTTTACCAAAAATTACACCACTCTACGATCCAGCAACAATTGCAGAATGGGAAGCAGTTTTAATCAAGTATTTACCAACAAAATCTGAATTCAATCGAGGTTATGACTCAGCAAGTGATTCACCCAATGGTGAAATTGCAGCGCAATGTGCAATCACTCATAGAATCGAATATTATCAAGCCAAGCGATAGCATCTGGAAAATCGCTTTGCTCTACGGTAATGAATGGCAGCACTGGAAACAGGAACTGCTTGACTTTGGCTTTAGTATGCAAGACCCAGTTAGTGAATTGCTAGCTGTAGAAACTTGGGATGAGGAATAGGTATTGGGTAGTGGCGATTGGGTATTGGGATTGGGAAAAATGTTTCCTGTCCCCAGTCCCTAGCCCCCAGTCCCTAGTCTTTTTATTGGCAAGCAGCTAACGCCGCAGCTAATTCCTTCGCCGTTTGATAGCGATCGCGTGGCAATGGTTCTGTAACGCGATCAATCACATATCTTAATTGGGAACTAATCGTGGGAACTTTTGCCACATCAAACCTGAAGTTTCGCCCCCTTTGGCGGTAATACTTAAACGGGTTTTCGCCTGTGAGCAAAAAAATCAGCGTTGGCCCAATTGCATACAAATCAGATTGAGTCAAAGGTTGTCCTCGTTCTTGTTCAGGAGCGCAATAACCTTCTGCACCAATCCGAGTACCGGGGACTGTGCCAATTTCTTTAACTGCGCCAAAATCTAGCACTACTATGCCATTTAAAGAACTTCGCACCATTAGGTTAGCGGGTTTAATATCGCGGTGAATCAGTGGAGGCTCTTGGCTATGAAGATATTCTAAAATATCGCAGGTTTGGATCATCCAAGCGATCGCTTGGTTTGGTGTAACTGTCCCAGTAGTATAAACACGTTTCTCTAAATCTTGTCCTTGAATTAGTTCCATTGCCAAGTATTTTTTTCCGTCTTCTACAAAGAAGTCGTAATACTTGGGAATTCCCGGATGGTTAAGAGATTTGAGAGTATGCGCCTCACGCTCAAATAATTCTTGAGCTTTGGCAATTCTTACCATATCAGCATTCATTTGCTTCAACACCAGCAGTTGTGGCATACCCGCAATCAAGCCAGCCGCATCCCAAGCCAGATAAGTAGTACCCATACCTCCTTGTCCAAGAGTTCGCAACACCTGATAATGGCGAATTTTCTGTTGCACTGACAGAGGTTGGCCGCAGTGGATGCAGAATAGATTGTTTGGGGAATTGCCTTCATGGGTGCAAGTGTATCTACCTTGGGCTGACTGGAGTGTTGCAATAGCATTTTCTTCTGTTTCTTGGATTTGTTGTTGCGATCGCACACTAATTTCCAGTACTGTTACCTCCTGAATTCGGAATTGCAGTATTGGGCCTCCCTGTGCCAGTTGCAAAAGGGAATTATCTGGTAACGGACTCTGAATCACAAGGACACCGTTGAGGAAAGTCCCATTAGTACCCTGACTAATCAGCCGCCAACCACCGCCATTATCAGCAGAATCGACTTGTCTCAGTTCTAGATGATGCCGCGAAACTAAACTATCAGTTAAAACAACGTGATTATCTGCCGCTCGACCAATCCGAATTATGGAAGAGTTCTCAAAGCACCACTGGTGGAGGGGCGTTTTCTGTTGCGGTTCTAACAGAGTCAGGCTAACCACGATACAACCTATAAGGTAAGAGGACTGGGGACTGGGTATTGGGCATGGGGCATTGGGCATTGGGCATAGGGCATTGGGCATTGCTTCTTTCTCCCTCATCCCCCTCATCTCCCTCATCTCCCTCATCTCCCCCATCCCCCATTCCCCACTCCCGATTTATTTTTAACTTTCCAGATTTGGGCGCACTTTTGCCCGAATAAGTATACCAGTAATGTTGTCATGACCATTGTGTTGGTTCGCCAAATCAATTAACTCTGTAACACCCCGTTCTAAATTAGCGCCAGAACTAAGTAAGGGTTCTAAGTGAGTTTGCCAATGGGTTTCTAGTAAATCATTATCTGATAGACCGTCTGATGCCAACAACAAAAGAGTATCTTCATTGATATCGAAAAAGCCTACATCAGGATTAATCGAGTTTTCGTCACGAGGCCCCAAAGCTTGGGTGAGTTGGTAGGCATCCGGGCGGACGTAAGCTATGCTTGCTTCCACACCTCGGTTAATTTCCCGTTGCCCAACTTCGTGATCTACTGTGACTTGTTCTAGCCCCCGCTTGCGCGTTAACCGATAGAGACGGCTATCTCCCACATGAGCAACAGCTGCTTGAGTATCTTCAATTAATAGCATTACCAAAGTTGTACCCATGCGCCCCACTCCAGAACGGGCATCTTGTTGATTTAGCTTATAAATCGCCTCATTCGCTAAATACACTGCCTCACGAATGCTATCTTCTGTTGGCAGTTGGTTGGTAATCCAATGTTCTTGAAAGTATTGCCGTAGGGTGTTGACTGCTAACTCACTGGCGATCTCGCCACCAGCGTGTCCACCCATACCATCACAGAGAATATACAAACCATGCCCTTGCAAAACTCGACTTTTAGGAAACTCCAACTTCTGAATTTTGGTTTCAATACCAAAGTAGTCTTCGTTATGATAACGCTGACGCCCCACATCTGTGCGTCCTGCATCTTCTAAGCTACTTAACTGCATCGCCAGTACAACAGTTGGCATATCATCAGTTTTGCTAATGATATCTTCTGGCTCATCTGATTGCACGATAGTAGTGGGCACAGCAGTATTATTCTCCTTTATTGGGGGCGAAGTTGCGGTTCCTAGTGCTTCCAGTTCAACAGAGATTTCCTCTAAGCACGATCGCAACTGTGCGATCGTCTGAATTTTACCTACCTCTAACTCCCCCAACATCTGGACTACAGAGCCAAATTGAGTCCGTTGAGATTGCCTAAATAGCGCTTGCCAAACCCGCCCCAAAGCTTGAATGGTTAACGATTCCTCTGGAATAGCAGATGTTTGGGCTTGGGCATCTTCTGGCGACTCGGTGACAAGTTGAGAATTCGATGGTTCCACATATAATCTTTGTAGCGCCAGCGTTTGGTCTTCATCCAATCGCAAATTTGCCAAATCTAACAGGCTTTGACGACAATTTACTGGTTCCAATAATGCCCAAAGTTGGGTCATTTCATAACACCAGTGTAAAATTTTTAACGAACTTGTCGTTTCTTCTTGCCACAAATCGAGTAAAGGCTGCCAATGTGAGCGATTCTCGATGATGACAACCTGCATATTTCCCTGCTGCCATGCATCGTGAATCGACGGTATCCCCCGATGACCTTGGGATTGTAAAGCAATATAAAGTTGAGCAAAGTCAGGAATTCCACTTGCTTCCACTGATGGCGTTAGCAAATCTGATTGCTGACTTGCTAGTATTGCCTCAATGGGTGATATTTGATACGGCTGACAATCTAGAACTCTCACACCAACATCAGTAATGGTGGCAGTTTCCGTTTCGGCAGGTAGTGGATCTAATAATTGATAACGCTCTTGGGAGTCTAAATAGGAGCCTAATGCAATCTGAGAACTAGGAGATAGAGGAAAGGAAGATATTACTCCCTCATCTCCCTCATCTCCCTCATCTCCCCCTACTCCCAAAGCTTCCCCATTCGTTTCCTTAGAAATAATTGCCCAAAACACTGTTCCACATTCCGTGCCACAGTTATGACAACGTAGTGTATTCACAGGTACATCATCAGTACTGCATTCAGGACAAACCTTGTGAGTCAGGGATGTGCCACAGCTTTGGCAAAATTTGTTGCTATTGGGGTTTTCAAATTTACACTGAGGGCAAATCAGCATAGTGGAAGTTCCTTTATTCCCGTTCCAAGGTGCTTCTAGCCACTAAATCCAAGGTGCCACAATTGGCTGTCCCTGACTACAGTAGACTTATAAGAGATTGTAGTTTATCAATGAATTTTGGTGGCAGTATTAATTGTGACGTATATTAGATAAATATTTAATATATTGGTATCCAATTCCTTATAAATGGGGAGTAGAGGAGACAGGGGGACAAGGGGACAAGAGGTGAGAACTTGAAACAACTCTTTCCCCTTGTTCCCAATTCTCCTTGTCTCAAAGTCCTCTTGCCCCATGCCAAGAGTCTGGCAATTGCGGAGGTTCAGCATTAAACCATTTTTGATAAATTTGCTTGTAAGTGCCATTGGATAACAAAGTCGCTATAGCTTTGTTAATTGCATCCAGATGGGGAGAGTCCTTAGGTGTAGCAATCCCGTAGTATTCTTCAGTAAGCAGATCGGCAACAACTCTGATACCTTTGAGTTTGCCATTTTTAATTGCATATAAAGTAGCAAAAGCATCGCTAACCACAGCATCAACATTGCCGTTGAGCAAGTCTTGGAAAAATTCTGGCCCAGAATTAAAAGTACTAATTTTGGCGTTAGGGATGGTTTTGGCAAAATTTGCCCCAGTTGAACCAATTTGTACAGCAATTTTTTTACCTTTGAGACTATTGAAGTCTTTAATATTTTGGTTATCTTCGCGGACAGCAATCGCTAGTCCGGCTTTAAAATAAGGTCGTGAAAAAGCAATTGTTTTCAAGCGTTCAGTGGTAATGGTGATTCCGCTAATTGCTGCATCGACTCTTTTAGCTTGCAAGGTCGAGATCATGCCATCAAAGGGAAGACTTTCAAACTGGACTGCAAAACCTGCTACTTTAGCGATCGCATTCATCAAATCAATATCAAAACCTTCCAAGTTACCGCTAGCCCTTTGGATTTCAAAAGGGACAAAGGTGGGATCTGTCGCCACCCTAAGAGGTATAGCATCTAGATTATTGGTGGGATAGAAACTTTTACAGGCAATAATCAGTAGCAAAGAGCCTAAGCTTAGAATTAGCTGCTGCCACTTGAAGTTAATTAATTTTCACTGTGTAATCCCGTTCTATCAGTCAATATTCACGATAATTGTCATGATGTTATAAAAAAGAATACATCCGTCAGCACCAGAATCCACCATGAATTCTAGGCGACTAGCAAAAGTTTAAGACCCCACTCTAGTGAAAAGTTTAGATCAGAGGAAGCTTCTGATCTGACATTTCGCCAATTGTCTTCTTGTGTGTTCCGTATTCTGACTCCCAATTTTGAACTACTTATGGTTTCTACCACCCCTACTTACCGAATTACTGATTTGTTCGCCGAACGAGCAAAAAACATCGCACCACCAACCTACGGTACAGAGTTAAGCAAAATTCTCACTGTCAGCTTTGCCTATGGTCTAGCTGACCCAATTCTCTTTCCTCATGCTGACTTGGCTGCTGCAAGTGCCATTGTACTAGCAGAAGAGGCTCCGATCGCCCTCAATTACGGCCCACCTTCAGCTCAACTGTATGAGCAAATTATCCTCCGTTTGCAGGCTAAAGGAATCACTGCCGATCGCGATCGCCTGATCATTGGCTATGGTTCTGGTCAGATTCTCGGCTTGCTACCAGATGTGTTTGTGGAACCTGGTGATGTAGTAATTGTGGAAGGGCCAACCTTTTTAGGAGTAGTTGCTAGATTTGTCCACGCTGGCGCACGCATAATTACTATTCCTGTGGATGAGTTGGGGATGGATGTAGATGCTTTAGAAGTGGCATTAAAAGATTTAAAGAAACAGGGTATTCGACCCCGATTTATTTATACTATTCCCACCTTTCATAATCCCACAGGCGTTACTATGCCGTTATTTCGCCGCCAAAAACTGGTAGCATTAGCGGCTGAGTATGGCGTTCTGGTGGTGGAAGACGATGCTTATAGCGATTTACACTTCCAAGGAGAAACTATGCCCCCCCTGGCAACTCTCGACCAAGAGGGGTGGGTTTTATATGTGAGTACCTTCTCGAAAATTATTGCGCCTGGTATCCGGCTAGGTTGGGCTTGTGGCGATCCAGCGATTATTGAACGGCTGGCAATGTTCAAAAGTGAGGGGCCTGTGGGGCCATTTGTCAGCCATGTAGTCGCTCGTTACTGTGCCACAGGCAAGTTAGAGAATCACATTCAAGAGCTAATCGCCTGCTACAAACATAAGTGCAATTTATTGTTAGAAGCGATCGCCTTAGAGTTCCCCAGTGATGTAGTTGCTTTGCGTCCCGATGGCGGCTTTTTCGTTTGGTGTAAATTGCCACCAGATATCAGCGCCAAAGCCCTCCTTATGGCTGCCAATGAACACGGCATCAGTTTTCTGCCAGGGACTCGCTGCTATGCCAATGGACAGGGGGATGATGCCTTCAGGTTAGCTTTTAGCTTTCAACCAACACAGAAGATTGTTGAGGGAATCGCTACATTAGGAGCAGTGTTGCACGGATTGAGGTAATTATTTAGGAGGCAGGGGGCAGGGGGAACAAATGATCCAGAGATTCCACCCCTGATTTGGCAGCCCTGAACTCTCGTAAAGAGCGGGAAGCTAAGGCTAAAAGTGGGGGTCTTAAACTATGCACCCTGATTGGTCGCAGCAAGAAACAGAAGGCAGTCTTTCTGCTACCTCCTGCCTTCATTGAAAAATTTTGTAAATCTTTAAAAAATTTGTTCTAATCGTTGGAAATCTCGCTGCACTTCGTACCAGAGACTTTTATTATGGGGGTCTGTTTTCAGAGCTTTTTTGAGATAAATTCTTGCTTTGAGCAGTTGGTTTTCAGAAATTAACGCCCGTCCCCAAATTTGATAAGCGATCGCTAGCCATTGGCGAACTTCTGCATCTGTTGACAAACGATCTGCTAAAGCTTCCGCCAGGGCGATCGCTTGTGGAAATCGTCTTTCTTGCAAAAATCGCTGCAATTGCTCATAAGTCTTCCACTTCAGCCGTTCTTCTATTTCCAACAGATTAGGCGGCCTTGCTTTTCCTGGTTCTTGGCTTATCACCGTTGTTACTGGTGTTTTCTGCCTATGCGTTGCCCTAGCGTCATCACGCCCACCAGATGTTGACACCTGACTTGAATGTACGGCAGTTTCCTCTGGCAGTACCACTGTCAGCAAGAGTTTGTACGCCTCTGTCAACGCAATAAACTTATCTTTGGCTTTGTTGTCATCTGGGTTGATATCGGGATGATATTGCTGTGCCAATCGCCGATAAGACGATTTGATGTCAGCAAAAGAGGCTCCCGATCTTAAACCTAGTAAACGGTAGCAATCTCCAAGATCCATCTTGAGCTATGAGCTATCGAATATCCAGCTAGAGGCTATTAGCTATGAGCTTTCAGCCTGAACTATTAATAATAAGGGCTAATTTGATATTTTAAAGTTCAATGTTGACAGTTTGTTTAAAGAAGGGGAGTGGGGAGTGGGGAATCGGGAGTAGGGACTTAGGAGTTATAATTCTTCCCCTGCTCCCCCTGCTTCCTCATCCCCTCTGCCTCTCTACTCCCCTGCTACTATAGAGGTTCGTTCTTCAATCACACGGTCAATTAAACCGTATTGTTTTGCTTCTTCGGCAGACATGAAAAAGTCACGATCCATATCTTTCTCAATCTTTTGTATGGTCTGACCGGTTTTATCGGCATAAATGCCATTGAGTTCGTGACGAATCCGCAGAATCTCTCTAGCTTCAATTTCGATATCGCTTGCTTGTCCACGGGTGCCACCTGAAGGCTGGTGAATCATAATCCGTGAGTGAGGCAATGCTAGCCGTTTACCTTTGGTGCCAGCAGCCAGCAGGAAAGACCCCATTGAAGCCGCTAAACCGACGCAAATAGTCACGACATCTGATTTGATATGTTGCATGGTGTCAAAAATAGCCATGCCAGAAGTGACCATTCCACCGGGGGAATTAATGTATAAATAAATATCTTTACCTGGATCATCTGAGTCCAGATACAGCATCACAGCGATAATTTGATTGGCAATTTCATCATCAACATCTCGCCCCAAGAATATAATTCGTTCCCGGTAAAGGCGATCGTAGATGCTAATCCAATCTGTATATTGTCCTCCGGGCATCCGGTAAGGAACTTTAGGAACGCCTATAGGCATAATTTACTCCGTTTTTAATAATTTGCGGACGGTGAGAGAGTTAGGAGTGAGGAGTTGAAAGTTAGAAGTTAAAAGTTAGGAGTGAGGAGTGAGGAGTTTTCAATGACTCATAACTCATAACTCATAACTCATAACTCATAACTCATAACTAAGTTAAAGGACACTGGCAGGAAGTGGAGGATTTGCGAGTTCTTCTTTCTCAAAAACTCGGTCAATAAGACCGTATTCCTTTGCTTCATAGGGTGTCATATATAACAGCCGATCCATATCTTTAGTAATTTTTTCTGGAGGCTGTCCAGTAGTGCGATGCAAGATATCAACTAAGGCCCCTTTGTTTACCAAAACTTCCCTAGCGCGAATTTGAATATCCGTTGCTTGTCCTTGGGCGTAGCTCTTAGGCTGATGCAGGATAATCGAGGAGTGAGGCAAACTAGCGCGGCAACCTTTTGTACCTGCACTGAGGAGCATTGCTGCCATACCCATCGCGGAACCGACGCAGATGGTGTGAATAGGAGGCTTGATATATTTCATTGTGTCGTAGATGGCGAAGGCTTCGGTTTCAAAGCCAATGGGTTCGCCACTGTAACCGGAAGTGCCGGTAGAGTTGATATAGATTTTAATCGGCTTTTCTGGGTCGTCGGACTGCAAAAACAGCAACTCGGCCACGATTAATTCTGTGACAGCAGGCACCAGTGGCATCCCCAGATAGACAATTCGCTCCTTCAATAAGAGGGAAGGTAAATCTGGCGGCGGTGTCCGGTAGAAGTTATCGCCGTAATATGGGGCTTGAACAGCCTTAATTGGGGAAATGTCCATAGCAACTGATCGCCTGAAACTATGCCGTTAACTGTAATACATCCTAGCGCGATGATAGCTTTCCTCAAGGTGCGGATTTCTCCCTAATGCTTCAGGCAGCTTCGCATCTGCCAATGTTTGGCTTCTAAGATATTCTGATTATATTAATGTATTTGTGTTAGATAGGTTTTCCGTAGAGGTGACACAAAATTCATCTCATCACTCCCCTTCGGGAGAGTGAGAGGCTTCTTGAGGGTTCAAGCTAAAGTAGTGGTTTGAAGTTATTTTTTTATATGTATATCCTGAATAGGGACTTTGAGTTATGAAGGTTAATTTGCAGCCTGCCTTGAATGATGGTAATTTGGACGCGAATCAACTGAATAGTCAACGTCAGTTGGGAATTTCGATTTCAGCGATCGCAGAGACTCAAGACCGGAATGTGCCTCTGAATTTATGCTTGATTCTCGATCATAGTGGTTCTATGAATGGGCGATCGCTAGAAACGGTCAAAAAAGCAGCGAATCGTCTGGTAGATAGGCTCAACCGTGGCGATCGCCTTAGTGTTGTAGTTTTCGATCACCGTGCCAAAGTCTTAGTACCTAATCAAAGTGTCGAAGATCCAGAAAAAATAAAACAGCAAATTAACCGCCTAGCCGCCGATGGTGGAACTGCCATTGATGAAGGATTGCGCTTGGGGATTGAGGAGTTGGCAAAGGGAAAAAAAGATACTGTTTCTCAAGCCTTTCTATTAACTGATGGGGAAAATGAACACGGTGACAATAATCGCTGTTTAAAATTCGCCCAATTGGCTGCTAGCTATAATTTGACTTTGAACACTTTAGGATTTGGTGACAATTGGAACCAAGATGTTTTAGAAAAAATTGCTGATGCTGGTTTAGGTACTTTATCTTACATTCAAAAACCCGATCAGGCAGTAGATGAGTTTAATCGCCTGTTCAGCCGCATTCAAACCGTGGGACTGACTAACGCTTATCTGCTATTATCCCTGATGCCCCATGTCCGGTTAGCAGAACTCAAACCTGTAGCCCAAGTTTCCCCAGACACAATTGAGTTACCAGTGCAACAAGAAGCTGATGGGCGTTTCGCTGTGCGGTTGGGAGATTTAATGAAAGATGCAGAACGGGTGATATTAGCTAATATTTATTTGGGACAATTGCCAACAGGTGAACAAGCGATCGCTAATGTGCAAGTCCGCTACGATGATCCAGCCGCTAACAAGGTAGGTTTAGTTACACCAAATATCCCAGTTTATGCCCATGTAGTGAAAAACTACCAAGCAGATCCGAATCCCCAGGTGCAACAGTCTATTTTGGCATTAGCTAAGTATCGCCAAACCCAGCTAGCCGAAACGAAATTGCAACAGGGCGATCGCTCTGGTGCGGCGACAATGTTACAAACGGCTGCTAAAACTGCACTGCAAATGGGAGATACTGGGGCGGCAACGGTGTTGCAAACTTCTGCTACCCAGCTACAATCTGGTGGAGATTTATCCGAAAGCGATCGCAAGAAAACCCGGATTGTCTCCAAAACAGTATTGCAAGATACCCCTCCCCAGTAAACTCAGGTTTAGATGAAAGTTAAATTGCTATCGGCGTTAAATGACAATAATGTTGATATGGCTAAAACTTGTAGCCAACGTCAACTAGCAATGACGATTTTTGCAATTGCTGGTGAGTTTGACCAAAATCTGCCCCTTAACCTCTGCTTGATTCTGGATAAAAGTGGTTCCATGCATGGACAACCAATTAAAACGGTGATCCAGGCAGTGGAAGGATTAATAGATCGGTTGAAAGTAGGCGATCGCATCTCAGTTGTGGCTTTTTCCGGTTCTGCGGAAGTCATTATCCCCAACCAACCGATCGAAGACCCTGAAAGCATCAAATCTCAAATAAAAAGCAAACTCAGCGCTAGCGGCGGCACTGCGATCACTGAGGGTTTGGAATTGGGAATTACAGAATTGATGAAAGGGACAAGAGGCGCTGTTTCCCAGGCGTTTCTGCTGACGGATGGGCATGGTGAAAGCAGTTTGCGGATTTGGAAGTGGGATATTGGGCGAGATGACAATAAGCGCTGTCTTCAACTCGCGCAAAAGGCTGCCAAACTGAACCTAACTATCAACACTTTCGGATTTGGCAATAGCTGGAATCAGGATTTACTAGAAAAAATTGCCGATGTCGGTGGTGGGACTTTAGCGCATATTGAACGCCCTGAACAAGCTGTAGAGCAATTTAGCCGACTGTTTGGACGGATTCAGTCGATTGGGCTAACTAATGCCTATTTGCTGTTATCTCTAGTGCCTAATGTCCGACTAGCAGAATTGAAACCCATTGCCCAAGTTGCCCCAGACACAATCGAGTTACCAGTGGAACCCGAAGCTGATGGTAGCTTTGCTGTACGTTTGGGAGATTTGATGCAGGATGTAGAGCGGGTAGTTTTGGCGAACATTTATCTGGGACAATTGCCAGAAGGGAAACAAGCGATCGCTCATCTGCAAATCCGTTATGATGACCCATTGGTTAACGAACAAGGTTTACTTTCGCCCCTTATGCCAGTGTATGCAGATGTAGTGCGGGCGTATCAACCGACTTCTAATCCGCAAGTACAACAGTCTATTTTAGCATTAGCGAAGTATCGCCAAACCCAGTTAGCCGAAGCGAAATTGCAACAAGGTGATCGCACTGGTGCAGCCACGATGCTGCAAACAGCTGCTAAAACTGCTTTACAAATTGGAGATAAAGGGGCAGCAACAGTGTTGCAAACTTCCGCCACTCGCCTGCAAGCTGGAGAAGAACTTTCCGAAGCAGACCTCAAGAAAACTAGAATTGTATCAAAAACCGTTTTACAGGAATAGTAAAAATTCAACGTTGCCGATTAACCTTATGAAAGTTTCGTGCCAAGGCAAGGCAGGCGCTAACAGCGGGTTTCCCGACTTGTACCCCTACGGGGAAGCAAGCTACGCGCAGCGTCTCCCTTAGGAGAAGCGACTGCCGCGCAAAGCGATAAAAAATATTTTATTCTTCAATTGAGCAACAAAGTAGTCGCATATTCCTAACTTATTGATTAACAACCACCGAAGAGTTTGACTTATGCTGATCCAAAAGATTGTTCAAGAATTGCAAGACATCCCTGAAGACAAACTAGCAGAAATTTATGACCTAATTCACTACTTTCGGCTAGGTTTAAGTCAAGAACAGACACAACCCCGCACCCCTGGTTTATTAAAAGGACAACTCGGCGATGCTTTCTTTGAACCACTGCCAGAAGATGAACTCCAGCAATGGGAATGAGCTACCTCATCGACACCCATATTCTGCTGTGGTGGCTCTTTGACGATCCAAAACTCCACACTGACTGCCGAAACATCATTCGCAACCCAGCTCATCGGATTATTGTCAGTAGTGCTTCTGCTTGGGAAATTGCCACCAAATACCGCATGGGTAAACTACCCGAAGCCAAACAACTTGTTGAGCAATATTCACAGATATTGCATCAGACTAAATTTATCGAACTTGCCATCACCACAGCCCATGCGCTTAGAGCAGGAAGCCTACCGATCGCCCACCGAGATCCCTTTGATCGTATGATCATGGCTCAGGCTGAACTCGAAAGTTTACTTGCCATCACCTACGACAAAGCCTTCCAGACTGGACTTATTCAGGTAATTCCTGACCTCAAGTAAAGCGAAGTATCGCCAAACCCAGTTAGCCGAGGCGAAATTGCAACAAGGCGATCGCACTGGTGCAGCCACGATGCTACAAACAACTGCTAAAACTGCTTTACAAATCGGAGATAAAGGTGCGGCGACAGTGTTGCAAACTCCGCCACCCGCCTGCAAGCTGGTGAAGAACTTTCCGAGGCTGACCTCAAGAAAACTAGGATTGTATCAAAAACTGTTTTACAGAAATAGCCCTCTAAATAATTCCTAACTCTTTTATGAAAACTACTGGCATTCATCATGTAGCTATTATTTGTTCTGACTACGATCGCTCCAAAAAATTTTATGTAGAAGTTTTAGGATTTCCGATTATTCAAGAGACTTTTCGCACCGAGAGAAATTCTTATAAATTAGATTTACGAGTTGCAGAAAATGCTCAAATAGAGCTATTTTCTTTCCCAAATCCTCCAGAACGACCTAGTAAACCAGAGGCTTGTGGTTTAAGACATCTGGCTTTTAAAGTTGATGATGTTGAGGAAACTGTTTTTTATTTAAAATCGAAAGGAGTAGAAGTAGAAAATATCAGAGTTGATGAAATCACAAATAAAAAATTTACTTTTTTTAAAGACCCAGATAATTTGCCATTAGAGATTTATGAGCATTAAACTTAGTGCTTACGGGCGAACTTGCCATAACTATAGGTAATGAAGCGATCGCCAAGCGGGTAATTACGGCTTATTGCTGCCCAAATTGGTATATTCATAACTCTTGTGGGAGCGATCGCTTTAAGATATGTTTTTTATAGTATCCCTCCATTTATACGTCAAATTTACGGCATAAAAGAATTTCGGATAAATAGCAAATGAGTGAGCTATTTGGTAAAATTCTAAAATGTTTGACAATATCTGTAAATTTTTAGCTGAAAATTTCTCCAGCGATTTCGCCACTTGGTTATTAGGCGAACCTATTACTTTAACAGAACTCAGTCCAACAAATAAATAATCGGTGCAGCTTGACTGCACCGATTGCACAATTTATATTTAATTGCACCGGACATTTCCCTCACGCCAATGCGGAAGCTTGGGGTTTGGCAAAAATCATTCTTCCTGCGGTGGTTTGCAAAGCACTAGTGACTACTACTCGCAATTCACCACCCACATAACTGCTGCCTTCTTCAACCACTACCATTGTGCCATCATCTAGGTAGCCAATACCTTGACTCGGTTCTTTGCCTTCCTTGAGAATTTTTAAATCCAGGTTGTCGCCAGGTAAATAACTAGGACGGACGGCATTCACTAAATCATTCACATTCAAAACAGGTACTTTCTGAACACTGGCGACTTTAGACAAGTTATAGTCGTTGGTTAGCAATGTACCGCTAATTTCTTGGGCAAAGCGCACTAATTTGGCATCGACTGTGGGAATATCTTCGTAGTCAATTGTATTAATCACGATGCGATCAGGATATTCTTCTTTAATGCGGTTGAGAATTTCTAGTCCTCGCCTTCCCCGCACCCGCTTTTGATCTTTGCTAGCATCGGCTACTTGTTGGAGTTCTTGCAAGACAAACTGCGGTACAAGAATTTGCCCTTCCAGAAAGCCTGTTTCTAGTAACGCTTCAATGCGACCATCGATAATGCAACTGGTATCTAAAACTTTGGTATTGGCTGGTTTTAGCGTTCCTTCTACAACCATCGATTCGACGGTGTTGGGATTAATGAACCGCAATAAGCCTCGCCCGTGGGTGTCTGCCAAATTCATGCCAGTGACGGAGAGGATAATACTACCGACAACTGCCACTAATGGCTTAATAAATCCAAAATCTGCCGGGATGGGTAGCAAAAATAGTGGGGCTAGCATCAGGTTAGCTAGCAATAGCCCAATCACTAAGCCGATCGCACGAGTTAAAATCACTTCCAGAGGCATTTCTTTGATTTGTGATTCTAGGCGACGATATGTCGTCTGGAAACTCAGCCCGATCGCACCACCAATAATAGCGGCAAAGACGGCAACAATTAAGCGTAAAGCTTCAAGATTTGTTACTTGATCTAGTGTGCCATTGGGTAGTAGTTCGATGCTGTAGAACCCTATTCCCGACGCTGCTAGGATAAATGAGAAAATAATAATGGCGTCAAGCATGGTTGTCTTGTTTTCCTGCAACTGTGTTCACCGATAAAGTTAAGTATTTTTTATTTCATCGGTAAGATAAACTAATCAATATTGACTTACACTAAGGGTTTAGTAGGGCAATATCTGCAATTATTATAACCAAAGCTTTTTATCTTCATATTTTTCATTGTTTCGTTGTAAAACGACAAAAACTTGTAAATAAACTATTAATTTTCACTGTTTCTAATTCGCAGTTGGCTTAACTTAAAACTTTTCTCAAAATGAGTCAAAAATTTAGTATTTCTGGAATTGCGAGTTCTGCGTATGTGCATATTCCCTTTTGCAGACGGCGGTGTTTTTATTGTGATTTCCCGGTGTCTGTTGTGGGCGATCGCTTACGGGGCGAAACATCTGGTACTATCTGCCAATATGTTGAGGTACTATGTCAAGAAATTGCCATTACACCAGCATTTGGTCAACCCCTGAAGACAATTTTCTTTGGTGGCGGGACTCCTTCGCTGCTATCAATAGAGCAACTACAACGGATAATAACAGAGTTAGAGAAGCATTTTGGTATTGCCTCTGGGGCAGAAATTTCTATGGAAATTGACCCAGCCACCTTTGATTTACCACATATAGCAGGCTATCGCAGTGTCGGCGTGAACCGAGTAAGTTTAGGTGTACAAGCCTTTCAATCAGAATTATTGCAAAGGGCGGGGCGATCGCACTCAGTTGAAGATATTCTCGCGGCTGTGGAACTAATTCACCAAGTCGAGATTCCCGAATTTAGCTTAGACTTAATTTCCGGGTTGCCGCATCAGTCTTTGGATCAATGGCAGGATTCCTTAGAAAAAGCAGTGGAGCTTGTACCCACTCACATTTCTATCTATGATCTTACCATCGAACCAGGTACAGCTTTTGGTCGTTATTACAAACCGGGTGATACTCCTTTGCCTACGGATGAAACCACAGTCAAAATGTACCAGATGGGACAGCAAGTTTTGACTGGTACAGGTTATGAGCATTATGAAATTTCCAATTATGCTCAACCTGGCCATCAGTGTAGGCATAATCGAGTCTATTGGGAAAACCGCCCTTATTATGGCTTTGGTATGGGTGCGGCGAGTTATGTTGACGGGAAGCGCTTCACTCGTCCGCGCAAGACTAAGGAGTATTACCAGTGGGTGCAAGCTGGCGGTGTGATTGATTGTGATGTGACTCCCCTAAACGAAGTATTGTTAGAAACGTTAATGCTGGGGTTGCGTTTGGCGGAGGGTTTAAGTTTAGCGGCGTTAGTGCAGGGGTTTGGGGAAGAGAAGGTTGAAGAAATTTACCAGTGTTTGCAAGGATATTTTGAGAAAGGTTGGGTGGAAGTTGTAGAAGGAAGGTTGCGTTTGATTGATCCCCAAGGGTTTTTGTTTTCTAATGTAATTTTGGCGGATTTGTTTGAAAAGTTGGGGTAACGAAGCGCAGAGGCCCGGAAGACGCAGAGAGGAGGGGAGGTTTAAAGCTGATGAGGAGTAACGATTTATGCAAAAAAATAAAGTTAGAAAGGCTGTGATTCCAGTAGCTGGTTTCGGCACTCGTTTGTTTCCAGCTACCAAAGTTGTGAAAAAAGAACTTTTCCCGATCATTGATCGAGATGGTAGGGCAAAACCTGTCATTCTCGCAATTATTGAAGAGGCAATAAGTGCTGGAATTACAGAAGTCGGGATTGTGGCGCAACCGGATGATAAAGAAATATTTGAAAATTTATTAAAAAATCCACTTAAAAAAGAATTTTTTGATAACCTTTCACCGCAAAATCAAGAATATAGCCGATATCTCGAAGATTTAGGTAGTAGAATTACCATACTATTGCAAGAGGAGCAATTAGGCTATGGCCATGCGGTATTTTGTGCCAAGGATTGGGTGCAAGATGAGCCGTTTTTGCTCATGTTGGGCGACCACATTTATGCATCTGACATTGCAAAATCTTGTGCTAGTCAAGTTTTAAATGTTTATACACAAGCTAATCAAAGTGTTGTTAGCTTAACTACAAAGCCAGCAGAAATTCTTCATACAGCCGGGTGTGTAACAGGAGTTTGGCAAGAGTTAAACTCAATTATAGAAGTTACACAACTTTATGAAAAACCTACTATTGAGTATGCACAACAGCATTTGCGTGTAGAGGGAATGGCAGAAAATGAGTTTTTATGCATATTTGGTTTATATTTACTTACACCAAAAATTTTTGATTTTCTAGCAGAACACATCAACCAAAATTTCCGAGAACGAGGCGAATTTCAGTTAACATACTGCCTTGATAAATTGTGTCAGGAAGAGGGAATGACAGGATATGTTGTTAAAGGGAAGTGTTTTGATACAGGATTGCCAGATGCTTATCGTCAGACAATGATTGATTTTAGAAATTTATAATTAGTTAAATAAAAAGACTATTAAGCTCGACTTTATCGATTTTCTGGCAACACTCAAGCTGACGCTGAAAGCTTTGTAAGACAGTAGTTTTACTTTTTAGTTTTCACCCATAATCAGTGGCATGGAAAAAGTTTTTGTTAAAAAGCTAGGGTTTTGCCGTATCAAGAGAACCAAGCTCTTAATTTTGGATAAAGTCGAGCTAAGAGTCGAGAGTAGGGACTTCCCGAATTCCGTTAAATGAAATACTATTCAGTTATACGCTGATGCTATTGGTAACAAGCCTTGGTTTCAGATAGTTGTAATTTATTAAACGACTCTTGTTGTTCAACTCAATTTTACGCTCTACTTCGTTTAACTCCTGCTGAAATGTAACTAAAATATCTTGAGCCTGTGGGTCTACAAACTTATTGTCATAGTAGCCTAGTCTGTCATAACGGTAGGCTGACAGAATGAATAAAATCGACAATTGGTCAGCAGTTTGCTTCGGCGGTGGTAGACATGATAATAGGCTTTTGCGGTCAGCAATAGCGCCTTCTGCTGTCATTTGTTTATAAGCAGCAAGGGGCATATTGGGCATAAAAGTCATATATTCATATTGCGGATAGTTAACAGCAGCGTGCTGTGGGCCACAGGTGAAGATAACCGCAGTAGCAATGTCAACTAATTGATCTAATGTTTCGATGCTATTAGGAACACCCTTGACTCGTCCGCCTGATTGGGAAACCAATTCCTGCGCCCAAGCTTGTAATTCAAAGTCTGCTGTTAAATCTTGAGGAGTTTTGTAGTATAGCTTCAAGTATTCAGACACAAACTTTTTAATTGCGTTCCACAATAGCAAACCATCGTCTCGATAGGGGTAGTGAGGTAACTTGTTTGGATCATCCACACCCCGATTTTTTAGTTCAGTAGGTAAAGAAAACTGATCTAAGCTCCATTCTTCATAGGCATTGACGACAATTTTTAATGACTCTTGCAAAGTTCCAGCTAGCAATTCGTCAACAGGGCCACCTCTATTAACTAGGCGCTTACGACCTAAGTCATTATTAGCCAACATGAAACGGAAGTGGGGTTTTAGTAGTAAGTTGAGGGGATGGTTCTCGGCTAGTTGACGGGCTGTGACAATAGCAAAGGGTTCCATAACAAAGTGAGTTCGGCAAAGATGGCTACTCATTTCATGATGGTTAGCATCAGCAATTTGAACACAAAGCTTGGCATGAAACCAGGTTAAAGGGCTATCAAAAGGTGTAATTAGCTGACTTTGTCTACCATCTGTAGGGTTTATTTGGATAGCAATAGGTACAAGTTGACCGCGATCGCTAAAACCAGAACTGCGCCAACAAAAGAAAGCTATAGGGGTTGGTAAATACTTTTTACCTCTCTCGTAATTACCTCCTTTAACAAATGCAAGCGCTCTATAATCAGCTACATATAAATTTCCATTTGCAAGTTTTTCTACTAAGTCGATAGAGTTACCAAACTTCTCTTGCAGTTCTGAAATGGTAAACGCAAAGCCAGGTGGCATCTCCTGAATGCGGCGTAAAACAAGAGGATTTACCCCACAAAGCCGTTGTTCACAAAAAGAGTCATCAGTTTGGTATGTTTTGATGACATTAGGTCTAGGCAAAACTGGAAAATAGTCTTCATAGTCTTACAATTCATCTAAAGGGTCCCATAAAGAACGGGTATTAACGGCCAACATATTTATAGGAAGCTCTGCCGACTCTACTGTGCGTTCAGCAATATACTTAGTAGAAAAATTTTCGCTAGAGGGCACATCTTTAAGCATCGCCATAGGCGCTAAAAAATCGTGATCAAATTCATACTCTCCTTGGTTGCGCTCTAGCAAACTTTTGCGTTTCGTAGGGTCAGTATCATTTTGGGGAAGGGATGGTTTCATAAATGTTTATCCAAGTTTAAAGTAAGAACTATAACAAGCAAGTTAGCTAAATTTAGGTAGTTAACTTACTCAGCAAGCTTGGCATTGAATTTTGAAAAGTGCAATAGCACTTTAAAAGTATTCATATGATTGTTGTACAGGTTAAGATTTGCTAAATCATCTTACACAACTTTGACATAAGTATAAAAATTAATAAACTTGTAAGCGTTCAATAGTTAGTCGTCAAAATCAAGAATACCTACAAAACTATGTGGTATAGTTGAATAATTGCAATAAAACTATGAAATTTAGATTTCAAAGCCTTGTTAATTTTGGCTTGTAAAGTCTAGCATTTAAAATACTACATAAATATTTAACAATATTTCTTAATACCTGTCCGTAAACTGCAAAATCTATACTTTTGAAATGTTAACGTTAAGTATGAATCAAGGTTACTTATTGTTTTTATGCAGAGTATCTATATTTTGTAAAAATTCTTCACTTATAATCAAAACTGCTGGGGGTCATTCTTAAATTTATCGACGGCAGTACCAGCGATCGCTACAGGCTATTCCTGCTACTTGGATACATCAGTTCTTAACAAGTGCTGCGATCGCAGCTACCAATTTCGCAGGATCGGCTGGTTTAGCAATATGGAGTTGAAATCCGGCTGTAAAAACATGTTTTTGTGTGGTTTCTGCGGCGTAAGCACTAAGAGCGATTGCGGGAATTTCTCCACCTAAATTGGCGGGCATTGCTCGTAACTTTCTGATCAAAGTGTAACCATCAACATCTGGCATACCTAAATCGCTTAAGAGCAAATCTGGCTTTGACTCCATAATTGCAGCCAGTGCTTCAGTGGCAGATGCTGCGATCGTCACGATTGCTCCCTGCTGTTCTAATAGAAAGGCCAGAAACTCACGGGTATCAGCATTATCATCTACAACTAACAAACGTATTCCTTCTAGTGGAGCATAAAGCATACAGGATGGATAGGAATCTTCTGATACATTCTGATTTTCCCTTCCTAATTCCAGATGTTCAAACACGGGTAGGCAAACTGTAAACATCGCACCTTGTCCTTCTCCAGCGCTTTCTGCCGACACTGTACCGCCATGTAACTCGACAAGTTGGCGCACAATCGCCAAACCAAGTCCTAGTCCACCAAAACTTCGGGTTGTACGACTATCTGCCTGACGGAAATACTCAAATACGTATGGCAGAAAGTCAGGACTAATACCTTTACCCGTATCACTAACTCTCAGTTGTACCTCAGAATTAATCTGTTCTAAGTAGACTTCGACTTGTCCACCGGATGGTGTGAATTTAACAGCGTTAGAGAGCAGATTCCAAATAATTTGTTGAATACGATTACTATCACCCTTCACCTGTCCAATTTCTCTATCCAAATAAAGATTAATTTGAATGGACTTTGCTTCTGCTGCTAATTGCACTGTCTCTAAGGCAGCTTCAATAGTAAAAATAAGATTAACCGTTTCTAAATTAAGTGCTAGCTTGCCCTGGAGAATGCGAGAAATATCCAATAAATCTTCAATCAACTGAGCTTGTAATTCAGCATTTCGTTCGATTGTCTCAAGGGCACGCACAGTAGTAGCTTCATTTAATGAGCGATTTTTCAGTAGCTTTGCCCAGCCCAAAATTGGATTAAGAGGAGAACGAAGTTCATGAGAGACAATTGCTAAAAATTCATCTTTAATACGGTTTGCTGTCTCAGCAGCTTCTTTCGCCTGTTGACGTTGTTCTGCTATTGCTAGAGCCTGATCGCGTAGGTTTTTATATTCCTGAACTCGGAAGGTTAAATCCGTCAAATCTTCGATTGAAAAAAGAGCATAAAATCTATCTCCATCCAATGCAGACACAGCAGTAACAGTTGTGTGTTGAATGCGGTATTTATCTTTGGATATGGGTACTGGAATGATATATTTATGCAGTTGGGAAGAAAAAATTGTCGGAGGCCCACCTTGAAAAATTTGGTGTAAACGGCTAGCGTAACGAGGTTGACTTAGATGAGGAAAATATTCATGAATAGAATTTCCCAACATCTTACTTCTCGGAATTTTTGTCCATTCCTCTAAGCAGCAATTCCAGAAGATAACAATATAATCTGACTGTAGAACAAAAGCTCCTAAAGGAATTTTATCTAAAAGGCTAAATTTTTCCTGAGCTTGTTCAATTATATTCATTGTATTCTCAAAGTTTTTTAAGACTTTTTTTACCGATTTTTGCTAATATTATATTATTGTTGTATTATTCCCATTTCGTCCTTCATTGCAGTGATGAGGGCATCAAAAGTACCCACCAAAAAGATTAAAATAATATCTCCGATAATTTCAAAGCGTTCAATTGTGAAACTTGCTTGTGCCAGTAAGATTTTTGAATCGCTCTCGTATGCAGATAATAATAAATTTTCAAGTGTATCTTCTAAATAAACAGGCAATGTGTAGTTTAGATGCCTCTTTAACACATTACTGAGTGAACCCATTACCCCATTTATGACAATGTTACCAATTTCGCTCAACGTGCCAATTTTGACCGCATCTAGGTCAGCCGATGGATCTTCGCCTGTAAGCACTGCAACTAATGTTGAGGCGCTGTCAGTTGGAAAAATTAAGCTAGCAGTGCCATGGAAAGAGCCTGTAAAACGTAGTTTTACAGCTGCCAAAGCCTCATCATGAAATCGTTTTGTTAATTCTTGATATGCTTCGGTAGCAGTTAAGACTTTAACAACCGGAATTTTCAGACGAATGTGAGAGTCTACCATTTCATTAAGTAGACTTGCTGCTCGACCAACTCCAATATTAATTAACTCTTGTAGGGCATCCAGTTCTTCTGCTGTCACATTCATGAAAACTTATTCCTTGGTATTAAGAACTTCCTGGACTGCCTTTCGCAATTCACTTTCTTTTGGCGGTTTATTAATAAAGTTGACTGCGCCCAGGTTATAGCTTTGATTGCGTGCCCCTTCTTGGATATCGGCAGAAATGATAATGGTCGGAATCTTTAATTCTTTATCTTGCATAGCTTTCAAAAATTCAAACCCATCCATATCTGGCATTAGAAGATCCACTAATACACAATTTGGGTTATGGTTATAAACCATTTCTAATCCCTCACGCCCATTAGTTGCTTCGATAATTTCATAACCATCGATTTGCAGAAACTTACGGATCATTCTGCGAGAAAAAGCTGCATCATCGATAATCAAAACCATTGCCATCAGTTTTGCCCTTTTGTGCTTTAGCTTAATAATTCTTGATTTAAGCTAATTAGCCTACATTATTAATTAAAAGGAATGAATTAAATATTAAATAAATATAATTTTACAATTATCAATAAAACTGATAGTCTCGGAAAAATTATCAAACTCGCTGAAACTATAATGCTATGTTGTGGAACTAAAAATTTTAATAATGGAAAATTTTAAAAATTTGTTAAGTATTTGAAATCCGATCTATTTCCAGCTTTGCTATCCGTTGCCAATGCAAAACTGTTGTGTGGTGGATATCGGTTACTTGCTCGATTTCTCGCAGGCTCATGCCATTAAGATACATTTTGAGGCATAGCTGCTTGACATGGTTTGAGTAGCACTAAGGTTGGTAAAATTTGAGAAACTGAAGATTGCATTATTTCCACTTTTAAGATTGTCTGTCTTGACGACGACTTTTTTTGAAACTTTGAGTTGAATAGCAACGATAAAATTGCTTATCTCTTAACTATATCATTAAGGCAAATATAATGTCTTCAGCCTGAGACAAGACAAACATCTTTCTTTAGATAGAGATTGCTGAGGTTGAATATTAAATTAGTATTAAAGTAGGATATATAAAACTTTACTTTATTAACCAATGGAGTTAAATGAAATTGACGATGATATAGAAGCATTTCTTGTTGAAAGCTATGAGAACTTGAATCAAATTGAAGGCGATATTATTGAGCTAGAAAAAACATCTGCGAATGGAGAAGCATTAGTTCGGATTTATCGCTCACTCCATACGCTTAAAGGAAATTGCGGCTTTTTACCGTTTCCTAATTTAGAATCACTTGCTCATGCTGGAGAGAATTTGCTCTCGTGTCTGCGCGATCGCCAACTAGCAATCACCCCTGACATTATTAGTACTTTACTACAAACAGTTGACGGCATTCGGCAAATCCTGTCTCAAATTCAAGCTACAAAGCGTGATGGCGATCGCGATTATTCAGAACTGATCGTAGCTCTAACCCAATTGTCAGAAACTAAACAGACTCCAAAACCCTCTCAATCGCATGAGCCTATTGTTAATATACAAACGCCACAAATAGATGCAGCAGGTAGTGAGTCTGTCAATAACGAACTCACAGAAATATCAACGACAACATCAGAATCTGCTTATATCCGAGTCAATGTTAATCTGCTAGATCAGATGATGAACCTAGTGGGTGAACTCGTTTTAGCTCGTAATCAGATAATCGGATTTAGTACAAAATTTAAGGATAATAGTTTTGCTGCTACTTGCCAGCACCTAAGCCTACTTACAGCCCAGTTGCAGGAAGGGGTGATGAAAACTCGACTGCAACCAATTAGTTCCATCTGGCAAAAGTTCCCTCGCGTCACCCGCGATTTGGCGATCGCTTCCGGTAAAGAAGTTGAGGTGGAGATGGAGGGAGCAGAGACTGAACTAGACAAAAGTATTATTGAAACAATTAAAGACCCTTTGACGCACTTATTACGCAACTGCATCGATCATGGGATTGAATTACCAGTTGAGCGGGTTGCTTGTGGAAAGCCAAGCGTAGGACGCCTATTTCTCAAAGCCTTTCACGAAAGCGGCAAAGTCAATATTGAAATTGGCGATGATGGTCGTGGTTTGAATTTAGAACGGCTGAAAGGGCGAGCGCAGCAACTTGGTTTAGTGAACGCTGTGCAAGCTGCAACCATGAGTGAATCAGAAGCGATGAACTTAATTTTTTTATCCGGCTTCTCCACTGCTGAACAGGTAACTTACCTTTCTGGGCGGGGCGTTGGGATGGATATTGTCAAGAGTAATATTGAGAAGATTAACGGAACGGTTGAAATTTACAGCCAACAGGGACAAGGAACGACCTTCAAAATCAAGATTCCGTTGACATTGGCAATTATTCCAGCATTGATTGTCACCAGTGGAGGCGATTGTTATGCCATTCCCCAAGCGAGTTTACTAGAACTAGTACGCCTAGAAGCATTCAATAGTATTGAGATATTATACGATGTGCCTGTGTATCGCTTGCGGGGTAATCTTATACCCTTGGTTTACCTCAACGAAGTGTTGCAACAGGATAGTCTTAGCAACTTAGAAACACTCAGTTTGGTAATTGTACAAGTTGATAACTATCGCTTTGGGCTAGTCGTAGACAGAATCGAAGACATCCAAGACATTGTAGTTAAACCTTTGGGAAGACAGTTAAAGACGCTATCCCTATTTGCAGGAGCCACCGTTTTAGGAGATGGCACAGTAGCATTAATTATTGATGTTGTTGCTCTAGCAAACCGAACTGGTATAACCGCCAAACAAAAGCAGTTGTTGAGCGAAAATGCTGTAAATAGCCAAGAGCAAGCAGGCGATCGCCAAACAATTTTACTCTTTGAAGGCCCCCAAGGCGCACGCATGGGCATTCCACTGGCGATCGCATCTCGGCTGGAAGAGATCCTTGCTTCTGCTGTCGAAAAAGTTGCTAATCAGGATGTTTTGCAGTTTTACGGTCAAATTCTGCCGCTAATTGATCTTCACAAGATATTTTCTGATAGCGATCGCGTTAATAATGAGACTTTGGCGACAGTTGCAGAAACGCTCCAAATAATTATTGTCTCTCCATACTCAGAACTCAGCGTTGGGCTAGTAGTCGATCGCATTCTTGATATTGTGGAAGAACCACTAACCATTAAAGGTATTCCTAGTAGACCTGGTGTGCTTTTCTGTGCTGTAATTCAAGAACAAATCACAGAAATTATTGATATTGAGACTGTAATTCGGATTGCTAACCCTCATTTGCTGCAACTAGCTACTCATGGCTGAACAACAAATTTGCACATTTTTTCTCAAAGGAGTTTACTTTGGTATTGACGTGCAACACGTTCAAGAAGTGATTCATCCACAAGCAACGACTCGTGTACCTTTAGCACCACCAGATATCTATGGGTTGATTAATTTACGTGGACAAATTATTACTGTCATCGATTTGCAGCATCGATTAGAGATGAGCGAACCGCAGACACAATCAACTACAAGTTTTGTAGATGAACCGCAGGGTTTTAATATCATTGTGTGTTCTGAGCATGAAGTAGTCAGTCTAAACGTCGATTATGTGGGAGATGTTTTAGAGTTTGAACAAAACACCTTTCAACCCCCACCCGCAACGTTAAAAGGTAGAATGCGTCAGATGCTAGCAGGAGCTTACCCGCTCCCAGAGGGATTTCTGTTAGTTCTAGATGCCGAGAAAATTCTAGATGTTAATTTAACAAATCCGATTATTGAATAATTCAGGAGCGCTTTGCAATGACTACAAATCGGGCTGGAAAAACAGCCAACTCAAAATCTCCCTCGGTAGATAGTGCAGATTTGCAACCGACCGATGACAGTGTAATAAAAGTGCAATTGCAAGCGTTACTAATAGCACTTAAGGCGGCAAAAAACGGTGATTTTACCGTCCGTTTAGCTGATGAGAATAATGAACTGGGTGAAATCATCTCAGTTTTTAATGAATTGGTGAGTTTAAATCAAAACTTTGCTAACGAAGTTAATCGCTTGGCATCCGAGATTGGTATCCAAGGAAAACTTGGTTCTCAAGCTGTTGTCAAAGGAGCAGGTGGGAGTTGGAAAGAATCGCTCGACAACTTGAATCAAATGTCTACGAATTTAAAAGAGCAGATAAAAGGTATTAATGAGGTTAGCCTTGCCGTCGCTCAAGGAAATTTATCCAAGCAAATAGAGGCAAGCAATGCAGGAGAGTTTAAGCAGCTCACAGATAATGCAAATCAGATGATTAGCAGCCTAAAGTCTTCAATCAGACAGATGACAGAGGTGGCAACAGCAGTTGCGTCTTCCGCAGAACAACTGACCGCAGTCAGTAAAGAAATGACTGAGAACGCCGAACAAACAGCCGAACAAGCCACTTCTGCCTCTGCCTCTGCTGAACAGGTAAGTCAAAATACCAATACAGTTGTGACTGCCGTGGAAGAGATGAATGCTAGCATTCGAGAAATTGCTAAGACCGTTACCCAAGGAGCAAAGGTGACGACTGAGGCAGTTAAAACAGCTGAACGCACGAACGAGACAATTAACAAACTCGGTCAAAGCAGCATCGAAATTGGCAAAGTTATTAAAGTCATTACCTCGATCGCAGGGCAAACAAACTTGCTAGCACTCAATGCTACCATTGAGGCGGCTAGAGCCGGGGATGCAGGTAGGGGATTTGCCGTAGTCGCCAACGAGGTGAAAGAATTAGCCAAACAAACGGCAAGTGCGACTGAAGATATAAGCTTGCGAATTGAAGCCATTCAGACAGATACAAAAAGTGCCGTTCAAGCCATCACTCAAATTACTAGTATTATCAATCAAATCAACGACTTCCAAAGCACGATCGCCAGTGCTATTGAGGAACAAACAGCAACTACCAATGAAATTGGTCGAAATATGGCTGAGGCAGCCAAAGGAACATCAGATATTGCCAAAAGTATTGGAATTGTGGCACTCAATACTCAAAGTACGACTACTGGAACCAGTAATACTTTAGAGGCAGCTACAGAACTGTCCCGAATGGCAGTAGATTTACAGAAAGTCGTCAATCAGTTTAAATATTAAGTAAGAGGCAGGGGGCAGGGGGCAGGGGGCAGGGGGCAGGGAGCAGGGGGCAGGGGGAATGGAAAAAGAACCAATTAAAAGTCATGAAGACTTGGAAGTATACAAAATGGCATTTGATACAGCCATGAAAATATTTGAACTATCCAAGAAGTTTCCTGTAGAAGAGAGATATCCCTTGACCGACCAAATTCGTAGATCGTCACGTTCTGTATGTGCAAATCTGGCGGAAGCATGGAGAAAACGTCGATATGAAGCTGCTTTTGTAGCTAAGTTAAATGATTCGGAAGCAGAGGCAGCAGAGACTCAGACTTGGTTGAAATTTGCTGTCAAGTGTAGTTATTTAGATATTGATACAGGTAGAGAACTTTATGGAAATTACAACCAAGTTTTAGGCATTCTAGTAATCATAATCAACAATCCATCCCCCTGGCTCATAAAACGCTAATTATCCATAATCTCCCTGCCCCCTGCTCCCTGCTCCCTGCCCCCTGCCCCCTGCCCCCTGCCCCCTGCTCCCCAATACCTAATGCCCAAAATCCGGGTACTAATTGTCGATGACTCCGTAGTAGTACGGAGTCGAATAAGTAAAATTTTGTCTAGCGATCCAGAACTGGAGGTGGTAGGAGTCGCGGCTAACGGTCGCATTGCCCTTGCCAAGATTTCCCATGTTAATCCCGATGTGATCATCCTGGATATTGAGATGCCGGAGATGGATGGTTTGCAAACCCTGTCCGCTATCCGACAAAAGTATCCACGTTTACCAGTGATTATGTATAGTACCTTCACGCACAGGGGAGCGATCGCAACCCTAGAAGCTCTTTCTTTAGGTGCTTCAGACTATGCCACAAAACCTAGTAACTTAGGAAGTGTAGAGGCAACAAACCAACATATTCGGGATGATTTAATTCCTAAAATTAAGGTATTTAGTACATTTTTCACACCCAGCGTAATTACCCATCCAGTTATTTTTCCTGTTCGTAGCGATATACAGCAGGTGGAGGTTGTGGCAATTGGGGTTTCTACCGGAGGCCCAAATGCGCTGGCTGTAGTGCTTAAGCAGTTTCCAGCAGATTTATCAGTGCCGATTTTGATTGTGCAACACATGCCGCCAATGTTTACGAAACTACTAGCTAAACAATTAGCTTCCAAGTGCAAAATTCCAGTAGATGAAGCGGTTCCTGGACAGATACTAAAACCAGGACATGTCTGGATTGCACCAGGAGATTTTCATCTAATTGTGCAACGCGACAAAACTGGGGTTCGACTTGCTACCCATCAAGCATCTCCCGAAAATTCTTGTCGTCCTTCAGTCGATGTGCTGTTGCGATCGGTTGCACAGGTTTATGGGGCTGGGGCGATCGCAGTTATTCTCACTGGTATGGGGCAAGATGGATTGCATGGCTGTCAATGCATACGCGAGGCAGGTGGACAGGTACTTGCACAAGATAAAGCTACTAGCGTCGTGTGGGGAATGCCTAGTTTTGTCGTTAATGCCGGGCTTGCCAATAAAATTCTTCCAATTAATGAGATCGCAAATGAAATTATGCACAGAATTGGTTTCAATCAAGTTCCTCCTTCAGACCTGTAATGACACAGATTATGGGTGTAAGCACTACTGATTTTGAATATCTTCGTCAATTAGTTCATCATCATTCAGCAGTTGTGTTGTTTGGTGATAAAACTTATTTAGCAGAGTTACATTTGCAGCCAATTGTCGAATCGGCAGGATTTGCTTCTATCGCTGATTTGATTACTTACTTGCGAACTCAGCCCTTTAATAGTCTTCACGCCCAGACAATCGAGGCGCTAGTCACTAACGAAACCTCATTCTTCCGTGATAGCCACCCTTTTGAAGCGCTGAAAAAATATGTGCTACCAGAGTTAATTAAACAACGAGAAATTGAGCGATCGCTCAACATTTGGTGTGCTGCCTGCTCTAATGGACAAGAACCTTATAGCATCGCCATACTAATTAATGAACATTTTCCCATGCTTCCCAATTGGCCTGTAAAATTAATTGCAACTGATTTTTCTACTAAGGTTTTAACGCGTGCCCGCGAAGGGCATTATAACCAACTTGAAATAAATCGTGGACTTCCTAAAAATATTTGTGATCGCTACTTTCAAAAGCTAGATACTGACTGGCAAATAAAGGAACAAATCCGCCAGATGGTTGATTTTCGTCAGTTGAATCTTTTGCAATCTTGGTCATCTCTGCCGCAATTCGACGTTATCTTTTTACGGAATGTTTTAATCTACTTTGATGTTGTTACCAAGAAAGCATTGCTAAAAAAGATTAAGCAGCAATTAAGGCCAGATGGTTACTTGTTTCTGGGTAGTGGTGAAACGACTATCAGCCTAGATGAATCATTCAAGCGGGTTTTATTTGACAAGGCTATCTGCTATCGATTGCACAATCCTGAAGTCAAAATTGCCGATTGAGGTAAAAATCAGCAAGTTGCTGTTTGCAGCCGGAAAAATATTGTATATTTACAATACACATATGCTTACAAGAAAGTACTGCATCCTTGCGATAGGTAAGCATATCTTTAATTTTCAGACCTTGTAACTTAAAACACCAATTACCTCATAAATAATTATGGCTATTATCACTGGAACCTCTGTAAACAATGTTCTTAACGGTACACTCAACAACGATGTAATCAACGCCCTGAATGGAGATGATAACCTTAATGGTAGAGATGGTAATGATATTCTGATTGGCGGATTGGGTAAAGATATCTTAACTGGTGGAGCAGGATCTGATATCTTCCGTTACAACAGTCCTTTAGAGGGTGGCGATATTATCAACGACTTAAATGCATCTCAAGGTGATAAAATCCAAGTTTCCGCATCTGGATTCGGAGGTGAACTCCAAGTAGGTCTATTACAAGCTTCTCAATTCAGGCTTGGTAGTGCTTTCACCAATACCAACCAACGCTTTAGATTTGACATCAATAGCTCGATTCTATTCTTCGACAGAGATGGTAGCGGTTCGTAATTTGGCTCCGTCGAAATTGCTAAAATAAACGGCGTTAACGGCCCTCTAACTACCCAAGTAATCGCCTAAAAGATTTTGGATTGTATGATGCCGTAGCGAGATTGAGTACGGCACCATTAGTTGATATCTTTGCTTATAATTAACTATTACTCCTCTACTTTCTTCAGAGCATCAGGCTTGTGAGCAGCTTGTTTTCCTGTCTTATCACTTTCAACTAAGTATTCAGGGTTATCTTCACTTGCAGCGATATGGTGTTCTTTAATATCTGTAGGTGAAGTGAGTTTCTTTACTACTTTGCCAGTTGTCTTGCCTTGTGAAGTGTTCCATTCAACCCGATCGCCCTTTTTGAATTGTTCAGCCACATTCATCTCCTACTTAATGTTTTATATCTACTAACGTCACATTATGTCTGCGATTGGAAAAGCAGCCATCATGCTAGTGATAGAGAAAACATCCGTTATAATGCCAGTAATTTAATTAGCTGTGAGATGAAAAAATTAAGCGATCGCTACAACCACCTTGATACAAAAGCTGTGGCATCGCCTCATAATGAAGAAAGATTAAGCAGATTTTCAAAAAACTCTCAATGAGCCAGATTAGCCTAAATTTAGTTGCAATATCTATTTTTCTCATCACCATGTCCAGCCTACTGGGGCCATTCATTCACTTGTCGCCCGCAGTACCAGCGCTTGCTACCTTCACCATCTTAGGCATAGCTACGTTAGATAGTTTTAGCTTGCAAGGCAAGGGTGGTACTATCTTTTTAGATTGGATTGCTGGATTTTCAAATGAACACCGCGATCGCATCGTCCACCACGAAGCAGGGCATTTCTTGGTTGCTTACCTGTTAGGTATTCCCGTTACCGGCTACACCCTCAGCGCTTGGGAAGCCTGGAAACAGGGTCAACCTGGGCAAGGCGGCGTTAGCTTTGATGATGGCGAATTAGCATCTCAACTAGAAGTGGGTAAAATCAGTGCCCAAATGCTAGACCGCTACTGCACTGTTTGGATGGCGGGTATTACTGCTGAAACCCTAGTTTTTAATAATGCTGAGGGTGGAGGTGATGATAAAAATAAGCTGATAGGAGTCTTGACAATTTTAGGCTTTTCTGAATCAGTTTATCAGCAGAAATTGCGGTTTCATATCCTCCAGGCAAAAACCCTATTGGAAGAAAATTGGTCTAGCTACGAGACTTTAGTTAATGCCATGCGACAGCGCACTTCGGTAGAAGATTGTCATGCTGAGTTAGGAGTAAGTGGGGAGAAATCAATTAAAAATTAAAAATTAAAAAACTTCTGTCTCCTCTTTCCCAATGCCTACTTTTAAGAAGAAACAACTTTTAAATGTGGAACATGAGATAAATAGTTTGAGGCAATAACCCGATTACGCCCAGCAGTTTTTGCCTGTAGCAAGCATTGATCGGCACGATGCAACAGACTTACTCCTTGATCATCATCCTCAGCTTTCAGAGAGGCTGTACCCAGACTAATGGTGATATTAATTGTCAGTTTATTGCTGAGTGAGAATGGTTTGTCGCTGACTACCCGATTGAGATGACGGGCTACTAATAGTGCCTCCTCATCGGTAGTGTTAGCCAGAAGAATCACAAATTCTTCGCCACCATAGCGAAATGCTGTGTCTTGACAGCGCAGATTGTGTCGCAGACGCTGACATAGTAGCTGCAAAATGCGATCGCCAACTAAATGCCCGTGAGTATCGTTAACTTTCTTGAAATGATCTACATCTAAAATAATCAAACTCAGGGAATTTTGTTGAGTCTTAGCTTTTTTAATTTGCCTGGGTAAGTCCCGTTCTAAAGCACGACGATTATTTAATTCTGTTAACGAGTCAGATAAAGCGATCGCTGATAACATATCATTTGTTTGAATCAAATCTCGGTATTTTTGCGCTTTCCGTAAGCCAACAGTTAATTGAGCAAGTATTAGTCCATGATTGGCACTCAACTCTGCCAAACTATGCTCTGTTTTTTCTTCAATAAGATGCCAAATATAAGCATCGGCTCCTTGCTTTAATGCCGCAGCACTCATCTCCAATTCCTTTTGCCAACCATACTTAGTTCTATCAGTAAGCTGCTGAGAACGATCCTCGAAAAGAATACAGTATATCCAGGATAGTTTTGTCTGGTCTTTCAACCAACTACAAAGTTCTATACTGCCATCCAGGCTAGCCTGCACAAGTATTATATCGGGGGGTGTCATTTGAATCCGCGACACTGCTTGATTCAGATTATCTATAACTTCTACATTAAAAGCAGTCGCACAACGGATCTGATCTGGAAGTGTGGCGATAAAGTTATTTTTTCCAAAGACCAGAATAGAAATATTCATTGCTTTATATTTTGCCCTATTGAAATTTTAAGGAAATTAACTTACTCTTACTGCTTTTCTTGTCTAATACTAAATATGTCGTTTTAAGCAAAGTAATATTTATTTTTATAGGATTTTTAAACGCTGAATCTATAATAAGTTTCTAACTTTAATCTCCTATTAAGACTTTATATTTGCTACTAGACTTTCTGAACTTTTTCCTTCTGCCAACTAATGTCTTCTTTACAGTATGTTTTTAAAACAGTAATAATACTGAATATTGTTCGTACGCATGAAAACTATAGTTGTAATTTTATTAAGTGTTATTTACCTAATGAAATTACCAATATAAATACTTTGTAATAAACGTCACATTAGGTAGTTAAATTTCTTTTTAAGTAGAAAAATAAATAAATTCAGGACTTACGCAACTGGCACAATTGACCTCGGCGCGGCTTCGCCGCGCCCTCGGTTGATGTTCACAGGCTAGTGCTTAAAAAGCGATAGTAAGCAAGTAAATTTTACAATTTTTAAAAAGGGATTTTTAATTACAACTATCACAAAGAGTAAAAATATTATTATTCTTACGTCTGTGGGAAAATAAT
>JAHHHS010000026.1 GCA_019359215.1 Nostoc indistinguendum CM1-VF10 | reverse complement strand
CAAAGCTGGGTGCAAAGAACCAGCTTGATTGTCCCAAGGGGTACATCAGGAATACACTGACGAATACTGCAATCGGAGCTGAGAAGGCGAGAGCGTTGTAAGGACGGATACCTACTAAACGCGCAATTTCAAATTGCCGCAACATGAAGCCAATTAAACCGAAGGCTCCGTGCAGGGCGACGAATGGCCACAACCCACCCAATTGAAACCAACGGGTGAGGTTACCTTGAGCTTCTGGTCCCCACAACAGCAATAAGGAGTGTCCCATGCTGTCGGCGGGAGTGGATACTGCCACTGTTAAGAAGTTACAGCCTTCTAGGTAGGAGGAGGCTAACCCGTGGGTGTACCAAGAGGTGACGAAGGTGGTGCCAGTTAGCCAACCGCCTAGTGCTAGGAAGGCGCAGGGGAACAATAGTATCCCTGACCAACCTACGAATACGAAGCGATCGCGCTTGAGCCAGTCGTCTAGAACGTCAAACCACCCTCTACTGGGAGCGCGTCCAACTGCGATGGTCATTAGAGCAAATCTCCAAATGTTTATAAGTACAGGTTGTATCTGTATTATAGATGGCTAAATAAAAGCCTTCCATAATCAGAAAGTTAACCGGGTTATTAACCTAGTTTACAAATTTTTACACACCTTTAATCATATTAGGTGAAAATCGTTAATTTTTCCAGGGGTTTTGTAATAAAAATTATTTTTTGATTGAGATTGAGGTGGGGAGATGAGGGAGCAGGGTAGAGAAAAATTAATAAATGTTCCATGCCCAGTCCCTAATCCCCAGTCCCCAATCCCCAGTTGTCAATGCCCATTTCCCTAGAATCAGTCAGCTGACGCTAAAATGAGTCCACAGTTAAATTTGATTATTGCTAAATGTTTACCATCGATTTAAGCATCAGAAACACTGCTTTCCCGATCTCAGTACAACGTAAGTCAGCAGAGGATGCTGAGGCTATCTATCAGCTAATTTTGGCAGCAATACGCTCTGGTAACCCTGACATTGTAGAACTCAAGTGTGAGGGCAAGACAGAGAAAAAAATTGCTGTTCGCGCTAGTGAAATTTCTGGGGTGCAGATTGTTCAGAAAGATGGTACAACCCCAGGTGGTGGCAGACCACCTGGCTTTTTTGCTGTAGCTGCTGAGTAACCAAGGTTGACAAATGGCTCAAGTGGGCATTGAGGTCAAGGATTTAAATTTCAGTTGGCCTAATGGAGAGAAGGTTATCGAATCTTGCTCTTTAGAAGTACCCAAGGGCGAGTTTTGGATGCTCTTGGGTACAAATGGCAGTGGTAAATCAACCTTACTTAGACTGCTGGCAGGGCTATTAGTTCCTGAATCAGGCGAAATTAAAGTTTTGCACCCCGTTGGCTTTGTCTTCCAAAATCCGGATCATCAATTGGTCATGCCAACGGTTGGTGCTGATGTGGCTTTTGGATTAGTGGAAGAAAAGTTGCCACCTGCTGCCACTAGAGCAAGGGTTGAGGAGGCGCTAGGAGCTGTAAATTTGCTTACCTTTCTACGACGTCCCATTTATGCGCTCTCTGGGGGACAGAAACAGCGAGTCGCGATCGCAGGTGCGATCGCGCGTCGCTGCGAAGTCTTATTATTAGATGAACCAACTGCTTTACTAGATCCAGATAGCCAGTTGGATTTAGTTGCTGGTGTGCGCCGCCTTGTCAAAAGTCGAGGTATAACAGCTCTGTGGGTGACACATCGATTAGACGAGTTAAATTACTGTGACGGCGCTTTCTTGCTAGAAAAAGGCTCTCTGGTAGATAGGGGTGAAGCTCAACGCCTCAAAAAACGTCTAATGGAGGTACACAGCGAAGCTCCTTAATTGAGTGCTGAGTGAAGTAAAAAGTACTCAGCCTTTAATAGCCGTACATATTCCGCCCTTAATAGCTGATCTTTTAACTCAGCACTCTTCATTTTCATCACTAGTGAAAAAAACTAAAACGCGCCTTTGTTTAAAAGGCGCGTTTTGAGTTGGTGCGTCTGTGTGAGGTTTTAATTTTGTGAGGCTGCCATATTTTTTATTCTGTGTAGCATAGTGTTACATACAATGCATCAATTATTATAAAACTTATGAATGAATTTTGTTAACTCTAGAAAATTGTGATCAAAAACCATGCCCCGTTCCTTACTCCAAGCCGTTTTGTTAGTAGACGGCTACAATATAATAGGCGCTTGGCCTTGCCTTAAAAAAACGCGTGATAGTGTTGGACTAGAGGCAGCACGGGGTGAACTTGTGGAAGCGATGACTGGTTATAGTGCGTTTCAAGGTTATGCAACTCAAATAGTTTTTGATGCCCAATATCAGAACTCCTCTAGCAATAAAGAAATAATTACTGAGCTTTTATCAGTTTATTACACTGATTTTGGGCAGACAGCAGATACTTATATTGAAAAATCCTGTGCGTCTATGCGCCAGCAAATAGCCCAATCATTGATTTCGCGTGTGATTGTTGCTACATCAGATCGGGCACAGCAGTTGATGATACAGGGTTATGGGGCTGAATGGCTGTCGGCACAACAACTTTGTGGGGAAGTGGAAGCTACTGTCTGTCGAATGCGGCAAAAGTATCATACGCGCAAACAATCTAAGAGTAGGTTTTTAGCTAATGCCATTGATGCTAAGGCGCGACAGCGTCTGGCTGAATTACGAATGGGATTACAGTAAATAGTTAGTATTTAAGAGTCTCTGCCTAAGTTTTTGAATTGATTTTGGCTGTAAAAATTCTATTAATTAAGTATCTAAAAAAAATATTGGCGAAAGTACTTGCCAAATCCTATTTTTAGCCCTAAGATTATAAATCGTGAGTGGTCCTCAGTAGCTCAGTGGTAGAGCGATCGACTGTTAATCGATTGGTCGCTGGTTCGAATCCAGCCTGGGGAGTTTATCAGTTTTGGATTTTAAATTTTGGATTCTAGATTATCCATTAGAGACTTATGGTCGCTTGACTCGGCTGTGACGTTTCTGAATCATGGGTCTTTTGGTGCTTGTCCTAAACAAGTGCTGGAGTTTCAACAAGGTTTGCGATCGCACCTCGAACATGAACCCTTACGCTTTTTTGGTAGAGAGTGGGAACCTCTGCTAGACGATGCCAGAAGTAAGTTAGCGGCGTTTGTAGGTGCTGATGTGCAGGATTTGGTATTTGTCCCCAATGCGACGACTGGCGTTAACTCGGTGTTAAGGTCGCTGACGTTTTCACCAGAAGATGAAATACTTACAACCAACCACGAATATAATGCTTGCCGCAATGCACTTGATTTTGTTGCTAGTCGCACTGGGGCGCGGGTGGTGGTGGCAAAAATTCCTTTCCCCATTGATTCGTCAAAGCAAATAGTGGCAGCAGTAATTGAGCGAGTTTCACCAAAAACCCGATTAGCACTTTTGGATCATGTTACCAGCCAGACAGGGTTAATCTTCCCGATTCAAGAGTTGGTGAAAGAGTTGCAACAACGAGGTGTAGATACATTAATAGATGGTGCCCATGCGCCTGGAATGATTCCCCTCGATTTACGAGAAATTGGCGCAACTTATTACACCGGGAATTGTCATAAATGGCTGTGTGCGCCCAAAGGAGCAGCATTTTTGTATGTGCGACGAGATAAACAGTCAGAAATTCGTCCTCTGACAATTAGCCACGGGACAAATTCGCCACGCACTGATAAAACCCGCTTTCAGTTGGAATTCGATTGGACAGGTACAGACGATCCTACAGCTTATATGTGTGTACCAGAAGCGATAGCTTTTATGGGTTCGTTGCTACCGGGTGGGTGGACAGAATTGAGACAGCAAAATCATCAGCTAGTGTTGCAGGGAAGACGGCTACTTTGTGAAGCGCTGGAGGTGCAGCCGCCTTGTCCAGAGGAGATGATTGGTTCAATGGCGGTTGTGCCAATGCCAGGGACTTTGGAAAAACGCGATTTCATGTCTATACATGATGAGTTGTTTGATAAATTTGGTATTCAAGTACAGGTGATGCCGTGGCAAGAAAAACCTCGGCTGTTGGTAAGGATTTCGGCGCAGATTTACAATACTTTTGAGCAGTATGAGTATTTGGCAAAGGTGTTAAAGGGATTGTGCTGTTAATCTAGTTTAGGAAACTGGCGATCGCTCTCTCTTGCGCCGGATAATCCACGGAGAAACTCCCACGCAGCAAGACAAAGGTGTTATGCGCAGACTAACGCGAAAAGAAATCTTGACTCAAGAAGGCAATGCTTTTCAAGTGCCTTTGGTGCAAAAGTATATAGAACAGTTGCTAGAAGAAGAATAAGAGTAATTCGTAATTCGTAATTAACGCCTGTTAATTTGTGACGGTCGCGATATTTGTTACAAACACTACGATTTTCGTTACAAACAATACGTTTTCATTACAAACAATACGTTTTCATTACCAACGCTACGATTTTCGTTACCAACACTACGATTTCTGTTACAAACAATCTAATTTTTGTTACAAACACAATAATTTCGTTACAAACAATCTGATTTTCGTTACAAACAATACGTTTTTATTACCAACGCTACGATTTTCGTTACAAACATCACGATTTTGTGCTGTAGTAGCTTGCTAAATTCAACTTAACTATGAAATATCACAGTCAGTAAAGGCAGGAACGCCAACAGAAAGCCATGCCAGGATTGTAATTGAGCTTCTGGGGTTGGTTCTGGTGGTGCTAGTAGAGCTTCTACTCTTTGTTCTAAGCGATCTGCACCAGAGGAACCTAATGCAGCACAGCAAATTTCCGATAAGACGGGGCCGCTACTAACTACTAATAAAAGTGATTCTGCTAGCACCAGAGGGTCTACTTGCAATGCTGCATAACCGTCGGCACGGAGTTCGCGCAAAGCTAACAGTTCTTCCCACAAAGGCTCTGTATTCGGCAACCAAGCGGTGCAGGAACGCACCCAACCCAGCCAGAAAAACCAGAATGTATCCCTGTAATGGTGATGCCCTTGCTCATGGGCTAAGACGCTTTCTAAATGAGCTGGTGAGAGAGTTTGCACTAATCCTTGGCTAACCACTAATTCTGGTTGCCAAAAACCGATTTGACCGGCAAACAACGCGCCCGTTTGCAGCAGTCTGGCTCGTCTATCGCCAACATTCACTAAAGGACAGTTACGGGCAGATTCTACAGACTGCCAACCCTGGAAGGCAAGTTTAATGCATGAAATGGCAAAAAATGCCAAATAAATTAATGCTAGTAAATAGCTAATTGAGCCTGTATACATCCCGCCCATTTGCCCTTGAGGCCCCATGAACAGCACCGCGATCGCAGTCATGAAAATTAGCAAGGGCGGGAAGAGAAACAAAAATAGCGATCGCTGCCACCGCACATTCCAATTACCTTGGCGTTGATTCCAAGTGGATCTTAACCACCAAGCAACTGCCAAAGCATTCAAAATCATTATTAGATGCATCATTTTTCCTCCCTGGCTTGGCGTGCAGATTGAATACGTTTGGCGATCGCTGCTATTTGCTCACTAGCTGCTTCATCTAGGCTATCAGCAAAGGCTGCGACAACATCGGGGTTACCCACCGCCAGAAATCGCTGTAACTGTTCGTGAGCTTTAATAACTTCTGATTGCTGCTTACTTAGCATTGGCCGCCAATAGAATGCTCGCTCTTTCTTGTCGCAAGCTAGCCAACCTTTATCAGTGAGGCGACGTAAGACGGTGGTGACAGAAGTATACGCTAATTCGCGGTTGGGATCGGCGAGAATGCGATCGTGTACATCCTTTACTGTGGCTGAACCAAGTTCCCAAATGATATTTAAAATTTCCGCTTCCAACGGGCCTACAGATAGTTGTTTAGGGCGGTAGTCGGGTAAAGGTGCCATAGCGATTTCGATTTGAGATTTTGGATAAGCGGAGTAGAGGTAAAAATTTCGGTTTTTGTTTGGCAAGCTTAGTCAGTATACGTAGTGGTGCTAACTTAGAACGCCAAATACAGTTTTAGAAAATCTGTTCTTGTTTTAGATTACAGGATAGTGCAGCGAATCTGAAAGTCTATAAGCATAGAAATGGAATTTTTGAGTATTTATGTATTGAATTAGTTACCATTATGGATTTTGATGCTAAAAAATTCTCTAGGAGCAATTGAGATTATAGTTAGTGACACCAACTAGGTAAAATGTTATTTGCGACAGTAGTATTAAACTAGGTGTATCCAGCGCGTGAAGCTATTCGTATACCACACTCCTGAATTGACTCCAACGGGTAAAGCGCCAGAATGTGCGATCGCAGTCGATGTCTTGCGAGCCACTAGCACAATTGCGACAGTTCTGGCAGCTGGAGGCGAAGCTGTACAAGTATTCAGCGATTTAGATCAGTTAATTGAAGTTAGCGAGAAATGGCCTTCTGAAAAACGTCTGCGAGCTGGAGAACGCGGTGGCGCGAAAGTAGCTGGCTTTGAGTTGGGTAACTCTCCCCTCGACTGCACAGCAGAATTAGTGGAGGGGAGGCGTTTGTTTATCAGTACTACAAATGGCACTCGTGCCTTACAAAGAGTACAAGACTCCCCAAATTTATTAGCCGCAGCCTTGATTAACCGGGCGGCGGTAGTGCAATTTCTTTTAGAGAAGCAACCAGAGACAGTGTGGATTGTCGGTTCTGGCTGGGAAGGCAGTTTCTCTTTAGAGGATACAGTTTGTGCAGGTGCGATCGCTCATAGTCTTGTACAACAAACCAAGCTATCACAAGAGGAATTAGCTGGTAATGATGAAGTAATTAGTGCGATCGCTCTTTACTCTCAGTGGCAAGATAATTTATTAGGATTACTTCACCAAGCTAGTCACGGCCAACGATTGTTGCGTCTTGACTGTCATGAAGATTTAAAGTATTGTTCCCAAACTGATATTTTAGATGTCTTGCCAATACAACAAGAGACAGGAGTTTTAAAAAGTCAAAAGAAATAAGGAATGCGTAGAGACGCGATTCATCGCGTTTGTAAGGAATAGGGAATAGGGAAGAAACTTAATTAACAAAGTTTGGGGGTTTAATTCCCCTGCCTCTACAGCAGGTTTTGTGCCGGGGTTAAATCCCCGTTACAAAACGTAATTGCGTTAGCGCAGCGTAAAGCCTTCTCTACGAGAGGCTACGCCAACGGCATGGCTTCTCGTAGAGAGGCTACCGCGAACGCTTAGAGCGACGTAGGAGCGTCATTGCGAATTGCGAATTGCGAATTGGTTTAACAATGCCCTATGCCCCATTCTCAATTTTCAAATCCCTAAGCATTTGCCGGAGTCTTTGTCGCCAATGGGGCGGATGTGTTTCTAAAACTGCTGAAATTTTTCCACAAGCAAGGACAGAATAAGCAGGGCGACGAGCTGGTGTTGGATATTCGGCAGTTGTAATGGGGACAATACGTTCAACTTTTAAAGGGAAGCCTAGCTGTTGGGCTTCTTCAAAAATGGCAACGGCAAAGTCATACCAGCTAGCAACGCCGCTATTAGTGTAGTGATAAGTGCCGCTAATTTCTGGGGTTAACTGGGGAATTGCCTGGGCTATTACTGCGGCTATATCTTGCGCCCAAGTCGGGCTACCAATTTGATCGGCGACAACACGGAGTTCTTGGCGTTCTGAACCTAGTTGCAGCATAGTTTTGACAAAGTTACTTTTGCCAAAGGTTCCATAAACCCAAGCGGTACGAAGGATGAGATGATGGGCGCAAGTTTCCCGAATTGCTTCTTCTCCAGCGAGTTTGGTTTTACCATAAATACTCAAGGGATTAGTCGCATCGGTTTCCTGGTAAGGGCGATACCCATTACCATCAAAAACATAATCGGTCGAAATATGAATTAAGAAAGCTCCTAAGTTTTGGCTTTCTTGGGCAATAATTAGGGGTGCGATCGCATTAATAGCGCTAGCAAGTTCGGATTCACTCTCTGCTTTATCTACAGTAGTATAAGCAGCAGCGTTAATGATGATTTGCGGCTGCTTTGATCTGATAACATCGCGGAGGGTATCGGGTTGAGCAAGGTCTACTGTTGGGCGTGCTACTGAGATAATATTGCCATAGGATGGAAGTATTTGTTGCAGTTCCTTACCCACCTGACCGTTGCTACCAATCAGCAATATTGATTGACTCATCCTAAATTAGTTCTCGAACCTAACGCAATCATCAAGTTTAATCAAATACTTCAGCAGTTCTCAAAGGTTTCCCGGCTTCGTCTTTAGCTGATAAAATCGGTGGCGTACTCAAAGGCCAATCTATAGCTAAATCTGGATCGTTCCATAGGATGGTGCGATCGCCTTGGGGTGCGTAATAATCTGTAGTTTTGTAGAGAACTTCAGCTATTTCTGAAAGCACAAGAAAGCCGTGAGCAAAGCCTGGTGGTATCCACAGTAGGCGTTTGTTTTCAGCACTGAGTTCAGAACCCACCCATTTACCAAATGTAGAAGAACTTTTTCTAATATCTACGGCTACGTCAAAGATAGTACCGACAACAGCACGGATGAGCTTACCTTGAGGTTGTTGGATTTGGTAGTGCAATCCACGCAGAACGTTTTGTTTAGAGCAAGAGTGGTTATCTTGGACAAAGTTGGCAACAATACCAGTCTCTTGGGCAAATTTTCGATGGTTGTAGGCTTCAAAAAAGAACCCGCGATCATCTGCAAATACTTGAGGTTGAAATTGTAAAACTTCGGGAATTTTGCTAGGTACAATGCTCATTAATATTATAAGTAACGTGCCACAGCTTTAAGTGTGAGAGTAATTTAATACTTGTATTTTACAGGTATCAGAATAATATTTTTGACTGTGGCTCTTCTGTTTTTAACAAGTAAATCACGTTAATTCAATTTGACAGTCATCGCCAATCAGAAATCGCAAGGCTTTGGGGCGACGGGGTGCAAGACTCAATTGTGCCCGTTGTCCAATCACGCTATCAATAATGCGCTGATGGATTCCGGCAATTCTAGCACCTTCTAAAATGACACTGTGTTCTAAATCAGTATCAATGAGTGTCGCATTGTTGGCAATACTACTATAAGGGCCAATAAAGCAGTTTTCTAAATGACAATTGCTACCAATGACTACTGGCCCTCGAATTGTGCAGTTAATTACTTTAGATTTTGCACCGATTTGGACTCGTCCTATAATTTGACTTTGGGCATCGACTTCGCCAACAACTGATGCTGTCAAATAGGTATCCAGAATCAATCGGTTAGCTTCTAACAAGTCATCTTTTTTGCCAGTATCTAGCCACCAACCTTGGAGATTATAGGCTAAAACTTGCTTACTTTGATTAATTAGGTATTGAATAGCATCAGTGATTTCTAGCTCACCTCTGATAGAAGGTTGGATATTTGCGATCGCATCAAAGATGAGGTGAGAAAAGAAATAAACCCCTACCAATGCCAGATTTGAAGGAGGAACTTTGGGTTTTTCAATTAGCTGTAATACCCGTCCTGTTTCATCGACCTCAGCCACACCAAAGGCACTAGGGTTGTCAACCGAATGCAAGAGAATTAAAGCATCTGGCTGTTGTTGGCTAAATTGTTGCAGAAAGTAACGTAACTCACCTAGTTGAATCAGATTATCGCCCAAGTACATGACAAAGGGAGAATCTCCTAAAAAGGGACGGGCGACTTGGGCGGCGTGAGCAAGTCCGGCTGGCTGGTCTTGTATGATGTAGGTGATGTTTGCTCCAAAGCATTCTCCATTTCCGGTTTTCGCTTGGACTTCTGCCCCAGTTTCCGGGCTGATAATTATACCAATATCAGTAATACCAGCAGCAACCATCTCTTCAATGCCATACCATAAAACAGGTTTATTAGCAACTGGTACAAGTTGTTTTGCCCCACTGTAGGTGAGGGGACGTAAGCGTGTACCTTTACCGCCAGAGAGAATTAGTGCTTTCATAAGGATTTCGGATTAGTTATTAGCCAAGATAATCTTAAATTTTGACAAAATCCTAAATCCTTGCATCTAAAGTTTATCTTTCATAAATAACGGGATAAAACTTCGCCAGTTGCTTTTCCTGTTTTTTCCCAACTGAATTGTTGAGACTGAGTGATACCTTGGCTAGAAAGGTGCGATCGCAATACCGAATCGGTCGCAACAGCTTGCATTGCCTCTGTAATTTCTCCGGTATTATAGGGATTGATCAGAATCGCCGCATCACCAGCTACTTCTGGTAAGGAGGAAAGATTGGAGGTAATGACAGGAGTACCACAAGCCATTGCTTCGAGAACAGGTAAACCAAAACCCTCCCAGAGACTAGGAAAAACCAGAGTGATCGCTTGATTGATGATTTTTGGTAATTCGCTGTAAGGAACATAGTCAAGGAACTTCACCTGATTAGTTACACCCAATTCTGCAACTTCCACTTTTAAAGTCGGGGTGTAACGCGAATCAGTTGGTCCTACTAACCATAGTTCATAGTCTTTGCAGTTAGGTAATGCCGCAAAAGCACTGATGAGTCGCTGGATGTTTTTGTATGGGTCTTGGCGACCAATGTAGAGAAAGTAGTTGCTGGTGGGAAGGTTGAGGGGGCGGAAATGAGTGCGATCGTGCGCTAGGGGGATGGGGGTAATTTTGCTGGCTGGAATTTGATAAAAGTCAATAATATCTTTAGCTGTAACATGGGAATTACAAATAATGTGTTGCGCTTGTTTGAGGACTTGGGGAACGTAGTAGCGATGATATGGTGTCAGAGGCGAAAAGCGTTTGGGAAAACGTAGAGGTATCAGGTCGTGAGACATCACGATAAAGCGACAATTGGTGTAAATGGGAGCTTCTGGTAGGGGAGAAAATAAGAGACTAGATTTGAGTTTTTTATAGATTTTTGGTAATTTAAATTGCGTCCATAATAGGCGGTTAAAGTGTCCTATCGTGCCTTGTGCAGGAGTTAGATTATCTGGAACTAAATAGTAGTTAAATTCCGGATATTGTTTTGCTGTTAATAGGGTAGGTTGAAGAGATTTTAAATAGGGAAAAACATTTTTTGCATAATTGCTTATGCCTGTTGTTTGCGAAAAGAGAATCGATAAATTTATAATTAATTGATTAGAATAAATATTCTCTACTATATTCATTTAGTATTTTGTTCATTTGTCTATAATGCTTGTAAAATAATAATTTTCACATACATAAATTCTGAAAAATTATAGAATACTACTTCCTATATAGGAACTCAATAACCATAACTTCTTACATAGCTTTTCTGATAATGATACCAAATGATGTGGAAGCAAAGCCATCAATTAATAATTTTAAATGTGCTTCTTGTGCTAATTCATGTACTTTACTGTTGTATGGAGGAAGATCAATAAATCTATCTAACACACGAGAACCTATGTTAAAATCTAACGGTGCTACTTGATGTCCTGCCGCAGTTAGTTTTTTAGCAATTTCTTCAAAATCTTTTTTTCTAAAAAGTACTGTTCCGTAGTTGTCAATAGTTTCTTCTTCTTCTAAATAATTAAATTCTGTCGTCTGTATACTTATTCCTCCCGGAACTAGAGTCTTTAGAGAATTTTCGATAAACAGAAGTCCATTTTTAATGCTACCTAGATGTTCTAATGCACAAGCAGACCAGCAGAAATCATATTTACCTTCTAAATAAGCAGGAATAGCATTCATGTCAACATATTTTAGACTCACATTTTTATTAAATAGTTCTTTTGTGCATAACTCAGGGCGGAATATCTTTTCTCCAGAAGACATATTTTGATTAGTTTCTATCCAACCCAATGCTGCTGATGCTGTTGAATCTAAATCTGTAGCTGTAATGGCAATATCATAAGCAGCAAGAATACTTGGCAGAGGTTCTTCGCCACAACCAAAACCTAAACCTTTACGTCCAGGAGTCAGTAAATCATATTCATATAATGCTTGTAAAATATAGCAAAATTCCCACAATTTTCGATGGTATACTACAGGAATTTTTATCTGTTGACACCAATAGAAAAACCAATCTGACTCCATATCATTTTGCTGACAAGCCTTGGATTGTAAGTTTATTTTCTGTGGTGATAAATTAGTGGATATGGTCAACTGCTCACGCAAACTGCGAGCATATTCATAGCCTAAAGTTTTAATGTCCAAGCGTACAGCATCTGCTGTAGAAAGTAGTCTGTTATTGAAAAAATTAAGGTTAGACTGTTGGTTATTTGTTGTTATCACTGTATCCAGAATTACCTGACTGTCTATATTCAAGACATTCAGGACTCCCTGATTTTTCTCAGCAATACTGTAATTCTTTTTCAATTTTTGTAAAAACAACATCCAGTCTTCTTGAGGGCGTTCAGTTAGACACTGGTCAACCGTCAACTTTTTAATTTGAGAATCGTAGTCAATATGATGTAGCTCAAAGCCAGATGCTTGAATATCTTGTATGAACATCTTAGGATCAAGATAGCGTGAACAGTTAAATTCCATAATTATAGTTATATTTTCGTTTTTTCTTACAGTTTCACGCATTCCATACCAAATTCTTTCCTCTGCACCTTCAGCATCTATTTTAACAAAGTCAACGTTTGACCAGTCTGTGGTGAGGCTATCAAGAGTAATTGTTTCTACTTCAACAACATTGTCTGATTCTATTGCATTTCTGGCTATAGTTGCATTTATCCCTTTACCATTAGGAATGACTAATTTCACTACTTGACGATCAACATCTGCAATTGCTTTTTCCACTACTATCGCTTGTTTAGCAAACCCATTAACTTCTATTGTCTGCTTTAGCAATCGTGCGACTCGTGGGTTGGGTTCAACAGCCATAACACAACCAGATGAACCAACAGCATCACCCATAAGTACAGAGTAATAACCATGATTTGCACCTATATCAATGCACTTCCATCCTTTTTTTAAAACCCTTGCCATTGCCTGGGTAATCCAAGATTCCCAATATCCATTTATAGCAAGGTGAGGCACTATATCTGTATCTTCCGTATCGCAATAAAATATATATTTACTTAAAACACGACATAATATAGTTTTATTGCCTATATAAACTGTTTGAGACATTTTACGGCAATTTAATTCTAGTTCTGTACGTGTCAATAAAGCGATATCTTTTATATTGAAATAAACTTCATTTTTTTTAGATTTATTTTGTAAATTTTTTTCCAAACTATTTTTTAATTTAGCATAAAGATTGTTCATTAAATTTACTTTTTCCCAAAAGTTTTGTAGATGAATAAAGTCATGGTTTAATGCAACCATAGAAGTGTGTTTAGTAAAAACGACAAAAACTTCATTAGCAAAAACTGGATTACATTCATTTACAACTTTGTCTAGAAAAGCATATTCTAGATCCTCCACCATGCCCTTATGGATAATAACCCATTGAAAATCATTAGATGAACTTTCTATAATTGACTCATAGGATACAAATCCTGTACATTTTTCTTCAAATTCATCGAAACCTACTACTCTATCTCCAGCTTGAATATTTTTTTGTAGAAATTCTGCTGCATTTACCCAGTATTTATCATTGATTGGAAATGACATTATTAGCTCCTTAAATTCAAGGATTATCTTCTTAAACTACAGTCGTTCGCCAATGCATATAAACTTCAATTTTTAGGATGCATAACTCTTGACTAAATAACTAACTTATAAGCATCATATAATTTCTTAGCATAATTTTCCATATTAAAGTATCTGACTCTTTCTTTCCCTGCTTCTATGAGTTGAGCTTTCATTTGAGGATCATTGATTAACTTTTCAATTGCCTGCCTAATATCTTCAGAGTTGTAAGGATCTACATAAAGAGCGGCATCTCCACAAACTTCTGGTAAAGAACCAACATTAGAAGTTATAACTGGACATTCCAAGGACATTGCCTCTAATGGTGGTAAACCAAACCCTTCATACAAAGATGGAAAAACAAAACAGAAAGCACCTTTATATAGGTATATTAAATCTTTTTTTTGTACATATTCAAGTAATTTTACCTTTCTAGTAAATCCTTTACCAAAAATGGCTTCTAATTTACCGATTTCACCTTCCCACAACCATCCTTTTTTACCAACAATTATTAACTGCATATCAGTATCTAGTCCACTATATGCATCTATCAGTCTTCCAATATTTTTCTTTGGTTCTATTGCTCCCACAAAAAGAATGTAATTTTTAAACTTTAGTTTATATTTTTTCAAAATACTGGGAATTATATCTTCTTGAACTAAATTTGAATTATCAATTATTGGCTGATATGTTACGTGAATTTTATCAGGTTGAATATTAAAACAACGTAAGATATCTTCTTTAGTGGTTTTTGAAACTGTTAAAATTATTTCAGAATGTTTAATAGCATTATTTACAATATTGAAAAATAACTTTTTATCATCAAGAGTAGTATAAGGAAGTTTCAAAGGGATTATATCATGAATTGTGGTGATTCTTTTTGCATTGTTTATCTTAATAGGAATAGGATAAGTTGTATGCCATATATCTATTTTTTTGGGTATTTTGATTTTTGTTTGAATTTGCAACAATTTATATAAATTATTTGCTACTTTGTAGCACTCATAAATATTAAAAACCTTACCAGAATTCGCTAAGTAGTCAAAAATAAAATCTCCATCGTCTTTGATCACAAAGTCAGTGACTGGAATTTCTTTTGCTTCCTGAAGGCGTTGAATAATCGCCATAAAAATAATTTTAGTTTGTAAGCTCCTACTCGTATTTTGCCTATCAAAGAACAAAGCTTCATTTAAAACGGAGTTAATACTATTACTAGAACGACTGCATAACAAATCTACATTTACTCCCAGAGATGTTAAAGCTTTAACTAAAGTTACGCCATAAGTTTTAATGCCTGTCCCTTGCAGCATTTCCAAATTATAGCCATCTACTAATACATTAATTCCCTCTAGCTTCATCAAACATTAACCCCAATATTAATTAATAGACACTTGACTAGATAAGTTTTACTTATTTACTGCTTAACTACACTGTTGATATAACAATCAACGGCTTCACTTGCATATCCATAGAATTTTATTGTTCCCTTGTCTAGCCAAATTACCTGTTTACATGATTCCTTTACAAATTCCATTGAATGTGATACTACTAAAACTGTTGTTTGACCATTCCAAAAGTTATCAATTCTTTGCTTACACTTATTTTTAAAACTTTCATCTCCTACTGATAATACTTCATCTAATATCAAAATATCTGGTTGTATATCGGTAGCGATCGCAAACCCTAATCGTGCAACCATACCCGAAGATAAACCTTTCACAGGTACGAGTGTATAATCTTGTAATTCCGCAAACTCCAAAATTGACTGCGCTCTTTCTTTCATTTCTACTCTCGAAAATCCCAGCAGTATTCCATACAGCAAAATATTATCCATCACAGAAATTTCTGGATCAAACCCTGCTCCCAGTTCAATCAAAGGAGCAATTTGACCTCGCACTCTTACTGAACCAGTCGTCGGTTGAAGAATGCCAGAAATTATTTTTAAAAGTGTTGATTTACCAGAGCCATTAGCCCCAATAATACCTATTTTTTCCCCTTTCTCGACCACTAAATTAATTTTGTCTAATACCAACTTCTTTGCAGGCTGGCGATATTTACCTTCTATTACAGACAATAATGTTTTCTTGAGGTCATAAGAAAACTCCTCTTGAGTCCTTCTCCACAACGAAATATTATCCAGGCGAATTACTTCCATTTATTTACAGTAAATCCATAAACTGATGTCGCCACAGATGGAAACAAGTCCATCCCAAGGTTAAAATAATTACGCCACTAAGTAACGCGCCCCAAATTAAACCTAAATCTGGTGGAGATCCTGATAATGTAATTTGACGCAGACTTTCAATAATCGGTGATAAGGGATTCAAACTTAAAAACTGCTTTACTTGCTTTGGTACAATAGCTGCTGGATAAAATATAGGACTACTGAGCCAAATTACAAATACAACTAACTCATAAAAATAAGGTAAATCTCTAAAAAATACGTATAAAGCGCTTACGAGAAAACCAACTCCCATAGAAACTAAAACTAGCGCCAAAAATGGAAATACCAGCGCCAGCACATTTACTAGACTCTTGGAATTAAGAAAAGTCATCAGCGCTAGTAAGGGCAATGTTCCCACTGCAAACTGAAATACATTTGCTGTAATCATCGATACAGGAAAAACGCTCACTGGTAGACGAATTTTATTCAGAAGTGAGCCATTACCAACTACACTACTCAATGCTTGAGAGGTAGAAGCCGAAAAAAAATTGATTACCACCAACCCTGTAAAGGCTGCCAATATATAGTTCATTATGGAATTGCCATAATAGGATGCAAAAGTCGCGCCAAAGATTGCCGTATATAAACCAGTCATAATCAGGGGGTTCAACAGCGACCAATATATACCTAAAAACGACCCCCGGTAGCGCACTTTCAGATTACGTGATACCAAAACGTGCAGCAATTCCCAATAGCGCCGCACTTGCAATGAAGTTGAATTATCTTTAAACGAAATTATCATTAAAAACTACCACACACCAGAGACAAGTTATTCGTAAATTTTTTAGTATCAGAGCGCATATTGTCTCATTAGCCTACCATTAAAAACTTTATTTCAAAAAGCATTGTTAAATATATAAACTATTGATACTTTCTGCTTTAACTCAAACTGTCCGGATCAACTCCCTGTGATCGCAAATACTCTGCCAATCGCCCTGCCCGTTGGCGTTATTGTTCAGCCCGTTGACGTTCTTGTTCAGCTTTTCTACTCGCGTTAGCATCCAACTTGCTGCATTATACCAACGTAACCACAAACTTGTTGTTTGCTTATAAAAACCTTGCCAAAGACCCAATCCTAGCTCTAACTCTGCCAACCATAAGCCGTTCTCTGGTAAAGATATTGCTTCGTAGCGAGTGCCTATGAGTTGAAAGGCACGCAAATGATTCTCATAGCGATCTTATAGATAACGTAATAGGGAACCCGTAAAATCTGTTCATATACTTCCCACTTCGTTGGTGGTCGGTTTACTTCCCGCAGTGTTTTTCCTAAGTCCTCTTGTTCTGTACCAGGTGAGAGTAATTCAACTACTAAAAACGGCACAACTCCCTCTTGCCAAATGACATAACTTAAGCGTAGGTCATGCTGTTGGTTAGCACTGGGTACTCCTAAAATTATGTACCAATCAGGACGTTTGTACCACAAAAGATGGCGGGGATCGTAGTAAAGATTTAAGTCACTAGCAAGTAAAATTTCCTCAGATGGATAAGTTGGCTGACAAGTCTCACTGAGCAAATCCGCTTGAATGCAGTGAAATTAATCTGGCAAACCTGATTCCCCTACTAATTCACTGGGTAAATCATACATTGTAGGCATGGTTTCTCGTGGCGGACGGGGTGGATCTGTTTGATACATGACTGCTACCTTTGTTGCTTAACTCAAGCTATCTGGATTAACTCCCAGCGATTGCAAACCTTCCGCCAACCGTTGCGAAAACAGTAGATAGATTCGCATCGATAAAAAAATCATTACAGTCACGCCACAGCCACTCAAGGGAAGTTACTAGCAGCAATAATTGCATATAATACAACGAAGTTTCCATCACCGACTCATCACTGAACAACCGAGTTGCATTGAGCATCTGCTGTTCTAGCTGTTGCACTGTGACAAACATCAACATCATCGTTGTACTTGTTTGGTTGTTGATTTAATTTTAAGCTGTTAGGTCAGGAGTTTAGAATTTTATCCCTCATCTCCACTGAATTTGTGAGAGCAGAGTCACGGATTCCGCTACACTGAGACTTGGTTTATTGCATTGTAATCAGGCATGGAAATCGGACAAAAGGTTAAAGTCTTTCGTTTACGTGATCGCGTCTCTGCCCCTGTTGTAAAAAAACTAGGACAAGTGGGTATCATCCAAGGCTACAAAGTCACCGATGGGCGTGGGATTGGTGTAGTGGTGATGTTTGACGACAATACTTCTACTTGGTTTTTTGAAGATGAAATCAAACCTGTGTAACTGTAAAGAACTCAGAACCGGGTTTTTCTGCAAATCTGAAACTTAAAGTACAGGCTGAGAATCTTTGTTGAGTGCTAAGTTGGAGTTGAAAAAACCGGCGGTGAAAATAGGAATCAAGTAATGGCTCTAATATTGACATTTTTGGGCAAAGGCGGCACCGCTCGTACCAAAATTGCGATCGCCGCCGCCAAATTATTGGCAAGTCAAGGCAAGCGTGTACTCCTAGCAGGACATCCAGAACCAACGTTACCAACCCTTCTGCGTACCCCTATTGCTGCCGATCCTCAGGAAATCGCCCCCAATTTGCAAGTAGTTCAGTTTCAAGCATCTGTACTGCTAGAGCGGAACTGGGACGAAGCGAAGAAACTTGAGGCGCAATACCTCCGCACGCCCATTTTCAAAGACGTTTTTGGTCAAGAACTGGTAGTATTGCCGGGGATGGACAGCGCTCTAGCCCTAAATGCTATCCGCGAATATGATGCCAGTGGCAAATATGACGCGATCGTATATGATGGCACAGGCGACTCTTTAACGTTGCGAATGTTGGGTTTGCCAGAATCTCTCAGTTGGTATGTCCGGCGATTTCGGCAATTGTTTGTCAACTCCGATTTGGGGAAGACGATTACTGAATCGCCTTTGATTCAACCGCTGATTAGCAGCTTTTTCAATGTCAACTGGACAACAGATAATTTTGCAGGGCCCACTAATCAAGTCAATAATTTATTAGAAAAGGGGAGAGCCGCTCTTACTGACCCTAAACGTCTCGCTGCTTTCTTAGTGACCACAGAAGATCCCATTGAAGTAGCAAATGCTCGTTATTTGTGGGGTAGTGCTCAACAAATTGGTTTAACTGTCGGTGGTGTTCTGCTTGTGTCTCCTGAGACAAATATTAACCTGTCAGAGGAATTTATCCCCCTACCTGTGAGCGTCGTTCCCGACTCGCCCACAGGTGACTGGCAACCACTAATAGACGCTTTACCAAACTTTGAAGCACAAGCTCTACAGGCTCCCAAACCGATTGAAATAGACATCCACAATCGTCAAGTACGCTTATTTCTGCCAGGATTTGACAAAAAGCAGGTCAAGCTCACCCAATATGGGCCAGAAGTCACCGTAGAAGCAGGAGATCAGCGACGAAATATTTCCCTACCCCCTGCTTTGAGTGGCAAACCTGTTGCTGGAGCAAAGTTTCAGAATAATTATTTGATAATTTCGTTTTAAGTTAGTTAGGAGTTAGAAGTGAAGAGTTAGGAATAAACAATAATTCATAACTCCTAACTCCTCACTTTAAAAAAAATACGCCTTATGTCAGAATCAAATCCCATTACCCCAGACCCCAACCCAACTGAGGTATTAGACTCAGTGGCAAATAATCTCAACGAGCAAGCGAATGCATCTGCCGATCGCAATGCCAAAACTAGGCAGCTACTGGGGATGAAAGGTGCAGCTGCTGGGGAAACTTCAATTTGGAAAATTCGCTTGCAGCTAATGAAGCCGATCACCTGGATTCCCCTAATTTGGGGCGTAGTCTGTGGTGCGGCTTCTTCTGGTAACTATACTTGGACACTGGAAAATGTGTTAAAAGTAGCAACCTGTATGCTGCTGGCTGGGCCATTGATGACAGGTTACACCCAAATCCTCAATGATTACTACGATCGCGAAATCGATGCTATCAATGAACCCTATCGCCCGATTCCCTCTGGAGCAATTCCCCTACCCCAGGTAATTATTCAGATTTGGGTATTACTGATTGCTGGTATTGCTTTGGCATTTACGCTAGATGTGTGGTCTGGTCATGAATTCCCGACAATTACAGCGATCGCGATCATCGGTTCTTTCATCGCTTACATTTATTCTGCACCTCCCCTGAAACTCAAGCAAAACGGCTGGCTAGGTAGCTACGCCTTGGGTGCAAGCTATATCACCCTACCTTGGTCTACAGGACACGCTTTGTTTGGCGATCTCAATTCCACAATCGTGATTTTGACAATGTTCTACAGCTTGGCTGGATTGGGCATTGCCATTGTCAATGACTTCAAGAGTGTAGAAGGTGATCGCCAGTTAGGATTACAGTCACTACCCGTAATGTTTGGCATCACCACTGCGGCATGGATTTGTGTAGTAACGATTGATGTATTTCAAGGATTGATAGCAGCTTATCTCGTCAGCATCCATGAGAATTTGTATGCAACAATACTAATACTCTTAATCATTCCGCAAATCACCTTACAGGATATGTATTTCCTGCGTGACCCGGTGAAGAATGATGTTAAGTACCAAGCCAGCGCCCAACCGTTTCTTGTTCTAGGAATGCTCGTCACTGGTTTAGCGCTGGGTCATGCTGGCGTTTAATATACTTCTATAGTAAGAAGTTAACAGTTAGGAGTTAAGAGTTAATATACTTTTAACTACTAATTTGTATCAGCAAATGCCGTGTTAGAAATAATATCTTTTATCATTCATGGGATTCAACCTTTTTTAATCCCTATTTGCTTTATCACTGCTTGGACTGTAACTATTCTCTTTCTTTTGAGTCTCTGGACGGCGGTGCGAGATAGTGTTACTACAGCCAAACAAATGCATCAAATACCCTGTACTGGTTGCCAATTTTTTACCGACAATTACCGTCTTAAATGTACTGTACGCCCATCTATTGCCAATACAGAAGAAGCGATCCATTGTTTGGACTATCAACCGAAGACCAATCCTTATTTGTACTAAGCTAGGACTTATGCAAACTCTAGGATTCTTCTGTACGAGACGCTGTGCGTTGGCAAAATCCTCTAGCAGACAAGACGGTTCGATAAATTAAGGTTTTTAGGATTTTTTGCCTAAGTACTATAAACAAGGGAAGATGAGGGAGTCTTAACTAATTCAAACCTTCAAATCAAAAATTAATTGATGCTAGTTCAAAAACTTCAAGACTGTGCAGAATTTCTCGCGGGAGATAACACCATTCTGCGAGAACTGCTGCATCCAGACAAGCAATCTCTAGCATTGCGCTATAGTTTGGCTCATGCAACACTGCCAGTAGGAAAAACCTCTCAACCGCACTCGCTCTCTACCTCAGAAGTCTATTATATTCTCAGTGGCATGGGAGAAATGCACATTGATGATGAAACCCAGATAGTTCAGCCGGGAGACGCTGTGTATATTCCTCCTAGTACGCGGCAATTTATTTGTAACTCTGGCATCGAACCACTGGTATTTATTTGTATTGTTGATCCGGCATGGCGTATCGAAGATGAAACAGTTTATTAAAAACCAGTTACAGGCATAGTCTCAAAGTCTAGAAAAAATCTCAGCATTTTTCAACTATTACTAACTTTCAACCGTCAATTTTGCTTAACCAGGTAACCAAGTCATCTGAGTCAATTGCTATCTCACTTCCTAAAGTTTTGATATAGAGAAGTCCGTCGCTAATAACTAAATCTCTAATGGGATACCATGAATTTCGTTTTCTAATCAGAAGTTCTAACGGAATCCCTAGGCTTGAAGTATACTTACGATATTTTCACCAAGCTCGCCATAAAATTACAGACCTAGTACAGTGCATCTCATAGCCCTTGGGAACTTCACAGTATTGAAACTGATAGAAACCCCGACTATCTACTTCTCCTTTAAGGAGATAACTATATTCTGCTAATGCCTGATTTATCAATTCCCACTGAGATGATTTTGGAGAAATCGAGAATTCAGGTAGTGTGTTAGATAGTTGAACGATGGCTATCACGCCTTCAGATTTCGCTGTCAGTTGGTTTGTTTTATATACTGTTTGGGCTGTCAAAGCAGGATTTGACAACAAAACGTCTTTTTTATGGATAGAGTTTTGCACAAACTCTCGAATTAAATCTAGATTAGACAACATAAAATTACTTGTACCAAGTTAACCAGTGTAACCGAAGCTACAATACTGCTTAAATTAGTAACTACACTGATTTTGTATTTAAATCAGGATTATCACCAGCTTTATTTATACTCAATTCTTTGTTTGACTAGGGTTTTATTAAGTTTAATGTCAGGGATGTCACCGCCTAGTTGCCTGTTGGACAAAATGGCTGTTTCCAAATATGGACTGGCGAATTACTAAATTTTTACGCTATCTAAAAAAGGTGTAAATACCGAAACTAATTCGGGGCGACTAACCACAAGGGTGGGAAAAGAGCGATCGCTATAATCTTCTCCCGGTGACAACGGAAAGGGTTCTGACTTCAGCGATAACCAGGCCCCACCAGCAGCTTGGACAATTACCCAAGCCCCGGCTAAATCCCAAACTTTTGGTGTCGCCTCAATACCACCCAGAGTAGCCCCAGTTGCAACCGTCAAAAAGTTATAGCTAGCCACACCCAACATCCGAATTTTACAGGGAAAGCCGTTTTGGATAGCTGCGGTGCTGCGGGAACAGAGGTTGAAAAAGTGATTGTTGCTGGGACTATCAACACTGGTGTGGATGGGGTGGAGATTGAGAAATGCTCCTATGGGCGTTGCTAACCCAGATGAACCTGCCCAGAAACCATGAAAAGCTTGATTTAAGGTTGGTGCATAAATATAACCAAAAATGGGTGTGCCTCGATATAGCAAACCCAGAGATATTGTCCAGATAGGAATGCCGCGTGTGAAGTTGGTTGTACCATCGAGAGGATCAATTACCCAGCACCACTCAGTACCGGGAAATGACTGATCGCTCTCTTCGCTCAAAATACCGTAACCAGAGAAAGTAGAAGCGATCACATCCCGAATTTCCTGATCTGCCCATTTATCTGCTTGCGTCACCAAACTACCATCAGCTTTTTGGGAAGCCTGTACTTGCCCAAAATCTTGCATTAGCTGCTTGCCCACTCTGGTAGTGGTAGTTTGGGCAAAATCAAGAATTGTTGTCCAAAAATCGTTCATTGGTTAATTCTCGCGCAAAGACTCCCCTGAGCCAAAATTAGGCAGATTCAGGTTGGTTTAAGTTTCTAGTTTAATCCAAATCGCTTTCTAAAACCGAAGCGATCGCTTGCTTTGTACTTGTTTGAAATTCTGTGATGTTTACCCGATTCAGAAACCAAATCGACAGCACCATTCCCACGGCTTCTAGAACGAATACCATTCCATAAGCTAACTCTAGGTTTGGTAAAAACTTGCGTCCAATATCCAAAACGGTACCTCCAATTACCACCGCCACTCCTCTAGAGAGTGACTGCGCTAATCCCCATGCCCCAATAAACGTACCTGCGGCTTCCGCTGCGGTGAGATCCAACATCAAGCTAATTGCTGCTGTAGTTAAAAAACCTGCGGCTAAACCGAAAAAGAACAAACCTAGTTTGAGAACTGCTGCATTAGCTGTGAATCCTGATATACCTAGTAATATTGCACAGAATGCTACTAACATACAGCCTAGACGTGCAGTTCTGCGCTTACCCAAACGCGGGACAATGTAAAAGCCAGTAACGCCGTAGGCAATCAGTAAACCCGTTCCATAAAAAATATTTAATTTGGTACTTTCTGCTAGGGGCATTTTAAACACTTGACCCGCATAAGGTTCCAAAATTGGGTCTTGCATAAACAAACTGATAGTCATCACCAATAAAAAGGTGAAAAATATACCCGTTTGGGGGCTAGCTGTCAATATTTTCCAAGCATTGCCTAGAGTAATGCTGTCTTCCCGGTTCACTAGTGTGGAACGGGTTAAGTATTGGGAGTACTTTTTTTCTACGCCAAACGTGGCTGCGATCGCTAAACTAAAAACAATTGCTGGGACAATAGTAAACAATCGGTTGATTGCTGGCTGCAAGGTTTCTACAGTTGCTTCTGGAGTTAACTGCCTGAGCAAACTGGCACTGATAATAGCCCCAACAATAATCCCTACCATTAGCATCGACCAAACTACACCAACTACTTTAGAACGGTTATCTTCTTCAGATATATCCACCAACAAAGCAGCAAAGGCAGTACCACTAGCACAAATTCCTAGACCGTATACAGCGAAAACTAAAGCTAAAAGTGCTGTCCAACCCATTGTTTGGGTTGTCCATACCCAATTACCTGCACTATTTCCAGCAACATTCATCTGCCACATCACTTGTACAGCTAAAAAGGCTGCGATCGCAAATATTGCCGCGCCTACCCAGACATAAGCTGTGCGATGGTATCCCCATAACGGCTTGGCATCGGAAATCTGGCCGAACCAGACACGGGAAGGAGCAACAAATAAAGGCAGTGCTAGAACTACTGATACCAGCGTCGCCGGAATTGCTATTTCTTGAATCATGACTCTGTTGAGTACGCCCAGAGTCAAAATAGACATCATGCTCAACCCCATTTGAAATAAACCTAGCCGGAACATGGTTAGCAGGTTTACCCTTGGCACAGATAGGGATTTTGTTTTGGTATCAAATACTTCACCGCTTGCCATAGCTAATTTTTCTTATGGTTTATGGAATATATTCTCTCTTTAATTAAAGATAAACTGTTCCATAAAACTTAAATCCAAATTTTAAAAAAATTATTTGTGTCATTTTGCTTGCAATGACATCAATAATTTTGCTTAACCACTTATCCACCAGCTTGAAAAATCTGTTCGGCTGTTAAATCTAATTCTGCAAAAGTAGGCGAAACAATGCGTTCTCCGCCTCGAAACTGGCTAACCTGGTATTCTTCTTCAACTAACGAGTAAACCCAGATATTTGGTTGTTTGGGGTTGCCAATAAAGCGCTTACCACCTAAAGCTGCGTAATCTACAATCCAGTATTCGGGAATGCCTACTGCTTCATAGTCAGCAACTTTTTTTAAATAATCATCTCTCCAGTTTGTACTAACTACCTCAACTACTAAAGGAATTGATGCTGCTTGACTAACAGTCGATTCTTTTTTCCACAGAGGCTCGTTTACTAAATTAGAACGATTTAATATCAGCACATCTGGAGAATAAGCTGATTGACCTTCCAATGGTTTAATGAACGCTGTTTTAGGAATAAAGTAGGGAAGTTTTAGTCTTTTAATTTCCGCAGATATTTCTAGCGCCAAAAATCCCACAACCTCTTCATGGTCGCCTGTTGGTGGTGCCATCTCAACAATTACTCCATCATGCAGTTCATAACGTGGTTGTGGGTTTTCTGGATACCAAGCGATAAATTCATCGAATGTTACTAGTTTACGTAAGGCTTGAATCATATTTGGCACGGATACTTCTTTCATAAAGTTCCTTTTTACGTCGAGCCACTTTTTGGCTACTGAGCGTAGGGTGGGACATAAATCAATCCCCTGTTGAAGCTGCTAGATTTTTCACTTTATTCTAGAGCAGAAGTTACAGAGGTTAGAGAGCAATGCTTAGTTCTGTAAAGCAGCGATCGCCTCAAAGCAGCAAATGGTAAGAAAACTTGAACAAAGGCTAAAATAAGCATTGATGCCAGTTTTATTAATGTAAACCTAATAGTAATCTTTCCTAGAGTTATAGTATTAATCTGTAATTTTATCATACACAATTAAGCCACATAAAAATATCAATATGAAATTGTATTTTTAACTACGCTATTGCATTGAATTAGTAAGATAAGCTTGCTGTATGTAGGTTATGTCATCAAGCTACTTAACTTCATCTAGTAAGAAAACAGGCATAAGCAATGAGTAAAGAAGTAATCAAAGTAATATTATGGGAAGAAAATCAAAAAGATTTTCTCAAAAAGTTTTATGATCTCCAATTTACTCCCAGAATAGGAGAGGAAGTTTACTTAAAACAGGAGAGATGGAAAGTAACCAGAGTTGAGCATGATTTAGAAATTAGTGAGATTAATGTCTACATGGAATTAATCAAAAAAGCCAAGCAGGAGAAATCATCTAATTCATAAATATAATTAAATACACTCAACTATCATAAAAGGGAGGTTATTAGCCTCCCTTAATTCTTAAGCTGCTATGCAGCTTGTTATTAGGTAATGTCTCACAAAGAATATACCCAGGTTGACGAGTTTCGACACTTCTCTATGAGAGGCTACGCCCCAAAAATGGTTCAAGGCTACTATCGCTGGCAGGAATCGTAGAAAATGCTCCTACAGATGCTTTAGTTCATGAAGACTATTTGATACAAGGATGAAGCGTCTCGTTTTGGATGCAGGTCCCCTGATGGCATTGGTTTCTGTCCAAGATGACTACCATCAGGAATGCAAAGCGGGTTTTAGTAAACGATAGACTATAAAAGTAAAGAAATGTAAATAAATTAAATTTTGCAACCGTGGAAAATATCACATTGGGGCAAAATGGCCCAGTTGTTACACCTTTATGCATAGGCACTTGGGCTTGGGGTGATAAACTATTTTGGAATTATGGCAATTCCTACGGGCCAGAACAGTTACAAGAAGCCTTTACAGCAGCCTTAGAAGCTGGTATTACCTTCTTTGATACTGCCGAAGTCTACGGAATGGGACTATCAGAGAAATTTTTGGGGCAATTTCTGCAACAGACACAACAACCTGTACAAATTGCCACAAAATTTGGCCCCTTACCGTGGCGATTTACAGCCCAATCCGTCTCTGATGCTTTAACAGCAAGCCTCAAACGCTTACAATTAGAGCGAATTGCTCTGTACCAAGTGCATTGGCCTTTTGCCTTCTTTTTAAGCCAAGAAACTTTGATGAATGCCCTAGCGGATGAAGTGAAGCGGGGCAGAATTGGCGCAGTCGGTGTAAGTAATTACTCAGCAGAGCAAATGCGAGACGCGCATCAAATATTGGCAGCCCGTGGAGTACCTTTGGCTGTAAACCAAGTCCGCTATTCTCTACTCACTCGCCAAATTGAAAGTAAGGGTATTTTAGCAACTGCCCGTGAGTTAGGTGTGACTATCTTGGCTTATAGCCCTTTAGCTCAGGGATTACTCACAGGTAAGTACAGTATTGATAGTGCTGAAACCCCAACTGGAGCAAGAAAAATAGATCCACGATTTAAGAAAGAAAATCTGCAAAAAATTGCCCCAGTCATATCTTTGCTACGCAACTTCGGGGAAAAATACGATCGCACCCCCGCCCAAGTTGCTCTCAACTGGCTAATTGCTCAGGGTAATGTTATTCCCATTGCTGGTGTGAAGACAGCCGAACACGTGCGGCAAAATGCTGGCGCTTTGGACTGGAAATTGAGCGACGATGAAATTGGAGAGTTAGAACTAGTTAGTCGTTCTTGGTTGTAGTACTTTTGAACTACTCAAATACAGGAGGCCAAATTTCTGACACTACTAGCTCCCAACCAGGCAATAAGTCTGGTAGTGTCAGTTTGTCGTTATCTTGCAAAACTATTGGTTCTTGGTTAAGCCGATAAACTGTGAGCGTCAATTTGTCAGGATCAATTAGGATACCAACTGCACATCCGAGTTGTAAGAATAGCTGAATCTTTTCTACCAGTGGTTTGATCCGGTCTGACTTAGATTTTATTTCTACCATTAAGTCAGGTACAAGTTCTACAAAGTCACGCTTGCTTGTTTTCAGTCTCCCAGCACGAACAAAAGACACATCGGGAGCGCGGAGATTTCGTTTTTCGTTATCAGCTTCTTTGCCGTTTTGAGTTTCTAAGGTAGGTAAAATGAAACCCGCGCTAGAACCAGTTACCCGTCCTAGCCTCTGTGGGCGTACCCAGTTGCCGAGTAATCTAACTAATTCAGCACCAATTTCCTCTGACTCATAATCTGATGGGCCCATAACAACTATATTTCCGTCTACTAGCTCCATCTGCCATTCTGGATGCTCTGCTTGTAGTTGCTCTAAGTCTGGAATAGTGAACATAAGACCACGATGAATGCATCTTTAATTGATCTTCCTACAAACGGGTAGAAAAAGTTATCCAAAAAGCCAAAAAGTCAAGAGCCAAAGTCAAAATCCTGACTCTTAACTCTCAACTCTCTAATTTGATATTTGGATTTTGGATTGAAGAAAAAATCTAAAAATCTAAAATCCAAAATTGATTAACTTCTAACTGTTGACTAAGAAGCTGATTCTCTAACTGTAGGTGAACCTATTTTTTTACTAGGGGATGGAGAAGAATCCTGCCCACTTGTCCGCAGTTTTGGCTTGGGAGAAGAATGTCTTTCTTCACCATTGTTGCTATCTGATTTCCATGCAGTACGAGGGCGATCGCTAGAAGATTCACGACGCTTACCGAGTCTTGGTTTGGGAGCGGAGGATTCCTCTTGGGGAATTTCCACGTCTGAACTCAACCAAGCGGGACGAGTTTGATCGTAAGCAATTTGTAGTGCTGCTGCGGCGATCGCTTGAGCATCATATTCTTCAATCAATTCGCTGACAATTGGCAAGAATGAAGCCAAACGCTCACCTGTTAAAGCTTCCCGAACCTGTTCTTGCAATTTCAGGATGTGCCGCGCTTCAATTTGTGCGCGTGTTGGAATCGACAGCAATTGCCAACTTTGGCGGTTATGACGTTCAAATGTTTGCTGTTTGCGCCGCTCAAATGGTTGTACTAGAGAAATTGCTGTTCCTTCTTTACCAGCACGACCAGTACGACCAATACGGTGGACGTAGGTTTCTACGCTATCGGGTAAGTCGAAGTTGATTACATGGGAGAGTTGATCAACATCTAACCCTCGTGCTGCAATATCAGTTGCTACCACCCAGCGAACTTGACGGTTACGGAATCTGATTAATAAGCGTTCTCGTGCTTGTTGAGACAAGTCACCGTGGTATTCATCTACACTATGACCAGCACCTTGCAACTGACTGGTGAGTTCGGCGGCGGTGCGTCTGGTGCGCACAAAGATTAAAGCTGTTTCTGGATCTTCCATTTCCAGAATCGGCTGTAACGCTTTGGCTTTTGTCCAATGGCGAGGAATCAGGTAAGCTACCTGATTAATCTTGTTGGGAGCGGCTTTTGGCTGCTCAACGGTGACAGTTGCAGGCGATCGCAAAAACTTGTTCACCAACATCCGAATCGATGGTGGCATTGTTGCCGAGAATAAAGCTGTTTGGCGATCTACGGGCGCTTGAGAGAGTATTTTTATCACATCATCAATAAAGCCCATGCTCAACATTTCATCGGCTTCATCCAACACAAACCATTTCACTTGATCGAGCTTTAAACAGCCGCGATCTAGCAAATCGATCACCCGTCCCGGAGTGCCCACAACCATGTGAACGCCACGTTTTAGTTGTAACATTTGGCGGTCAATTGATTGACCACCGTAGATTGCTAACACCCGCAATCCCTCATTGCCGATGAATTGCGCGATCGCATCGTGAACTTGCATCGCTAATTCACGAGTTGGTGTTAAAACTATGGCTTGTACAGCTTTTTGATTAATATCTAGCCGTTCTAAAATAGGCAGCGAGAAAGCTGCTGTTTTGCCTGTTCCTGTTTGAGATTGACCTACTACATCACGACCACCCAGCAATTGGGGAATTGCTTGGACTTGAATGTTAGTTGGTTCGGTAAAACCGATTTTTTCTAGTTGGGCGACACGTTCTTGGGAAATGCCTAATTCTTGGAATGAAAGAGTCATTAATTCGTCCTAAATTTTATGTAAGGATTTTGGATTAGTCATTAGTCATTAGTCATTAGTCATTAGTTATTGGCTAGTTAGTGAGCCAAGGGCAATAGCAAAGCCTCAACTTTTGGAGAAACTATGCCCACGAGTGAGTCTCTGAACTTCGGGTAAACCCTCATGAAAACTGCTATTAATGCAGCATTGACCTTAGTATAAGGATGAATCTGTAAGGGTCATTTAACAAAGGACAAAAGACAAAAGACGAATGACAATTTAGTTATTGACTACTTGACCATAAAGGTCGTATGTATCAGCGTGGTGAATCGCTATTGGCACGATGGTTCCTAACTTTGCCTGTCCTTTGACATACACCAGACCATCAACCTCTGGGGAAAATCTACCTGAACGACCTATTAATTCATCACTTTCAGGGTTTTCTTGCTCAATCAGGACATCGACGATTTTGCCTACTTCCTGCTGATTTTTCTTTTGAGAAATCGGTTGCTGGAGTTCCATCAGTTGGTATCGCCGATCGTCCATCACGTCTTGGGGCAACTGATTTTGTAGCTTATAAGCTGGGGTTCCTTCTTCAGGGGAAAAGGTGAAGACGCCAACATGATCGAATTCATGCCGTTGAACGAACTCTAGTAGATGCTCAAAATGCTCAGTTGTTTCTCCTGGGAAACCAACAATAAATGTTGTCCGCAGTACGGCTGTTGGTAGCGCCGTTTTGATGCGATCTATAATCCCATCATTTACCTGTCCTTGCCAAGGACGGTTCATGGCGCGGAGAATCTCTGGATGAGAATGTTGCAAGGGCAAATCCAGATAAGGCAAGACGTTTGGTGTTTCTTGAATCGCCGCGATCACATCTGGGGTCAGTCCCGTGGGATAAGCATAGTGCATTCTGATCCACGGTATATCTACTTTCCCCAAAGCGCGAAGTAGTTCGGCTAATTTTGGCTTACCGTAGATATCCAAACCGTAATTAGTTGTGATTTGGGAAATTAGAATAATTTCCTTTACCCCTTGACTAACTAACTGTTCGGCTTCGGCGACTATAGATTCAATAGTACGCGATCGCTGGTTCCCTCGAAGATGAGGAATTATACAAAATGCACAACGATAATCACATCCTTCCGCAACCCGGAGGTAAGCTACGCCCTCCGTTGTAGTGCGATAGCGCGGTGTAGTTTCGTCGGCAATGTAGGTTGGTTCGATACTAACCTGTTTGACCCGCTCACCTTGTTCTACACGCTCAATTACATTTACAATTTTGTGATAATCGCCTGTACCCACCACTGCTACTGCTTCGGGCAACTCCTCCAAAAGTTGTTCTTGGAAATGTTGCGCCATACAACCAGTGATTACGATCTTTTTATTTGCCTCTGCCAGTTCTACTAAAGTTCTGACAGATTCTTGCCGGGCTGCTTCAATAAAACTACAGGTATTAACAATAACGTAATCGGCTAATTCTTCATTTGTATCTACACCGTAGCCTGCTTCTACGAGCATTCCTAGCATGTGTTCTGTATCAATTCGGTTTTTCTCGCAGCCCAGGTGAGAAATGGCAATTGTTGGCTTGTCACCCATATTTTGAAAAAATCTTCATTTTCTTCTTCATTTTGTAGTCAAACATTCCGGCGCTAACTTCGCTTTTTTGCTATCAGCATCCTCATGAAAACAGGGCAGTGGCAAATTCCCACTGTTAGTAACTGTACGTGGACTCATAACCTTATCAATAAATAAGAATAGAGGTCATGTTATGATATTCCTATCAATCTGTTCCCCAGGGTAAATTGAAGTGTCTTTGGGTACATTTGACACTTGTAATCTTTTTTAACAATTCGCCTATTGGTATTTTACATTACCACAGCGTGTGCGTTGTTAATCTACCCATCGGGAAGCCGCCCAAAGGGCTTGTTGTTGAGAAGTCGCTACCCTCAGGGAAATCGACGAAAGCGACTACGCCTAAAAAGCAGTAAACTACCTTGGCGATAGGCAAGCCCTGCGACTGGGCGCGGACAAGATGCCTAAACCACGGAAAGCTGCCTTGCGTCTAGTGAGTGGCAAACTCCTCTTGATAGCCAAGTTTTATCTTAACATATCTTAGGGGAGGTTTGAGGCTAATTTCCATCTGAGGAAGGAGGCAACAAACCGACCATCATAAAACACATTTGACTAGTTAATGAAAAAGTCAAGAGTCAAGGGTCATACAGTCAATAGTCAAAAAATTCTAGACTCTGGACTCCGCGAGGCGGATTAAAGACGTGGACTTATATCAATTATTTAAAACTCGCTCACCGATTATTGGCGTGGTTCACCTGCTACCACTGCCGACCTCACCTCGTTGGGGAGGTAGCCTAAAAGCGGTGATTGACCGCGCCGAACAAGAAGCCGTCGCCCTGGCAAGTGGAGGGGTTGACGGGCTAATTGTGGAAAACTTTTTCGACGCGCCCTTTACCAAAAACCAAGTTGATCCCGTGGTTGTGAGTGCCATGACCATTGTGGTGCAACGGATACAAAACTTGGTGACTTTGCCTATAGGATTAAATGTTTTGCGAAACGACGGCAAAAGTGCAATGGCGATCGCTAGCTGTGTGCAGGCGCAATTCATCCGGGTCAATGTTCTCACAGGGGTGATGGCAACCGACCAAGGATTAATTGAAGGAGAAGCCCATCAACTGCTCCGCTATCGACGGGAGTTAGGTTGCGATGTTAAAATCCTGGCCGATGTGTTGGTAAAGCACGCCCGTCCTTTGAGTTCTCCAAATCTCACAGTTGCTGTGAAAGACACCATTGAAAGGGGTTTAGCAGACGGAGTGATTTTATCTGGTTGGGCTACTGGTAGCCCTCCTAACTTAGAAGATTTGGAACTAGCTTGTGATGCAGCAGCTGGCACACCAGTATTCATCGGTAGTGGAGCCAATTGGGAAAATATTGATACATTGATGCAGGCAGCAGATGGTGTAATAGTTTCCAGTTCCCTGAAGCGTCACGGACGTATAGAGCAACCAATTGACCCAATTCGCGTCAGTCAATTTGTAGAAGCCGCACGTCGCAATTGGAACTCCAAAAGTGAAAGCAAATCAGCAGAACAAGTGAAGTTACATTCTTAAATGGGGCATGGGGAGAAATAATTAATACTCAATTGACCAATGCCCAATGCCCAATGCCCAATGCCCATTAACCAATAACAGTTTATGATTCGCCGCCGTTCTACTCCTTGGATTCATAAATGGTCACGTCCATTGATTGCCGCGATCGCTGGATGCGGTGCCTTGATCACAGGTTATCTCACCATAGAAAAGTTAACAGGAGGCAGTGCAGCTTGTGTAGCAGAGGCTGGTGCTAAGAGCTGTAATGATGTGCTTTCTAGCCCTTGGGCAACAGTTTTTGGTCAGCCATTAGCTTTGTTTGGGTTTTTGGCATATATCACTATGGTGATATTGGCTTTAGGTCCCTTGGTATTTAACTCATGGGAAAACAATAGCCGCAAACAATTGGAAAATTGGACATGGTGGCTCCTGCTGGCGGGAGCGATCGCAATGTCGGTTTTTAGCGGCTACTTAATGTACGTGCTCGCATCTCAAATCCAAGCTACTTGTCTTTACTGTATTGGTTCAGCTTTATTCTCCCTCAGTCTTTTGGTACTGACGATTATCGGTCGAACTTGGGAGGATATTGGACAAATATTATTTACCGCCCTTATTGTGGGGATGGTAACGCTGATTGGCACTTTAGGCGTCTATGCTGGCGTGAATCAATCAGATGTTACGTCTGGAACTCCTGGACAACCTGCAAAAATTACCTTTACTCCCAAGACAAATCCTAACCCAGCGTTCGGTTGGGAAGTTACCACCACTTCTGGTGAGGCCGAAATAGCCCTAGCTCGCCATCTAACAAAAGTAGGCGCAAAGGAATACAGTGCTTACTGGTGTCCTCACTGCCATGAACAAAAGCTGCTTTTTGGTAAAGAAGCCGGAGAAATAATCAGCAATGATATTAAGGTAGAGTGCGCTCCCGATGGGCTAAAAGCTCAACCCGAACTGTGTAAAGCCGCAAAAATTGAAGGCTTCCCCACTTGGATTATCAATGGTAAGAGCTATAGCGGAGTCCAAAATTTAGAGGAACTAGCGAAAGTTTCTGGTTACACGGGCCCTCGTAACTTCAAGTATTTCAGGTAATCGCCTTGAGAAAGCTTCATCTGCGCTTCTCAATGATTTGAAATGCTACATCGGAACATCGATGTAGTTCACATCCTATAGCCAACTGCATGAATACAGCAAAGTCTGTTTCCAGTTGGCTTTTTTGTTTTTGGTAATAGATAATAGCTATTGTCCAATATGCAATTACTAATTTTCCTGCTGCTTTTATCTTCAAATATCTCAAGCGGAAGGAAATTCATTAAGTATATTTACCCTCATGTAATGTATAGTTTAATTTATTTTTACAGCACTTGGGAGCTACCTTGGGATGTAATCATGTCAAAGTTGAATCCAAAGGTGTATCTATTGAAAGTTATTTCGCTCTCGCTTGAGCTATGTTAGTCGGATAATTAATAGCTAAAGGAAATAGAGAATATTTCTCCTCACTAGGTAATGGGAATGAATCAGCAGCTAGGCAAGCGTTTTGTGAAGTTAATCTTTGGGCTGAAACAATCGCTTAGTCGAGGACACAGGGAGTTGATTACTGCTGCCAGCGTTGCAGTCTGCGTCCTGGTTTTGCACTCCATTGGATTATTGCAATCTTTGGAGTTGACAGCTTTGGATCAATTTTTTCGTTTACGTCCAAATGAACCGTCAGAAGAGCGTATTACAATCGTAGCGATTGATGAAACCGATTTAAAGGAAGTAGGTTCGTGGCCGATTCCAGATATAAATATTGCCCAGTTATTGCAAAAATTAAATGTCCACAAACCCCGTGCTATTGGCTTAGATATCTATAGAGATTTGCCAGTAAAGCCTGGTGTTGAAGAACTTAATGATGCTTATAAGTCAATGCCCAACTTGATTGGTATTGAACTACTAGCAAATGATGAAAAGAAAAACATTAGGGTTTCACCTCCGCAGGGTCTAAATCAGGAGCAAGTGGGGTTTAACAACGTGTTATATGATCTTGATGGTAAAGTACGTCGCAGCTTGTTGTATTGGCACATTAATAGTCAGGGACACGAAAGTTTTGCCTTAAAGTTGGCTTTATTATATTTAAAATCAAAGGGAATTACTCCCACCAAAGCAAAAAACAACCCTAAGCATTTGCAATTGGGTAAGGCAGTATTTACTCGTTTTGAAGCTAATGATGGTGGTTATGTGGGAGCTGATGACAGAGGCTACCAAATTTTGTCTAATTTTCCCAAACCCAAACTCAAATGTCAAAGTTCATCTCAAGAATTTTGTCATTTTCATCAAGTATCGATGAGAGATGTACTGGCAGATAAAGTCAAAGCCAACTTGATTAAAGATCGGATTATACTCATTGGCTCCACTGCACCCAGTCTCCAAGATTTTGTCTTTATTCCCTACTCCAGCAGTCTAATGGGCCCGGCAAAGCCTGTACCTGGTATTCAACTACAAGCTTATTTTATTAGTGAGTTAATCTCAGCAGCTCTGCAAGGAAGACCCTTACTCAAAGTCTGGCCTGACTTAGTGGAAGACTTGTGGATTTTTATCTGGTCTTATCTGGGAACCGTGACGACATTGCGAATACGACACGCAACTAAAAGCCTCCTCAGCATTATATTTGCTTGTTTTATATTAACCCTGAGTGCGTATCTTGCTTTTTTGTCCGGTTGGTGGATACCACTTATTCCCTCTCTATTTAGCTTTGGCAGTTCAGCTATTTGGATGATCAGTCATATTGCCCATATGCAGGAAGAGTGGAAACGTTCCAAAGAATTTTTGTACCACGTAATCAATACAATTCCTGATCCAATTTTTGTGAAAAATGAACAACATCAGTGGATTGTTTTAAATGAGGCGTATTGTCAATTTATCGGTTATCCAAATAAGTTATTAATTGAAAAGTCAGACTATGACTTTTTCTCTAAACATGAAGCCGATGTGTTCCGACAACAGGATGATCTTGTTTTCCGAACTCAGCAACCCCAAGAACATGAAGAAGAATTTACAAATGCAGATGGACAGACTCATCAAATTGCTACTAAGCGATCGCTCCACAAAGATTCAGCTGGTAATTTATTTTTAGTTGGAGTCATCAGAGATATTACTCAGCGCAAGCTCATGGAAGAGCGGCTTAAACTTACTGCTGCTAAACTATTGCGGCTTAAACTTACTACTGCTAAACTATTCCGCTCTAATAACGAATTAAAACTCAAAGAAGACCACTTGCGTCACTTAGCATATCACGACCCGCTGACAGGTCTATCCAATCGCAAGTTTTTTGCCGAACAACTTGACGAGTCGTTACAGTGGGCGCAACACAACAACCTATTGCTAGGGCTGCTGTTTATTGATTTAGATGGCTTTAAGCAAGTCAATGATACTCTGGGATACGAGACGGGCGATCGCTTGCTAATGACTATTGCGAGACGACTAAGCAACTCTTTACGCGCTAGTGATACAGTTTCTCGTTTGGGTGGCGATGAGTTTACTGTGATTTTACGGGCAATTCCTAATGTTCAAATAGCTGCTAAAGTCGCCGAAAAAATTTTAAACAGTATTACTAAGCCAATTGTTTTGGACGGCTATGCAATCCGAGTCTCTGCCAGTATTGGCATTAGTGTTTACCCATACAACAGTCAAGACAGTGAAACTATGATTAAACAAGCAGATGCAGCAATGTATCGTGCCAAGCACCAGGGCAAAAATCGTTACGAATTTGCTTAATTAGCCAAGACTTAAGCTTTCAGACTTTTATTACTTTAGTCAATATTTTTATCTCATAACTAAGAAACTAACTTTGATAAGTATTTTTACTCCCAAAAAATATACTTATGCTTCCTACTGGCATTACAGTATTTCGTAGGTTCATAGTTTTTTAAATCCTTTTAAAATAACAATTTTGCTGTTTTATATTTAAATATACTGAGTATATGTAAATCATATTATACAAATAAAACAGCATTTTTAATATTTTTCTGAGCCTCAATATTCACTTAACATAGTGTTTATACTTAAAAGATTTAGCTACATATTAATAAATAGGGATTTAGGAGTAAATATACGGTAGAAAAATAAAAAATACATTTTTAAGTAAAAAAGTAGTAAATTTACCAAAACCTATGAAGGCTAATTTGCGAATCACAAAGTTTATAATATTCTGTATAGGGGATAGGGGCTTACATCCTAATACCGAAAATTGCAGCTTCTACAGGTATGTTCACTATTGCAAGTGCTAATACTTTGGGCGCTACTAGCAGCAATAGTTTAATTGCTCCTAAAGTTAACGATCAAAAGTTAAAAAACATAAAAGATATGTATATTCCACCAAATTATGGTGGGCCCGACAGTCAGCATGGTAGCGGCACTCGCTGATAGTAAAGTGCAATAAAAAGTCTAGTTGTCAATAGAAATCTATTGGGGAAACTTAATCAAGATAATAGTGGAGACTTCCACCAGTGATGTTTTTGTACAAGTGTATGAACCTGCCAATTTGGATCTGGTTGAGGATAATCTAAACGGTAGTGTCCGCCTCGACTTTCGGTTCTAAAAGCAGCACTTTTGAGAATTAAATCAGCCACATCTAATAAATTCCGGGTTTCTGCCCAAAGTCTCAACTGCCGTTCAACATCTGGTATGTCAAAACTAGCTGGTTCTGCGGTACGTAAAGCAAGTAAGAATTTACTTAAAGGCAGGATAGCGAAATCTTGCTGCCAAGATTCAACAGTGGCGATCGCAGTTTCCAATCTTGATTGCTCTCGACAAATACCAGCACTTTCCCACACTAAACGTGGTAACTTTTCCCTGAGTGCTTCTAGCTGTGCCTGCTGGATGTGCCACTCACTAGGATCAGCACTAAATTTTTGTAATGGTAATAATGGTGTTTCTGACGGCAGCCCAATATTTTCTAACTCAATTTTGCCCATCTGGGCCCCAAACACAATACATTCCAGCAGGGAATTACTCGCAAGGCGATTTGCCCCATGCACACCAGTACTAGCGGTTTCACCCACCGCGTACAAACCGCGAATATTTGTGCGATTCATTAGATCCGCGACAATCCCACCCATCCAGTAATGGGCAGCAGGCGCTACAGGAATTGGTTCATGAAAGACATCAATGCCCCAATACTGACAAACTTTGATGATGTTGGGAAAGCGGTGACGAATTTTCTCGGCGGGGATGGGGCGCATATCCAACCACACATGGGCAGTCGCAAGATCAACGGCGGTACGTTGTAAATGGCTGAAAATTGCTCTACTGACCACATCTCTGGGTGCGAGTTCACCGGCAGGGTGATAGTCAAAGGCAAAACGCCGTCCTTCATTATCAACAAGGTGTGCCCCCTCGCCGCGTACAGCTTCGCTAATTAGAAAGCGATCGGCACCAGGTTTAGTAAGGGCTGTGGGGTGAAATTGCACAAATTCCAAATCGCGGAGGGTAGCCCCAGCGCGAGATGCGATCGCTACCCCATCACCTGTACTTACAGCTGGGTTAGTAGTTTGGGCAAATATTTGACCACCGCCGCCAGTTGCCAGTACCACAGCACCAGCCTTTATCCATGTGATTTCACCTTGATAAAACAAGCTTATTCCCTGACAGCGACCACTTTCGGGTTCAATCCACAAACTCAAAGCTAAAGCTTGCTGAATGACTTGAATATTCTGGCGACGTAATACTTGGGCGGTGAGGGTGGTGGTAACTTCCCTTCCTGTGGTGTCTGCGGCGTGAAGAACACGATTGCGAGAATGGGCAGCTTCTAAAGTTAAAGCCAAGGCTTGACCATGACGGTCAAAAGCAACTCCCAAGTTAACTAGGGATTGAATGCAGTTAGGAGCAAGTTGGGCGAGAAATTCTACAGCAGTGCGATCGCACAAACCCGCACCTGCCCGCATCGTATCTTCAATGTGTAGCGTCGGAGAATCTTCTGGGGCAACTGCTGCGGCAATGCCACCTTGCGCCCAATCACTGGCAGACAAAGCAACAGTTTCTTTGGTAATCAAGCCGACTCGCAAAGACTCTGGTAGACACAACGCGGTGTATAGTCCAGCAGCACCAGCACCGACTACTAAGACATCAAATTGGCTAGGAATATCTATCTGAGGCAAGGTAATGGAGTAGGGGGAAGTGAGCAGTTAGAAGTTAGGAGTTAGGAGTTTTGAATTTTAACTCATAACTCCTAACTCCTAACTCATATCATGTCCCACTCCCTAGAATCACGAGTGGGCTACTATTTCCTACATTAACTACAAGTTGTAGTTATCTGTAGATACCATTGTTAAAGCGATCATCTCCCTCGTTAAAGGCAGGCTCTAGTTCTGTCACGGTGAAATTACCGAGGTTAGCTTGCAGGGTTTGTTTTTGGCGATCGCTCAATCCTGGAAGATCCAATACATCCTCTACATTTTTGTAGGGAGCATTCATGATGATTTTCTTAGCCAAGGTGGGATAAAGCCCTGGATACTGTTGAAAAGCTCGGACGTTGGTATTATTCAAATCAATTTTTTTACCAAATTCGGTTCCTAGCTTTGCATCTGCCCGATTCTGCCGTTCAAGTGCCAGAATTGGGACTTGTGGAAAAGCAAAATTGAAACTAGCAGCTTGGGCTATCTGAGTTGTTCCCAGCCATCCCCAGCAACTAAGTAACAAACTAAACACTGTTAATAAACGCGCCAATCCTTTCACAATTTTCTACCTCTTTCCATCAAACAGAAATAAAAGTTTTAAGCTAACAGCAGCCATTAGTCATTAGTCATCAGTCATTAGTCAAAGCGCCAAGGACAAAAGACAAAGGACAAACACAGAAGTCTGTAGACGCTTCTGCAGCTACTCTTCTCCTTCGGAGACGCTAACGCGAACGAGAACGCCAAGGGCGAACCCGCAGCGTGCGTCAGCTTCCGGCAAACAGAACTTCAAAGACAAAACCTGATAGCTTAATCAACACAGCAGTCATCAGAAACTAATATACAGCGTATTAATATCCACAATATTTGCCGTTACTGGGTTTGACTATACTTTTGCCAAAAATTTTTATTATGGGAAGAGTACCTGCATAGCTGCAACAGGGTTCCATCCATTATCCTGCTAGCATTTCCAGATAGACGAAATCTTTTTATGGTGGCTGATTCCACGTCCGAGCCAGACACGAAATTATTCGATGGCTAATACCGAAAACCCTAGCAAGAAGACTTGATGGTGATGGACTGTTATGTAATATTTCTTAACTAATTTATTATCTACAGCATCATTCTTGATGTGCTGTAGACTAGGCTGGAAAAAGTTTCGGTAAAGAAGCCTACACGCTCAGTGAGTGACTTCCTGCTTCCTGTCTTCTTCACGCTGCGATCGCAGCTAACAAAAATAGGCTGTCTACCAAAATTGTGCTTAAAACTGCCCCACTAAAGGCATACCAGTGTCTTTGCTTTAGACCTAAAGGTAAAATCCCGACTGTCAACAGGACTAAGGCAAGAATTATGGCCCAACTTTGTCCCCAAGGTGTTTGTACTTGCATCAGGGCATTATGTAATATTTGCCCTGCGCCATCTGCATCTACTCTCATAATTTGCCGCCAATAGGGCATCAAGTCTGCTATATAGAAATATACGTCGGTTAAGACTGTACCTAGTAAAGAACCTAAATAAAACCAGTTACCTACTTTGCCCCAATTCTTCGCCAAACACCAGCAAGCAAACGGTAATCCTATAGACTCCACTGGCAGATGCCACGCAGGTTCCCAACGTAACCAGCCCCAGTAAATAGCTCCTGCTAACCAACTCCAGCTAAATCCTAAGAGTAAATCTCCCCATACATAAGTCGCAGGACGTGACATTAAGGTAAAACTTAGCCACACCCAAAATGCTGCCAGCGCTAAACTTAGGCTTGGTAGCGATCGCACTATTGGCGCTTCTACAAATACTGGTACTGTTACCAAAAATACCGCTGCCCCAAACACTAACCAAGTTTGTCGGACAGAAATAGGTAAGGGAAGAGACGGAGAACAGGAGAGTGTAGATTCTAATTGCCTAATACCCTTCTGCCCAGTAACAGTTAAATCTAACTCTGTATCAATAGAAGGGGTAGAAGCAGCGTAGGAGGACAGTGTATTATTAATCAAAGTTTTTAATATTTGTTACTAAACTTTATTTTATTTAAGATATCACATTTTAAAATCCCCCCCTGGGGGATTGCCTAGGGCATTGTAATTATACTGAAATTTCGAGGAGCGCTGGCGCAAACTAAACAAAACATTCTGTAGCAGCCTAATTCACTCAAGTTGCCTTATTTACAGAACTCCTCTGTAGTTCGCATTTACAAAGAACTACAGAGAGAGGGCAGGTAAATGTAACGGGTAAAAAGTCAATGGCATCAGTCCGCTAAATATTAAAGTTTGATGAATTGCCAAAATTTCGTTGACTTATTGAAGTGGGTGTAAGAACATGGCCAGCGTCTTGGATGGTGTTATTGATTTGGTAAAGCGGAATTTTCTATAATATTGGGTGCAGCAAAAAGTATATAAATTAACATCACCAGCTAAGGAATGATTGTTTACAGCAGGAAAAAGGTATTAATTGATGGAGTTTATTCAAGCTTTTATTTTGGGTATTGTTCAAGGTATTACAGAGTTTTTGCCAATCAGCAGCACTGCACATCTTCTGATTGTGACAAAGCTATTTGGTTGGAAAGAACTAGGTTCTAAAGATTTTGTCGATGCAATTCAATTTGGTAGCGTTATAGCAATTGTGGGCTATTTTTGGTCGCTGATTTCTAATATTGTCAAAGGTGGAATTGAAGCAATAAAAGACAAAGACTGGCAACGTGAGGAGTGGAAAATTCTTGTCGGTATTGTAGTAGGAACAATGCCTGCCTTAATTTTCGGGTTTCTTTTGAAAGACGTTCTACCAGAGAGCGCATTAATTATTGCCATAATGTCAATTATCATGGCACTTTTACTAGCTTTGGCAGAAAAAGTTGGCACTCGCAAGCGAGATTTTAATTCATTGCAGATTCGGGATGGTATTTTAGTTGGATTAGGACAAACACTTGCTTTAATCCCGGGTGTTTCTCGTTCTGGCTCAACTTTGACGACTGCCTTATTTTTAGGATTAGAACGCGATACAGCAGCGAAATTCTCCTTTTTACTAGGGTTTCCAACTCTTACCATTGCAACGCTGTATAAAAGTTTAAAAATCTTCAAGTTATTTGAAGCCCAACAGTTACCAGATAACATTGTTGGACTATTAATTGTAGGGATTATTTCAACCTTGATTTTTTCCTACCTATCAATTGCATTCTTAATCAAGTATTTAGCAACCAAAAACACTTTAGTTTTCGTTTGGTATAGATTAGCATTCGGCAGCGCTATTTTAGCTGCGATCGCAGCAGGTTGGAAAGGATAATTACATAATAGTCATTAGTCATTAGCCATGAGTCCAAAGCAAATGACTAATGCCCAATGCCCCATACCCAATGCCCCATGCCCAATGAGTACCATTAATCCTGCCCGAATTACCAAGGTTCTTCCAGATTCAATAGCCGCAGAGGTTGGCTTTGAGGCTGGTGATGCGATCGTTGCTATCAATGGTTCACGTCCCCGTGATTTAATTGATTATCAGTTTTTGTGTGCTGATGAAGTTTTAGAATTAGAAGTTTTAGACGCTGCTGGTAAAACTCATAGCCTAGAAATCGAAAAAGATTACGATCAAGACTTGGGGCTAGAATTTGAAACGGCCTTATTTGATGGCTTAATTCAGTGCAACAATCACTGTCCATTTTGCTTTATCGATCAACAGCCGCCAGGTAAACGTACCACCTTGTACTTGAAAGATGACGATTACCGTTTGAGTTTTTTGTACGGGTCTTATCTTACCCTAACCAATTTGCCAGAACGAGAATGGCAGCGAATTGAGCAAATGCGCTTGTCTCCGTTGTATGTTTCTGTTCATGCTACAGAACCCGAAGTTAGAATTAGACTGCTAAAAAATCAGCGTGCAGGGCAAATCTTGCAACAACTCAAGTGGTTTCAACAAAGGCGACTACAAATTCATGCTCAAGTAGTTGTTTGCCCTGGCATAAATGATGGTAAACATCTAGAGCAAACTCTCAAAGATTTAGCATCCTTTCACACTGGTGAAGTGCCTACGGTGGCATCGATAGCAGTTGTACCAGTTGGGTTGACACGGTTTCGACCTTCAGAAGACGAACTCATACCTGTTACTAGAGAAAAAGCCCAAGAAGTGATTTCCCAAGTGCAAATGCTTTCGCGGCAATTTCGTCAAAAATTCGCCTCAAGCGTTGTTTGGTTAGCCGATGAATGGTTTTTGATTGCAGGTAAGGAATTACCTAGTGAATCTGAATATGAAGAATATCCCCAAATTGATAACGGAGTTGGTTCGATTCAATTATTTATCAAGCAATTTGCCACCGTTGCAGCAGAATTACTACCGCCAAAGGTATATCCTCAGAGGAAGTTAACTTGGGTAGTGGGCAACGCTGTAGAAAAAGCATTTCAACCCATTTTGAAACGCCTAAATTCTGTTGAAGGTTTAGAAGTAAATATGCGTGCTTTATGTAGTGATTATTGGGGACAATCTATCAGTGTAACCGGATTACTAACTGGTCATGATTTGCTTTTAAATTTAGAAGGGCAAGATTTAGGTGATGGCATCCTGCTACCGAATGTGATGTTAAAAAATGGAGAACTAGTGTTTTTAGATGATATGGGTATTGAGGAATTAGCTAGTAGATTAAATACAAAAATTTTTCCAGTAGCTGGAGTTGAAGATTTAGTTAAAACATGTATTTTCAACTTTGTTCAAGTTTAGTGATAAAAGATCAGTCTTTTTCCGGAGGTAATTTATTGTTAATCTGGATGATAAATAAGAAGTAATACCTAATAAATAATCCACTGGGGAGTCAGTAGTGAAGAATCAGGAAAAATATCATAAAAAGGCAAATTCACAAATCAAAAAAGCCGGATTATTCATTTTAAGTTTTAACTTTTTAATTTTAAATAGTTTTAGTATTTTGCCAGTAACGGCGGCAACTGAAGAACCTGTATTGAGCGTAGTGCATAGCCAAGAAAATGCAAATCAATGGCTAGGGATCAGCGATCGCTTACAGGCAATAGGGGCAAAATATTGTGTAATTACCTTGAATGATGTAAAAAGTGTGGCAGATTGGGGCGATCGCCGCGTATTATTTTTGCCAAACGTCGAGACATTAACGCCAACCCAAGCGATCGCTCTCGAAGAATGGATGAGTAAGGGAGGACGTTTGATTGCCAGTGGGCCTGTAGGTAGTCTGTCATCGCCAGGAGTGCGTCAGTTATTGCGATCGCTCTTGGGAGGTTATTGGGGATTCAGCCTTAGTGAAACAGAACAAATCAAACCTACAAAAACCAAAATCTCAGAATGGGCTAATCAAACAGAACTTTTTGGCAAAGTACGCGGTGGTGTTGTAATTCCTAATGAGATGGGCACTGAATCTCCTGCTGTTTGGAATTCCAAAGATAATCCTGCCGCAGTAGTAACAACTGAGCGTTCCACCTTTTTAGGCTGGCGCTGGGGAACAGATACAGCAACAGCCGCCGGATTAGATAATGCCTGGTTAAAAGCTGCTATCAATTACTATTTGACAGCGCCAGCACCATCGAATCGCATGAAAAAAGTAGCAGGAGGTTCCCCAAACTGTTCTACAACGGTGGCGGCTGCGCCGAGGAGGCAGGGGGCAGGGGAGCAGAGGGGCAGTTCATCTCCCTCATCTCCCTCATCTCCTCCTCCTAAAGCTGCCACTGCTCCCATAGCTAAACCGCTTCCTACAGTCAAACCTCCAAGTTCCCAAGAGGCTATTGACCAATTAGAACAAGCGGTGGGTCTGGATGTTGCACCCAACTCCAATGAGCCGATTGACAACAATCAAGCGATCGCTCTCCAGCAAGAGCTAGAAAATCTGATTGGTCGAGTAGAAAGCGCTCATTTAGCGGCATCAGTCGGTGCAGTTAACGAAAGCGTTGGAATATCTGAGGAAAAGCAATTCTCTAGGTATTTAGACACCTACGCCTCCCAGTCTGTCAAAGAGCAATCCACGCAATTGGCTTCAACTAAACTGGAAGCGCTAGGTATGAGTAAAGACCAAGCCTTAGTACAAGCAAGGGGAATTGCTAGAAACTTGCCCCAATTGATTGCCCAAAAAAACTACGCTTTGGCTCGTCAGCAGTGGCTAGTAGCAAAGACGATTTTGTGGCAGCAGTTTCCTGTTGATCAGAGACTCGCTCAACCAGAAATCCGAGCAGTTTGGTTAGACCGGGGAACGATTGTTCGTGCTGGTAACAAGGCAGGACTGTCCAAGATTTTTGATCGCCTAGTCCAAGCTGGGATTAATACCGTCTTCTTTGAAACTGTTAACGCTGGCTATACCATTTATCCGAGCCAAGTGGCAAAAGAGCAAAACCCATTAATTCGTGGGTGGGATCCACTGGCAGATGCGGTGAAATTAGCCCATGAGCGAGACATGGAATTACACGCGTGGGTTTGGACTTTTGCTGCTGGCAATCAACGGCACAATGAGATTATCAACGTTAATAGTAATTTTCCAGGGCCAGTACTGGCGGCTCATCCCGATTGGGCAAACTATGATAACTTGGGCAACATGATTCCCGTTGGTCAGACTAAGCCATTCTTCGACCCAGCTAACCCCGAAGTGCGGCAGTACTTGCTCAAGCTGTACGAGGAAATTGTTACTCGCTATGACGTGGATGGTTTACAGCTAGACTATATTCGCTACCCCTTTCAAGACCCATCAGCAGGCCGAAGCTACGGCTATGGCAAAGCTGCAAGGGCGCAATTTCAGCAAGTTACTGGCGTAGATCCAGTGAATATTTTCCCTAGCCAACCAGACTTGTGGCAAAAGTGGACGACATTTCGCACCGAGCAAGTTGATAGCTTTGTCGCCCAATTATCACGGCAGTTGAGACAAAAACAGCCAAATTTGATTTTGTCGGTTGCAGTATTTCCTTTGCCGGAACTAGAGCGGATTCAGAAAATTCAACAAAACTGGGAAACTTGGGCAAGACGGGGGGATGTAGATTTAATTGTTCCCATGACTTATGCTCTAGATACTTCTCGCTTCCAACGACTGGCCCAACCCTGGATCGCTTCTAAACAATTGGGATCTACCTTGTTACTACCAGGAATCCGCTTACTTTCTTTACCAACAATTGGGACATTCGATCAACTCCAGTTAGTAAGGGACTTGCCAGTTAGTGGTTATGCCCTCTTTGCCGCAGAGAACTTTAACAACGAGCTACAAAAACTCTTTATTAACACCCAAGGTAGAGTTAAAGCCACAACATCCACTACAACTGAACCTATTCCTCACCGCCAGCCTTTTCAAACTGCTGCGATTCGTTACACCGCGCTGCAACGAGAATGGAAATTTGTTTTCCAAAATGAGCAATTACAAAAACCAAATAAGACAATATCAGATTTTAATAACCAGGCAGAAGTTTTACGTAGTGCTTTAAATCAGCTTGGGGCTTCCCCTTCTTCCAGCAAGCTACTAATGGCTAGAGCCTCTCTAAGCCGTTTCCAGTCCCAATTTCGGGCATTGATGAGCCAAGAGCTTAAGTCAAATTCTTATCAAGTCAAAGTTTGGGAAAATCGGCTTGTAGCTATAGAAAGGCTATTACGTTACGGTGAACGACGGTTGCAATTGCGTCCTTAGTGAAGAGGCAAGAGAGCAGGGGAGGCAGTGGAGGCAGGGGAGGCAAAAGAGTCTTATTAGGCAATAATTTTTATTCCCCTGCTCAATAATTGCTCAACTCAATAGATAACTTTCTCTTTGTCAAACCGTATTGGGGGGAGAAAAACTAATCGATTATTGGGTAATATTTAATTTCCAACTAGCTAGATATAAGCTAGTTTGTAATTCTTAACACACCTTTTACAGTGTTTATAACCTAAATATTATTACTTGTTTTGCGTCAAAATATTGGAAAATCTGAAGTAAAAAGCCTTAAATAACTTGCTTATAGCTTCAGAAACTAGCTTAAAAACAGCCAATATTTTGAAGTTATGCATACCCTGGCTATGACATTAAATGTGTCAAAATCTTTGATTAAAGTCTCAGTAGTATTACTGTTGCTTCACCTGTCCGATCTACTGCCAATTACAGATAACCAAGGTTACATTGTCGCTTACATCCCACCTGAAAGTATTTGTCAACCATTGGCAAAAGAAATAGAAAAAATTAGAGGTGACACTAAATATTGGTTCCTTTAAGGTAGAACATCAAATTCTCCTTGAGGGACAACTACTTAAGTACAAATGGTTACTAGTACGCGCTATAGTACTTAAAGATGCGACAAGGCAAACCTACTCACCTCATTGGAGTTTCTGTGGATAGTACCTCCTGTTTACAGGCAAAAGTATCATTTCGTGAGAGTGAAAGACGATTTAGCCCCATCTTCAACGGTTCCTGCCAGTTTATCGAGTTGCTGATAATAGAAGGTATCGTGTTAGAAGTTAACCAAAAAGCATCCCACCTTGGAGAATTACAGCCACAAGATGTAGTTGAGTGCCCATATTGGGAAATAATATGGTGGGCGTTACTTGTCAAACAACAGTATCTGCAATATTTACTCTCCTTCAGCCCAGCAGTAATTTACAACTGCAAGAGTTTTGCATATAGCAGTACATTTATTAGGAAAAATATTGTGGCTATCATGCGCTATCAAGCGCGGGAAATGCTGGAAGCCTATAGCTTTTGGGCTAGCGAACTCCATCCGTTATTTGAATGATTTTATCGCACCGCGCCATTAATGTTGTGAATATACTAGGTATTGGATTAGAAATGGGAATTTTAAAAAACTATATATAGCTACTAAAGTGAAGTATTTACCACAAATATATAGAACTTATATACAAAAAATATCGGTATTTTTCCATAAAAATAAAACATAAATTGAGATAAATTATGACCAAAATTTTAATAATAGAAGATGAAGAAGCCGTCCGTGAAAATATTTTGGATTTGTTAGAAGCTGAAGATTTTGAAACTATTGGTGCAGCTAATGGCAGAATTGGGGTAAATTTGGCTATATCCGAAGTTCCCGATTTAATTCTTTGCGATATGATGATGCCACAACTTGACGGTTATGGCGTATTAACAATATTACGGCAAGATCCAACAACTGCAACAATTCCCTTCATTTTTCTGACTGCAAAATCTGCCAAATCTGACTTCCGCCAAGGTATGAATATGGGTGCTGATGATTATATAACTAAGCCTTTCACTCGTGCTGAGTTATTAAGTGCGATTATAAACAGATTGGAAAAGCATGCTACTTTAAAAAGGCATTTATCTCGTCCAAGAGTCACTAAAAACTTGTCTCCTAAGATGCAGCTATTAGAAATTAGCTTGCACCGGGCTATTCAACAAAATAATTTTCAAGAATTTGAAATTTATTATCAACCAATCATTGATATTGCTTCTGGGAAAATAGTAGCTGCTGAAAGTTTATTGCGCTGGCAAAGCCCTGAATTAGGACTGATTTATCCAACAGAATTTATTTCGTTAGCAGAGTCTACGGGTTTAATTGTTCCAATTGGTAAATGGGTATTAAAAAATGTATGTAAACAAATCAAAGGCTGGCGTGATGCCGGGATTTATTCTTTGACTGTTGCTGTTAATTTGTCAGTAATTGAATTTAATCAACCAGATTTTATTCATAATATAGTTAATTTTATAGCTATGAATAACTTAGAACCAGATGACTTAGAGCTAGAATTAACTGAAAGCATGATTATGCAAGACGTAAATAGTGCGATCACTACTATGAGCAAATTGCAATCTTTGGGTATAAACATTGCAATTGATGATTTTGGTACAGGCTACTCTTCTTTAATTTATCTGAAAAATTTACCAATTAATACATTAAAAATCGACCGTTATTTTATTCATAATGTTGCTAACGATTTACAAAAATCAGCCATTACTCAAGCATTAATTCAAATGGCTCACAATCTCAATCTAGATGTAATAGCTGAAGGTGTAGAAACGGAATCAGAACTGGCTTTTTTGCGCCAACATAACTGTAATTCTATGCAAGGTTTTCTATTTAGTCGTCCATTGCCAGCAGCAGAATTTGAAAATTTTTTACTTAGCTAATAAATGCTTATATGTATGAATATTGGGGATTGGACATTGAAAATAGGGGAGTAATTATTTTCCTAGTACCTTAATAGTATTGACTAACTAAGAAAAATAGGACTTTAGACGGGTGACATTGATTAAAACTCAAGTCTAAGGTAAGAAAATTGTGTCATAATATCTACCCCCATGAAAGTCTCTGCGCGTTTCTTGCTGCCAGTCTTTTTACTAACCTTGACAACAGCCTGTAACCAGACTCGCGCTTCTTCAGATAATTTCACACCACAAATATCCGGATCTTCTGCCCAACTGACACAGAATTCTACACAGCCAAAAAATATTGTCCGAACTGAAGCACTCTCACCCAAGCCCATCCGCATCAATCTAAAAAATTTACCAGCACCCTTCGCAACAGAAAGCGCCTCTAAGCGGCCTGAAGTTGTGCCCATCCCGCAAAATCCAGTGCTGCGTGTACCAGCAGGCTTTAGAGTTAACGTATTTGCAGAAGGTTTAGATGCCCCACGCTGGCTAGCTTTAACCCCCAGTGGTGATGTTCTGGTGACTGAAACCGGGCAAAACCGCATTCGTCTGTTACGTGACAGCAACAGTGACGGCGTAGCCGACGTTCGAGAAACTTTTGCTAGTAGGGACAACGGACTCAATAGGCCTTTTGGTATGACTTTTGCAGATAATTCCTTTTTCCTAGGAAACACAGATGCTGTGGTGCGTTTTCCCTATACAAAAGGTCAAAATAAAATTACAGGTAAGGGAAAAAAAATTGCCGACTTACCTTCTCAAGGTTATAACAACCATTGGACACGCAATGTCGTTGTCTCGCCCGACGGTAATAAATTATATGTTTCAGTTGGTTCAGGAACGAATGTGGATGAAGAACCCCTACCACGGGCTTCAGTACAGGTGATGAATTTAGATGGTTCCCAGCAGCGAACTTTCGCTTCCGGCTTGCGTAATCCTGTTGGTTTGGACTTTCATCCTGTAACTAAGGAGCTTTACACCACTGTCAACGAACGCGATGGAATCGGTGATGAATTAGTTCCAGACTATCTGACACGCGTTAAACAAGGGGCATTTTACGGTTGGCCCTATGCTTACCTAACACCAAACAACCTCGATCCGCGCCAAAAGACGGAAGGCAAAAGTAAACGCCCCGACTTAGTAGCCCGTACCCAAACTCCAGATGTGCTGTTCCAAGCGCACTCAGCAGCATTGGGTTTGCAGTTTTATGATGGTAAAACGTTTCCAGAAAAATACCGGAACGGTGCTTTTACTGCTTTTCGTGGTTCTTGGAATCGCGATCGCGGTACTGGTTATAAAATTGTATTTGTTCCCTTCGATGCAAAAGGGCGATCGCTTGGCTATTATGAAGACTTTCTCACAGGCTTTTTACTAAATCCTTCTGTACCAACCACTTGGGGACGACCTGTAGGTTTACTCGTGCTGCCAGATGGTAGTCTACTACTAACAGAAGAAGCTAATAATCGGATTTACCGGATTCAATATACGGGGGGATGAATGATTCCCTAGAGGAAATTTAGAGCAGTTGTGACTACATCTGCCTATCCAGGTTTATCCCGTTTACGGTAAATTACAGAAAAATATTAATACTCATCTGGTTGAGAAATTGATTATGACTCCCAATGAAAATAATACTCAGTCAAATGTCAACGAATTGCCTTCACATTCAGGCACACGATACTGGGGTGAGGTGGAGGTGATCGAGGAGGGAGATACTTATAGAATTAGCCGTGTTGAAATCAAGCCCAGGCACGGAATCAAACCACAAATTCATTATCACCGCAATGAACATTGGGTTGTAGTTTCCGGTGTCGCGAAGGTGACATGTGGAGAAGAAGAAATATTGCTGAATCGAAACGAATCAACTTATGTCCCCGCAGCAACACTACATAAAGTAGAAAATCCTGGACATATTCCCCTAGTTATTCTAGAAATTCAAAATGGTGAATATTTGGGCGAAGATGATACAGAACGTCCTTATGATTTAAATTTGGTCAAACCTGTAGCTGAAGGTTAGTGAGTGCGGAGTTAGGAGTTGGGAATCGAGTGATTAATACCCAATGCCCAATGCCTAACTCAAAACCACCCTTCTTGTTCCAGGGTTTCAATCAGCTGCAAGCCACGCGGATCACCCACTCCTAACAGTGAGGCTTTAGCGTCTGCCCGGACTCCTAAATCTTCATCTTCGGCAAAGGCTTGAATTAGAGCATCGATCGCTGTCGCATAAACTACATTAGAAGGCAGTTCGCGGCACAGTTGACCAATTGCCCAAGCACTGTTACTTCTCACTGCTGCGACTGGATCTTTGACTAAGGCTTCAATTAATGGTGGTATTGCCCTTATAACTGCTTCATAACCTACTTCTGCCATCTGTGCTAAGGCGCTAGCAGCCCACAAACGCACTGCCGAAATGTCAGTTTTTAAGGCGTCTGCTAGGGGCGGTAAAGTACGGCGATCGTGACAGTTTCCTAAAGCCCAAACAACGCCTTTACGCACATAGCCATTCCAATCACTGTTTAATTGAGCAATTAATGGACTCACTGCTTCTGAACTGGGATTGCGTCCGAGGCCATAGGCTGCACTCACCCGCACTAAGGGACAGGTATCAGTTAACAAGCGAATCAGATAGGGGGTAGCACGCGCATCTTCTATATCACAAAAAGCACGCGCCGCTAACATTCTTTGCTGGGGCTGGGGATTGTCCAGCAGGGCCAGCATCACTTCTGGATCTGGTTTTGCCACAACTGATTCGTCAGTTAGCGGCTCTATTTTATCTAAGGGGCTTTCTAGCTCCTCCTCAATATCGAGTAGGCTTAGATCGTCTTCGTCATACATAATTTCATCTCAATCCCTTTTCGGGATCAATACATAATCCCCCGCGCCAATAAGTTAAAGCTTTATAAGTAGTATTAGTTGCGTCATTATACACTTTCCTTTCGCCTCGTTGAGACAAACTCAACGAGAAACGCCATAACTCAGACGTTAAAGTATGTTACTGCTATCCTATAGTTTATTTTTCTGCACTTAGGAATTTTACCATCCACAGGGATTGGGTTTGATAACCTAACTGATTATAAAGATTTAATGCAGGTTTGTTTGATTGAAACACTTGCAGTCCAATCTGGCGATCGCCTCTTTCAATAGCCCAACTTTCCACATATCGCATCAAGGCTTTACCAATACCCAGTCGCCGATGTTCTGGTACAACGTAGAGGATAAAGATGTGAGCATGACGGTTACCATGCACTTGATCTATGGCATTGCCCACCCAGAGGCACGCTATCGGGGGATGGGCGTTAGGCATTGGGAATGGCGCATAGGGAGGAGGCAAAGGGGCAGTAGGAAGGGTAGAGATGAGAGGAATTTGCTCCTGCTCCCTGCTCCCTGCTCCCTGCTCCCCCTCCTCTTCTACCCACCACAAGGGCGTATCGCTAGAGAAGTATTGCTTAACTGTCTGTTCTAGGTGAGAAAAATCCTCATTGGGAAAAAGATCCTGGTAAGTTCGCTGCATGAATTTAAGCAGCAGCGCTCGATCCGAAGTGGAGCCACGACGAATAATATACCCAGGTAGTAGTTGCTCAGACACTGCTGATGTTTATTGACTTAGCTAACTTGCGTTATTTACTGCTAATGGTAAATCAGTTGGAGTAGGTTGAAAACTTACCCCCACCTCTTCAATTGGTGCGGGTGCTGCCATATCAGAGGGTAAAAAGATGCGGGCGCTAACTGCCACTAGGGCAAAGAAAAATACTAATACTGCAAACAGGGGAGCGATGTATTGACGAAAAATAGCCATATTCTAATTGCAAAAAGAGCTACGAACTTTTATGAGAATGTAGCTGAAGATTTGTGAAGTATTCTTGATTCATTTTAACAATTTTATGTGCAAGGGAATCGGGCATTGGGCACTTGTACTGACTTGTACTGAGTGGAGCCGAAGTAGCGATCTGTGCGAATCTCGACTTCGCTCGATTTACGCAAAGTCCTGTTGGTGCAGCCTCTCACAGAGAAGTATTGGGCATTGGGTATGGGTCAAAGCAATTCGCAATTTCCAATTCGTAATTCGCAATTAATAATACCCCACGCATGAAGGCGGGGGCTTGAATATTTATACTACGTGTTTTGTTTCTTTTCATAATTAAAATTAGGGGCAATGACCTTGAAGGATGAATCAGTTATCAATTACATCCGCAATTGCGTTATAGCGGTAGCGACGAAGGAGCGTCACTGCGAATTGTTCGGTCATGGAGCAAGGCGGAAAATTAAAATTACCTCTTTCCTATTTGCTCCCTGCTCCTCCTCATTCCGTGTCCCCTACTCTCACAGTACTATTGATCGTGCTCCAACTCATCAAGCACTTTCTGGCAATACCAATTCTCTGGCAGTCCAGGATAAGTTTCTTTTGCCTGTTCAATTAACCGTTCAGCTTCGGCAGTGTCACCGGATAACTTAGCGATCAGCCTGTTTTTGAGATAGCTATCAGATACACCATCGTCTACCTGGTCTGGTATCCCTTGATTTATAGTTGATGGTCGGGACTGATCTCTTCGTAACTGCCAAAATAAAACGTAATAAAGTGTCCCAAAAATTAAAATTAGGCTGAGTGTTCCAAAAAAAGTTAGGAGGTTAAATGCTAGAAATCCCAGAACTAATTGTGAGAGAACATAGCCAAGTAATAAACCGGTGAGTAAGAGGATGAATGTGCCGACAGCAATAACTACTTGATTCCCCATATATCCTCTTCTTCGTCCTCAAGTCCTGGTCTGGATACTGCCACTGGCTGAGGGTTCCAGGGGGCAAATACTGGTAATAGGAGTAGTCCTGGTACAGCGGCGGCGATGGTAATTAAGAAAAATATAGGCCAACCTGTGCTTTGTGCGATCGCGCCTCCAGGGGCCGCCAGAATATCGCGGCTGACAGCCATTAAGCTAGATAACAAAGCATATTGGGTTGCGGAAAACCGCTGGTTACAAAGACTCATCAAAAAGGCAACAAAGGCTGCTGTCCCCAATCCACCACAAAATTGTTCTACGTTGATGGCAAGTACCATAGCTTGGTAGTTTTGACCGATGTACGCTAGAAAAAAGTAAGCTAAATTACTTACTGCTTGTAGAATACCAAAAACCCAAAGTGATCGATTGATGCCAATAGCACTCAAAATTGAACCACCTGCTAAAGCGCCGACAATCGTAGCAATTAACCCCATCCCCACTTGAATTGCCCCAATATCGGTTTTGGTAAAACCCGTTTGCAGCAAAAAAGGCGTGGTCATATTACTCAACAAAGCATCACCTAGCTTATATAGGGTAATGAATGCAAGCATTAGAATAGCTTTGATAATCCCTTGACGCTGAAAAAATTCTCGGAAGGGCAAGATTACAGCATCAGCGAGAGAAGCTGGAGGGCTAATTTCCTTGGGTTCTGGTGCAAACAACGTGGCAAAAATACCTATTACCATCGTCCCTGCCATAAACAAGTAAACCGATGACCAAGGCAGTTTGTCAGCAAGTATCAAGGCTAAAGCACCTGCGACTAACAGGGCAATTCGATAACCTAAGATAAAAACTGCTGCACCAGCCCCCATTTCTAGTTTTTCTAAAACGTCGGTACGGTAGGCATCAGCAGCGATATCTTGAGTTGCACTGATAAAAGCAATGACTATGGCGTTGATGGCTAGTAACTGTAATGCTTGTTTGGGTTGTTGAAAAGCTATGAATGCGATCGCTACGATCAAAGCAATCTGCGTCAAAATTAACCAACCCCGTCGTCGCCCCAAAACTGGCAAAGTGAACCTGTCCACCAAGGGTGCCCACAAAAACTTCAAGGAATAAGGCAAACTAGCAAGGCTAAACCAACCAATAGCGGCTAAATCTACCTTCTCCTCGGTCATCCAAGCCTTTAGCGTATGACCGATTAACAATAATGGTAAACCCGATGAGAAACCTAAAAATAATAAAGCCGCCATCTTGCGACTACCGAAAACTCCCAGTAGCGATTTAATTTTCCTCATAGTTTCAAATTTTTGCCTCTTTTGAGGAAATATCAATAAAATACAACGAGGAAATGCAAAAGTATATCATCTAACTAGTGCCTATAAAGGTTTGAATTATCAGAGTGGCAGCAGTTCCCTATATAATCCCGATCGGGCATTGAAACTCGTCATAGCTGCTGTGTGATTTCCCGCAAACATGGCAAACTACCAAGATTTACTTGGGTTAAATACAAATTCAGGATAACCTTATAGCGTCAGCGTTTTCTTAAGTTTCTTAAATTGGATAAACCTGATGCCCCTTGATTTCTACTCTGTGTGCAGCAAGGCATTTTTCCCAACCTTCACGCGTACCAATGTCGCTTTTTTGCTTAAGCAGCCCTAATTCCTGTTCTTGTTGGGTGAGTTTAGCAAATTCTTCGTAACCAGGGTAGTTGTTGGTAACAAATGTTTCCTTGCGGTGCAAAATTGGCGGGTTCTCCCTAGTTGCATAGTCTCGGTGAGTGACCACTAGGGTTTTTAAATCAATACCTATGCTGGCTTTTAACGCCGGGTGGGGATCGGTATCGAATTCCGGGTAAGACAGATAGGATATTTGCGGCTTATCAGTGTGATATTTGATCAACGTGGCTTCATCGACACGCCCAATGGTACGGCTAGCGCAACCTTCACAAATTCGTAGTATGGGATCAAGTGCTGCTAGTGCGGAAACATGGATGTAAAGCGCACCGCGCGTGTGTTTACCAATTTTGCTTATTTCGCACGCAGTCTGAATCACCCCAGGTTTACCTAAGCTGAAAAGCTTTTGGTCGGCTACTTGACAAGCTTCCTCATAGCTACTAAAAAAGGCTTTGATATCGTGACGCATTTCTGGGGCTAGCTTTTGCCATGCAGGACGTTTATCAAAGTGAGTGAGGGCAAGATAAACTTGGATATCGAGAGAACGACGGTAAGCGATCGCATCCCATTCAGCCTCATCAGTAGCTTGCAAAACTACACCGAAGGCGCGGCGAAAGTTCCCAAATTCGCTGAGTAATTCCTGTTCATTTTCCAATTCGCCTTTCACAGGTAATCTACCGCGTTTGGTAAAGAAAGCCATTAATGGTTGCAGCTGTTCTTGATAATCTTCAAACCGCTTTGTGGGGATGCGGACTCGCGGTGTAGAAGTCGCAGAAAAGAAGCGGATAGCTTTATAACTTTCTTTTTCCGCTTCGTCTCGAAAAACAAAGTAAACGCCTAGTGCGATCGGTACTGCATCTACATTTAGGACTTCATCAATATAAGTTTTGAGTTCTTGTTGTTCGTAATATTTCTGAAAAGTATTCTGTCATTTCTGCTTCAACTTCACCCCGCCACTGAGTTTTAGTAACTAAAACTATCAACTGATTCGCTAATTGGGGAATTGTTTTCGCAATGTGTCGCCGTGAATTCTCATCCAAACTACCGAAGGGTGAATCCATAACAATTGGGAAAGTGCTACTATCGGGAATCATCATTATTTTCCGCTTTTCACTCCATTCCCGTACTTTGTCAATGATGCTAGCTATAAAGGATAAACTGAGAATTTGATTCTCACCGGTGGAAGCTGCAACTGGTGCTTCTATACCTGTAGTATTTTCTACTAATGTCAATTCATATTTATCGCTAATTTTAGGAATATATGGAGTAACAGAAATCTCAGTAAATATCTCTTGGACTCGTTTTTCTAGTTGTAGGCGAAATTGTTGCTCTTGACGATTTTTAACTTCCGTTAACCGTTCGATTGCATCTTGAGTGGCGTTAATTCGTCGCTGTGCTAAAGTTTGCTTGTCTTCATTCAGTTTTTGTTTGGCAATTTGTTTATTTAAACCTTCAATTTCAATTGTCAGTTGAGCAATTTGCTGCTGATTTGCACCCTGCTCTCGATTCAATTCATCAATTTTACTTTCAATTTCATCTAAACGTTTTTGCAAACTACTAATTTCTTCATTAGCATCTTTTCGCAACCGTTCTTGAATATTATCTAAATCGCCTTCAATTTGAGATATGCTTTGCCTTAACTGATTAATCCTAGCTTGTTCTCTATCAACTTCTTCCCAAAATTCTATTGCTTGCTTATCAATTTCATCTACTTGTGCGCTCATACGAATTGCAGTTTCTTCTACCGCCGAGGAACCTGCTTTATTTAACCACCTACTTACATGAGTATGAGAATGATTACCCTCGTGTAATTCTGCGCCATAAATACAGCGCTGAGAAGTGAGTAAATCATTCACAAATTCTCGTGAAATTCCTGATGTTAATTCGCCGCGCTGCTTCAAATCATGGATAATTCCTCGAAACTGGGATGTAGCTTCTGATAGTAAAACTGTGTAACCCCGTGCGGAGATAACTTTTTTCAGTGCTTGCTTCGTTTTTTTATATTCTTCTTGATTCGCCGTCTTCTGTGTTTCTAAATCTTGCCATCTTTCTTGCAATTCTTTAGCAGCGCTCAGTTCTCGTAAACGATTACTTGTCTCTTTTTTAAAAGTTTGTTGATATTCTAATTCTTCTTTAATTTCAGTTTGCCGTTTGGTAATGCGTTCACGCTCTCGTTCTATCTTTTCTTGCTGTCGTAACAGTTGTTTAATTTCAGAATCACCAATAGCTTTCAACTCATTTTCTAGAGTTTTTTTAGCATCTCCCAAATGTCTGATGGAACGGTTGATTACTTCCACACCCAAGAAAATTTTTGTAGCTTCGGCAATTTCAGCTTTTTTATCAGAACGGACTATTTCTTCAATTCGTTCGCCGTCAAAGAAAAAATATTGATGTAAAGTAGCGGGTAAAATTTGATTAATTATATCGTCTGGTTGCTGAATTTGTATATTCCATTTGCCATCATCCGCACCAACCCACATGGTTAATTGAGTTTTGCCAGTGTCAAAATCACCTTCGTTTTTATAAGACCGACAGGCGCGTTTAACTCGATAGCGTTTACCTTCATGTTCCCAGCCAATCTCTACCCAACATTCTACAGCTTGACCTTTTTGAGCTTCTGCGATCGCACGCTTATTTACCAACTGCTCTATCGATGCAAACGCGGCACTAAATTTTTCATATAATACCCAAGTAAAGGCATTTAGTAAACTGGTTTTTCCAGAGCCATTATTACCATGAATAATGGTTGTGTTCTGAACATCTCCACTAGCCAGGTGCATCTCTGGTGTCGTACCATAAAAGGAGCGAAAGTTGTATAGCTTAATTGAAGTCAGCTTCATCGCACCTCTTCCTTAATAATTTTCAAAATATCCTCATTAATAGGGCCATTACTCTTCTTATCTAGCCTGCCTTTTTCCAGTTTCCATACGCGCTCAATAAGTTGCCGTATTTCAGGCGGAGCGCTGGTTATTGGCTCTTGCACATCATCGATATTTGCACCTTGTGACATCTTCGGTTTGGAAATATAGATTTTCCATATTTTAACTTTGTCTAGTGCTGTATTTACCACCGTAAAGCCACTGTTAGCGTTATCTTTAATTTTGTAAAAACTATTTTTTAAATTTATACTTTTCTTGGAAAAAAGACTTTATTATTGAATTATATTCTGTTATTATTAATATTAACAATTTGGATCATAATGGGATGTAAGTAAAATTTTTAAAGCCAGTTATATTCCATTATGATCTAATTCATAATTTTATTATTTCATACTTAATGCTTGTTTTTTCAAAACTTGAAAATTTTTACAAAAAAATACAACTATATAGTTCATTATGAAATATCTAATAAACCATATCGTTTTTGTAAATCAAGTAACTTCATTCTTGCTTCACCAGCGTTATCAGCCAAATCAGCAAACTCCACAAAGCGACGCAATTCCTTTTTTAATAGATTACGTTCAACTTCTATCGTTTCTCTATCTAAATCTGGTGGCAAAACAATCATGTCAAATATCGTTGCACGTTCTTTAGCAGGATGAGGACGTAAAACTCGCCCCCGTCGCTGGATAAATTGGCGAGGATTACCAGAACTTGATAAAATCACCGCAGTTTGAATTGCTGGAATATCAACACCTTCATCTAAACAGCGAATTGCCACTAAACCTTGCAACTCTCCACTTTCAAATTGATGCCGTAAAATTTCTCTTTCTTGTAAAGTTGTTTGGGCTGTATAGGTGCTTACCTTGTACCCCAAATCCACTCCAAGAATTTTAACAACAGCTTTAAGTTGGCGTAGAGATGAACGTTGTCCTGCATCTTGGGAACCATCACTACAATAAAAAAGTGTATGAGTAGTTTCGCGGCGAGTTGCCATTAAATCCCGTAAAGCATTTAATTTATTTTCCGCCGCACCAATTAATCTTGCTCTTTGCATCAATAAAGGCTTTAAATCTTCATTGTCTTCAAAACTTCCGGCTTGTCCATTTTCTCTATCTCGGTAAAGTAGCGATCGCCCAATTCTTTTAGTTAACTTTAAATAGGCAATACTTTCTGCTTCAGTTAATTCCACCAACACCGGATAATACAGATAATGTACTAAAGCACCTTGAGCGATCGCATCCCTCAAAGTAAACTCTGGCTGGAGAACTGGGCCAAAATAATCAAATAAAGATTGTGTACCAAAATCATCAAAATACCTCTCCGGTGTGGCAGATAAAGCCACTCTCAACCCAACACTGCGCGGCAAACTTTCTTCTAGCTTGGGTGCGCCTAAATTATGCGCTTCATCCCCAATAATTAAAGTTTTGGCAGGAAAATATTTGAGTTGAGACTGGAACCCATCTCCAATTAAAGTGGAGTTTGTAGTAATCACCGTGACAAACCGTTGAGAACCAGAACGCAGATTATAAATTTGGGTAGAAAGTTGGCTTTGCCAAGTGCGTAAATTCTCAAAAGCTAAAATGGGTTGCAAATTAAATTTTTCACATTCCCGCGCCCATTGGGTGACGAGATGGCGATAGGGACAAACTACCAACAGAACTTGTAAATTAATCTGTTGGTAGAGTTCACAAGCGATCGCTAGTGCGGTAATTGTTTTACCACTACCAGTAGCCATTTTCAACGTCCCTCTGCCATTGTTGGTAAACCAGCTAGCGATCGCTTGTCGCTGATATTGCCGCAATTGCAGAGACGGAGGCATTCTTGGGCATCCTGGTAATGGTTGCGGAGTGTAATAACTGCCCTTACTTTCCCTTGCAAATGGTAATTTTAACCGGAAAGTGGGCAGTTGCTGCACTGGATTTTTCGTCAGGTACATATTAATTTAGTCATTAGTCATTGGTCATTGGTACTTATCTTTCCCAATCCCCACTCCCTACTTCCCATTCCCCATTCCTCAGTTGTAACCGCGCCAAACACCGATGAGAGAACCTTGCACCTGCACTTGCATAGCACTGACTTCAATGGGATTGTACTTAGAATTTGCTGGTTTGAGGGTAACGCGATCACCTTGGCGATAAAAACGTTTTAATGTTGTACCAAATCCATCCACTCTGGCAGCGACGATAGTACCATTTTTTAAATGATTTGGTTCTGCTACTGGACGCAGGAATACCACATCGCCATCAGTAATTAAATCTTCAATCATGCTATCGCCAGCTACCCGCAAAGCGTAGGTTTGGGGAGGTAAATCGAAATTAGAAAAGTCTAAATGATCTACAGCATCAGTAAACGGTTCTATTAAACCACCAGCAGCGATTGTGCCCAAAATTGGTACACCTAGCTTTACAGGACGCAAAATCCGAATCGTTCGCGCTTGTCCTTCAGTCCATTCTATATATCCTTTAGTGCGTAAATGTTCTAAACGGCTTTGAATTGGTGCTGGTGACTTCAAGTTCATCGCTTGCATCATTTGCCTAATTGAAGGCGAATGCTGGTGCGATCGGATGTATTCTGCTAACCATTCGTAAAGTTCTTGTTGAGCTTCAGTTAGACGTTCCATAAATTTGTGGGAAGTAATTATAAATGTCTCTAGAACATTAGTACTACAAAAAACTCCCCATAACAAGAGAAAAATAAAAATATGAAAGTCAAAAGCTAGAATATTCTCTTTTCTTTTACCAATTTATTCTTGATTTTTACAAATTTTAAGTAGTTAAGAGCCAGCAGCACACTCGCCATTCTGACTCTTAACTTTTGTACAGACGCGATTAATCGCGTCTCCTAACTCTTTTCATTCCGCCCCTAAGATACTTGCAAGTAAAGCTTTTTGAGCGTGCAGACGATTTTCTGCCTGTTCCCAAACTCGTGATTGAGAACCTTCAATAACAGCTTCGGTAATTTCTTCACCACGATGGGCTGGTAAGCAGTGTAAAACAATTGCCTCTGGTTCCGCAAGGCTTAATAGATGTTCAGAAATTTGGTAAGGCTGGAAAATTGGCATCCGGTTGTCTGCTTCTGCTTCTTGCCCCATACTCGCCCAGACATCAGTGTAAACTACAGCAGAACCCTTAGCTGCTAATTCTGGATCATTAGTGACGAGGACTTCCGTTTTGTTATTAGCGATCGCTCTTGCTTGTTCTACAATCTGAGAATCTGGCTCATATCCGCTAGGGGTAGCAATTCTGACATTCATTCCTACCAAAGCACAGCCCAACATCAAAGAATTAGCCATATTATTTCCATCACCCACGTAGGTTAAAGTTAACCCAGTAAGGGTGTTAAAGCTTTCTTGAACCGTCAATAAATCCGCTAATACCTGGCAAGGATGTTCTGCATCGGTAAGCGCATTAATTACCGGAATCTTGGCATAGTGAGCAAAAGTTTCTAAATCTTGCTGTGCAAAAGTGCGAATTGCCAAAATATCCAGATATCGGTCCAACACGCGCGCCGTATCCTGTAAAGGTTCCCCGCGACTAACTTGAGTGACATTAGGATTGAGATCGATTACCTGTCCACCCAGTTGGTACATCGCCACAGTAAAACTTACCCGTGTACGAGTTGAAGCTTTGGAGAACAACAACCCCAAAACTTTATTGCACTGCAACTTCAACTGTTGTGATTTAAGTTGAGTTGCCAATTGTAGAAGTTCTTGAAGTTCCGTAGGACTGATGTCCGCTAGACTTAATAAATCTCGTCCGAGCAATGCTGCCATGCTTGTAATCTGTAAAAAATAATTATATATTTCTGTCCCTTTATTCAGCTGTGCTAGGAAAATACAGTTTTAGAACTGCGCCAGATATTTTTGCGCCCAAGCCCAGAATTTTAGTTAGCTTTTGCCATGCATATTAATTTATCAACTTTATCAGCGATCGCAATCACTACAATTGCAACGCCAACTCAAGCATATAGGCACACAAAAGCAGCGATATTGCCAAAATATCTCGTCTTTTAGCCTAATTTAGGAATAGGGAAATATTTTTTAGCAATTACAGCTAGACAAATAAATCGATTATGGTACAATAAGAAATTGTGGTTGCTACTTAAGAGTAATCAAAAAATTGCCAGCATAGCACAGTGGTAGTGCATCCGACTTGTAATCGGAAGGTCGCGAGTTCAAATCCCGCTGCTGGCTTTAAATATAAAGATTTGAGTTGTCGATTGTGTAAAGTAATTCAGCCAATTGGCAATTTGAGTGCATTATGTCTTAAAACTTCTGGAAGGAAACGAAAGGACAAATTGAACGGGCATCCTCCAGAATACCTTCAAGTTATGCAAAATTAACCTAATCTTTATCCATACACACTGAAACAAATTAAAATAGTGAGTCTTTTGTGTAGATGGAGCCTATACTAATATCACGCATTTTTTACCTTTTTATATCATTAGGTATTGCGATCTTCTTTTATGGTATCAACACCTGTACTAACACGAAAGTGAAATTTAATTAGTTAAATTAATAAAAACATAGGTTTATACATGAAATAGAAGAAGCCATATTTAATATTTGATAATATTCTGTTTTTGAGCCTAAATGTATAAAAAAAGTAAAATCACTGTCGAGTTGAAAATCCTCAAATATTTGACTAATTTGTGTTTAATTTAAGCCATAATAAAGAAAATAATTGTATTTTATCTCCATTCTACCATGATCCAAACTAGTCTGAACCTCAAACATATTGAAAATCCAGTAAATCCGGTATTTGCCAATCATGAGACTTTTCACCCTCGTTTTGGGTGGTTGAAAAAAGGATTTGATACTGCCAAAAAAAATCCAGATATCTTCTTACAGGATGATGCTCCTGTACGTTTAGGTGTTGGTAAAATATGGTACGTGCTATCCGTTATTGGTCTAGTGCATTCAAAATTATTGATAAAAATAGTTTCCCAACAAGATTTTGGGAAAAACTTTTAGGAAATAATGGATGGGATGTTTATTTAGAAGATCCAGCATCATTATGGTTATTACATTGGAATTTATTAAAACCCACATGCAACGCGGCTGCTTGGTATTATATATTTAATGTTTTTCTAGATTTGGATTTTACAAAAGAAGATATTTTAGTGGGGTTAAAAGATTATATAAATAATTTCAACAAAACAATTGCTGAATCTTCTTTTATCAAAGATGTAAATTGTATTTTAAGAATGTATGCAACACAAGATTTGAGTAGAGACAATAGCCCCGTTGAAGATTCTATTGATTGTCCGTTTAATGAACTGGGTTTAATCCGTCATTTTGGGAAAAATTATCAGTTTAAAATTGGCGCGAAAGCGAGTTTGCCTCCATCAGTTATAGTCGCCACTTGTTTAGAATATGCTAGTTGGGCAAGTCAGAGAGGACAGACCATTAATATTCCTAGCTTACTTTATGATGAAGGTAGTCCAGGGAAGGTCTTTAAACTGACGGAAAGTATTTTATGTGCAGCTATTGAGACAGTTGCTAAAGAATTTGATACGATAGTTCTTTCAGACACAGCCGGATTAATTCAGTTGTCTTTCCCTGACAGCCCAGAGATATTAGCAGAAGAAATTTTAGATAAATATTATAAGTTTAAATAAGAATGAAGGAAATTATGACTAACAAAAAGCTATCCCATTATTTCAGTCTCCAGCGCCGCTATTCTCGTTCTATTAACCTAGAAAGAGATTTAGATAGTGTGGAAGCTTTAGAGGGTTATGTTCTGACTAAAAGAGCAATTGATTCTCTCTCACGTATCTTAAATAGTTTTAATTCTGATGAAGGAAATAGAGCTTGGACATTAACCAGTGTTTATGGTACTGGGAAATCTGCTTTTGCTCATTATTTAATTTCCTTATGTGCTAAATCTCAAAATAAAATGCACATTAAAGCTTTATCAATAGCTGAATCAAAATTAGGTAAAAATAGTGACATTTATCAATTAATTCAAGACAAAATTAACTCGGTAGGATTAATGAGGGCTGTGGCTACGGGACAACGAGAACCGATTAGTCATATATCAGAGCTTTATTAACAGGTATTGATACTTTTTGGACTGCTACTCAAAAAAATAAAATAAATGTTGTTCGTCAGTTGGTAGATTTAGAAGCAAAAATTAATGATGGGGGAAAAGTTGATAGTAAAGAGATTCCTAATTTGGTGCTAGAAGTTGCTAAGGAATCTAAAACTGGTATTTTCCTTGTTATTGATGAACTTGGTAAGAATTTAGAGTATGCTGCTCATGCTCAAGGTGCTGAGGATTTATATCTTTTACAACAATTAGCTGAATTACCAAAAGATAGCAAAACTCATATTTACATTTTAGGTATTTTACATCAAGCATTTGCAGAATATACTCAAAGATTAGCAAGTTTTCAAAAAAACGAATGGGCGAAGATTCAAGGGCGATTTGAGGATATTGCTTTTACTGAATCATCTGGGCAAATGATGAGTTTAATTGGAGAAGCGATTGATTCATCGGCAGCAGACAATATCAGCTGTGCTATCCGTAGTGATTCTGAGGAGTGGAGTAAATATTTAGAATCAATAATTATAGATGAAGAAATAACCGATCGAGTTATAAAAAAAGTTTATCCGCTACATCCCATATCTGGGCTTGCTTTACCAACTCTGTGTCAACGATATGCTCAAAATGACCGTTCTTTATTCACATTTTTAACGAGTGGTGAGCCTTTCTCATTTCGTAATTTTTTAGAAGAAGTAACAGTTAAAGATAATAATTTACCAAGTCTTAAGTTAGATCGAGTTTATGACTATTTTATTGAAGCTGCGGGAATGGGTTTAGCCTCTCGCCCTAATTTGCAAAGATGGGTAGAAATTCAAGATTTAATTAATGATGCTAAACGCTTAGAAGAAGATAGTCTGAGGGTACTAAAAACTATTGGAATTTTGAACCTCATTACAATTACAGGTTCGATGAGGGCGACAAGAACTTTAGTATCTTTAGCAACGTGCGATCGCCCGTCAGAAACACAGATTAATTATTGGCAACAAATTATTGATAAACTATTAAAACAGAATCTAATCACTCATCGTCGTCAATTGGATGAATTGCGGATTTGGCAAGGTTCTGATTTTAGTGTTGATAGTGAATTAAGTACATATATAGAACAAGAGCGATCGCCTTTAGTTAAACTGTTATCTCTCCAGCGTCCTTTAAGACCAATAGTAGCCCAACGTCACAGTTATCAGACAGGGACTTTACGTTATTTTGAACGGCATTATTTAGATAATTCCGAAGATTTGAGTCAGTTACGTTGTAGTAGTGTGGATGCAGATGGTTTTGTGGGGTATTGGGTAGATGAAGAAATACCTAATTCTGTTCCTTCCACAACTAGCGATGGTAAACCATTAATTATTTTGAGTGCAGCTAACTTAGATATTTTGCGAATTCGTACTCTAGAATTTGTGGCTTTAAATAACATCAAAAAAACAGCCAAAGAGTTACAAACTGATGGGGTAGCGAGAAAAGAGGTAGATTATCGCTTACAAGAAGCTGAAGAATTTTTAGATGAAACTCTCAATCAGGCCTTTAGTATAGGAGTAAATCAGCAATGTTGGATTCAGGGACAAGTCGAAATACTCAATAACATTACTGACTTTAATAGTAAGCTTTCTGATATTTGCGATCGCGTTTATCATCGCAGTGCAATTTTGTGGAATGAATTAATTAACCGTCGAGATTTAACGTCTCAAGGAGTAAAGGCTAGACGAGAATTGATTCAGGCAATGTTAGAACATCAAAATGAAGAGAGGTTAGCTTTAGAAGGTTATGGCCCTGAAGTTAGTATGTATTATTCTCTGTTAGAAGAAACAGGGATTTATCGCCAAGAAGATAATTATTGGGATTTTTATCCACCATTAGAAAATTCGGGTTTGAATTCTCTGTGGGAAGCAGTTGAGAATTTTTGTTTAGCAGCAACAGAAACAAGCCAAACTTTTGATTTACTTTATCAACATTTAGCAGCACCTCCCTACGGTGTGAAACAAGGTGCAGTTCCGGTGATTTTAGCGGCAGTACTGTTGTATCACGCTGATGATTTGGGGCTTTATCAAGGCTTAGGTGTACCGGAAGTTTGGTTTTGGCAGAATAATCAATTTTTATTATTATATTATCTGCGTGGTAATAGGTATGAGCAAATAATTAAAAGTGAACTTTTACCAGATTTGGATTTAAGCTTGTTGGCAAGTTTTGTTATGTCAGGTGAAAAACCAAAAGATTTAGTCTCAAAGTTCCGTGAAAGGATTCGTAGATGAAATTTGAGCTAGTAGGTTGAGTTACGCTACAATCCACCCAACCTAAAAAACGGCTGATGATTGATTATCCTTGTTGTTGGTTTAACCAAGCTTCTAAATCAGCAACATTAGAAAAGTCTAGTAATGCTTCTCCTAGATTTTCTAATTGTTCAATCGATAAACCTTTAATTCGCTCGATTAATGATTCATCAATTTCTCCAACAAGACGATTGAGCAGACGTATAATTAAATGTTGTTCTCCTTCCTGTCTTCCTTCCTGCCTTCCTTCCTGTCTTCCCTCTTGTTTGGCTTGTTCCCTATCTCTTTGATAAAGTGGTTCTAATCGCATAACTAACTCCCTATCATCTGTTTCTAATTCTTGATTTACTCTCAAGTTTTCGCGCAAGTTGTAAACTAATTCCAGGGTTGCTTTTTGGTATGGATGATTTAATGGTAACGCTTGCAATTCGATAATTGCCTGTGACTGTACGCTTCCCCTACCCAAAAGCCTCAACCATAATGTTTCCGGTATCTGTGGTAATTGATGTATCGCTACAATTGCTGTCCGCAAGGCATCTGCGAGAAAATGTACTCCTGATAACCAACTGTCTTTTTCAAGAGTTCCAAAGCTAGACAATCTAGTTTCAGATACCGTTGGAGTCAGAACCCACAATTTGGGAATTTCTGAGTCTTGAAGTTTGATTTTCTTGGCTTTAGCTTCTCGGCGTAAATGAGCCTTTACTTCTAATAATTTTAGAATACAGTCGCATATTTCATCACTAGAAGCTGGATTACGGAAGGGTTCTATGAGTGCAGGATTTTCAGCAAATCTTCCTAGTAAACCCAGTATTTGTAAATTAGAGTTTTGCTGTTTGTCAGGAGTGAAGAAAACATCTATTTCTTTAATCTCTCCTGAGACTTTTTCTGATGACTTGACTTCTCCGTAATCTTTTAGCAATTCTTCTAGATAGTCTTTGGCAAATTTGTCATGTATGAAGCGTGTCATTCAATTAGTTCTCTAGTTATTTAAATTATCAAGAGTCGGTCGGTGCAATGCGCGATGCCTTTGGCGGGCGTAGCCATCGCACCAATTCCCTACACCTTTTATTTCCTAGACTTGCTATCTGATTAATACGCTCACTACATCGCCTGATTCACCTAAACTACCTGCTCTTACAGGTTTAGACCAAGAGCCGATTTCTGCATAACCTGTCAATACGGTTCGGATAAGCTTTTGAGGCAGTTCTTGTGCAGGGGAGGAAAGAGAGTAGCAAGTTCTCTTTCCCTACTTCTGTTCTTTGCCTGCTCAAGAACTGCTCGCCTCAACAATAACTTTGTTAACCGAACCGTATTGCATAACCTGTAGTATGCAAGCGATGGATAGTACTCTTGACTACATTAGGACTACCAACTAGCAGGTGTTTTATCTTTTCTCTACTTACCTGGACTTGATTGCTGCTGTTATCTTCTAATGTCACAAATTCTTCTGCCATAACGCACCTGTTTAATATTGCAAAATGGAATGAATCTCTTTCATGCTTTTTTGTACCGTACAGATTATACATACCTTACAAAAGGTATATTGAAACTTAACGATTTATGATGAGTCTTGATGATATGCAAGATTTGTTTGTGACAGAGAAGCGTCAGGGACAAGAGTATCTTGGTTTCTATCTTCCAGAGGGTAAGAGGGAGCTATTTAAGGAGTACTATCAATTTATTGACAGTACTATGAAAGATGAACTGGAGAAGTTCGTTGACCAGTGCATATCCGATCCTAAGTTCGAGCAATACCGAGAAATGAAGCGTAGATTAAAGGATAAGTAATGTTTCGTTCTACCCAATTTCAGATTTTTGGCTTGAACTGAACGGGAATCAGGTATAAAAGCGTAATTGGCTAGTTTATAAAAATGCTGTTATATCAGTAATTTTACTAAGGCTTTTTAACATTAGTTAAAATAAACTACATATTGTATTTACATATTTGCTAAAATATTAGAATTATTAATTGCCAAGAAGCACGAAAAAACAAGCATCGCAGAGAAAAAAGTTAGACACATATTGGGTCTTTCTGGAGGTAAGGATAGTACGGCTTTAGCAGTATTACTACATAAAGAAATTCCAGAGATGGAATATTTTTTTTGTGATACCCATAAAGAATTACCGGAGACTTACGAATATCTTGACCGCATCAAAGCACGTCTGGGGATTAAAATTCATTATCTCAGTGACAAACGAGGCTTTGACCATTGGTTAGCGATTCATGATGGTTTATGAAATGCAAATTGTAAGCTCGGAAGCTTTAATATTAATTAGATATGTATGATTTACCAATTTATGATAATTTAAATATTTCAGCTTTAGCAGGATTATTTGATTCAACAACAAATTCTTATAAGTACCTTTATTTTTTATCATTATTAGATATTTTAAAGAGAAGAAGTTTTGATAATTTATTACCTATTAGCTTCCAAGAAATTTATGCTATAGCCGAATTAATGGATAATGCCATTCAAGCCGGTGCATCGCAGGTAGAGTTACTGTGTGGTGAACGAAAACAACCGATGGAAGGGAGGAAGCGATCGCGTATTGAACAAATAGCAGTGTTAGATAATGGTCGAGGTATGGATGCTAATGTTTTACGTCTAGCACTGCAATTTGGCAATGGTACATATTTAGACCAAGATAAACATACCGGAATCGGACGTTTTGGCATGGGTTTACCCTCATCCTCAATTTCTCAATGCCAACGGGTTGATGTGTGGTCATGGCAAAATGGCATAGAAAATGCACTCCATAGTTATCTTGACTTAGATGAAATCAAAAATCGGCGGATGACCGAAGTACCAGAACCTACCGCTAGACCAATTCCAATGACTTGGACAAAAATCGGTCAGAAATTTGGTGACAGTGGCACATTAGTAGTGTGGTCAAAAATCGACCGTTGTATGTGGCGGACAGGAAAAGCGATTATTGATAATTCTGAATTTGTGATCGGGAGAATGTATCGCAAATTTATCAATAGGCATGAAGTCAAAATTCGGATGTTAGCATTTGATTTAGATGCTTTATATGACATCATTATAGAAAAATATGCTCTACCTAACGACCCTGGTTATCTGATCGAAAAAACCTCATGTCCTCAACCATTTGATAATCAGGCAATGTTTCGACCTTGGGAAGGCGATACATCTTATGAAGCCACCTATAAAATTAATTTTAAAGACAAAGAACATGATGTAAAAGTGCGTTTTTCCTACGCCAAAGAAGAAGCACGTCTAGCCGAACCTGGAAAGAATCCTGGCAGTTTACCACACGGACAACACGCAGCTAAAAACGTCGGAGTTTCTGTTGTTAATTTAACATATCTAGTCTGGGAGAGCCAACTTAGTTAATAATTATGACCCTACAGAACGCTGGTGGGGTATTGAAGTAGAATTTCCACCATCTCTTGATGATATATTTGGAGTCACAAATAACAAGCAATCAGCCCGATATAGATACTTTACGTTCTCGGTTGATTAACTCCTTAGATGGATTGAAACTACTACTAATGGCATGGGCAAGGTATGAAGATGAATTAGATGGTAAACGCAAAGAAAATGCTCAAGATAATCGCATTGATTGGGGGCGAGTCGCCAGAAGATTTTTAGAGAATGACTAGCGAAGTGATAAACTGCGATGTCGATTAATTGAGGCACAATAGAATCAAAGACGCTATCAACACACAATGACTACTCAATTGATGGTTCAGCCCTCATCTTTAATATCTTCTGGTATCAAGATGAGTGAATTTGGTGACATTTATCTTTTTAAATTTACCGATGAGCTACAGTCTCGCTTTGAAGAACTGTTAGAGAAAAAAAAAGCTGATGCGCTCACTCCTGAAGAAGAAGCCGAATATGTAGGTATCTCGGAATTAGAGAGAATCTTTACCTTGATTAACGCTCAACTAGCGGCGAAAACTAAATGGTGTCCGAACCAACTCGAAAACTTGTAAGACAACGAGCTAAATATCTTTGCGAAGATTACCATTCAACTACTCCCGTTGACCCTAGAGTAGCAGAAAAAGTCATGTACTATATGACTACTGCTTTTGGTAATGCTAATAGTGTAGATCATGGTTATGGAGATGAAGCAGCAAAAGCAGTTAAACAAGCCCGTCAACAAATAGCAGAATTAATCAACGCTTCCCCCAAAGAAATTATTTTTACATCTAGTGCAACAGAAAGTATTAACTTAGCAATTCAAGGGCATATTTATCAACAAAATACTCCCGCCACAATAATTGTTTCCCCAGTTGAACACAAAGCAGTTTTAGATACCTGCAAAGTATTAGCCAAAAAAGGACTTGCTGAAATAATTTGGTTAAAAGTCAATCAACAAGCCCAAATTGATTTAGAACATCTAGAAAAAGTCTGCTCTGGCGGTGCTTCCTTACTCTGTGTGATGGCTGCTAATAATGAAGTAGGGACAATTTACCCAGTACAAAAAATTGGAGCGATCGCTCAAAAATATAATATCCCTTTCTTATGTGATGCTTCCCAAGCAGTCGGTAAAATTCCCATCAACTTCCAAGACTGGGGTATTACCTATCTAGCTATTTCTGGGCATAAACTTTATGCACCCAAGGGAGTTGGTGCATTAGTAGTGAAAAAAGGTTATCCTCTTAAACCACTTATTTCCGGTGGCGGACATGGACAAGGACTCAGATCCGGTACACTCAATGTCCCCGGAATCTCTGGCTTGGGGGAAGCTTGCAGATTGAGACAGTTGGAAATGGAAGCAGATGAAAATGCGATCGCACTTTTGCGAGATCAACTACAAAACTTGCTGCAAGCTCAAATTCCTAATTTACTAGTGAATGGAGATTTAAACCACCGTTTATCAGGTAACTTACATATTTCTATCCCTGACATCCCTAATAGTGCCATTATTGCTAGAGTTCGCCATCAATTAGCTATTTCTACAGGTGCGGCTTGTTCATCAGGTATTGTCGCGCCATCTCACGTTTTGCAAGTGATGAATCTTGCGGAAAATATGATTGAGGGAACATTAAGAATTGGTATTGGGAAATTTACAACCAAAGAAGAAATCGAAAAAGCATCTTCTGCGATCGTCAGTGCAGTAAAGGCTATTTTGAGCCTAAAATAATAAAACCCTTATTAGGGCTTTAAGAGTAATTTAAATTACATAAATCTGTCAAATTGTCAAATAATTTGGCAACCGACACTTATGATTTCGCAAGTTGTTGGTAGCGTTCCTGAACTTCCTGAATCGAAAACAAAGTTTCAAACTTCAACCCTGCTGACTGGTACAACTCACCTCCACCTTGCTGTCGGTCTACCAGTGAAATTATTTGATTTACGCTATAACCCGCATCTTTAAGACGTTCAACTGCTTTTAAAGCAGATTGTCCAGTTGTCACCACATCTTCCAAAACTACTACTTTTGCACCTTCTGGTAAAGTGGGGCCTTCTATATAAGCTTTCGTCCCATAACCCTTGGCTTCCTTGCGAATAATCAGCGCTGGTATCGGACGGTTTTCATAAACAGAAACTATACTCACTGCTGTCACAATTGGATCAGCCCCCATTGTTAAACCACCTACAGCTTGTGTATCTGTGGGTAATAAAGGAAACAGTAATCGTCCTACAGCCAAAGCACCTTGAGGATGGAGTGTTACTTGTGTCTTGTTGACATAATAAGAACTACGCAGCCCAGAAGAGAGGAGAAAATCACCTTCTTGATAAGCAAGTTGGCAAAATAAATTTAGTAGCTTGTGGCGCAAGGTGGTCAAATCAGGGGTGGTTGCCCAAATATCTGAGTGGGTAAGAGTTTCAGTAGGATACGTCATTACAAAACATTAAAAGTTGTGCTACAGCAAAGGTTGAACTCGTTAGAGTTCTGAAATTAAGCATAAATTAAGATTGCCCAAAAATTGAGGAGTTAGGAACGTGGGTATAAAATTTAAAACCTTTGGTGGTTTATTGGTACTGCTTGCTGCTGGTATTGCTTTTCCCTCTGTTGCATCTGCCCAAACGGAAACCCCCAAAACTGAAACTACGAATGATGCGTTTGAACGAGCTTATTTTCGTCACGATCGCAATTTCTATGAGAATAGCAGTCTCAAGCGTCAATTAGACTCATTTTTCGGATCGGGTTCCGGTTTCGGTGGTTCTTTCCCAGAAAATGAAATTGCCCGCGATGCTCAGTTGATTAATACTTTATATCGTGATGTCCTGACTCAACAAGTTGGCAACGACCCATATATTCGCACTCCTGATTTACCAAATCCTTATGACACATCACTAATGATGTCTCCGCGTTTTAATAGCAACAAACTCAAAGTAGGAACTGAATTCAGGTTTGAAATTTTACTACCTCGGTAATATTAGGGAGTAGGAAGTGGGGAGTAGGGAAAAAATAATTAATGCCCAATTCCCCATGCCCAATGCCCTTTATCCCTCTATTACTGCTTTTTGATCGTTCAGTGCGCCCTGCTGGAATCGAACCAGCCTGAAGACGAATTATGAGTTCGTTGCCTCCCCAATCGGCCAAAGGCGCTTGTTTTGTTCGCTTTCGGGTTCATAAGAGTCAATTACTTCAACTCTTAGGTCAACCTGATTTACTAATTTTAGACTGAGGAAAATACCTCATGCACTGAGTTTAGCCAATTGGGCAATTATAGCACAAATTTACACGTGTGAATACTCGACAATAGCTTATCAGATTTTTATACTACATAATTTAAAATTTAATCATAAAATAGTGCAGACTAATATTGATTAAGTTCCTTTAAGGATTGAGGTCAAAAGCTTCACTATTCTTAAATAGACTAGCATTCTATTGTGATAGCTTGTCAGCAATGAAAATAAATTCTACTGTACTTCTTACTTTGGTTTTGTTAATCCTGATGATGGGGGCAGGTTCTGTGAGCGCCTTGTTGGGGTTTGAACTGGGGAGTTCAGCACTTAAAGGCGTTACCACACCAGATGGGCGTCCCACAACCAAATTTGCCAGCAATAAAACAAATAGCTCCCAACAGGCAGGGTTAGTGCTATTAAAAGAGGAAGAGATTCTGAAAATTGTCAAGGCACGAATTGAGGGTAAGACCAAGGCTGCTAAATCAGAAAAGCTAGAGGAAGATGATGAAGAAACCAATAGCAGCAAGCAGAAGCCAGAGGAAAACCCCCCAGCAGTGGTTGAAGAAAAGCCCCAGCCAGGTTTTCCAGTTACTGCCCAAAGTCAAGGTGTAACCATGATTGTGCAATCTGTCCGCTACTCTGGTGGTGATTTGCTACTGAAAGTGAAAATGCAGAACAAAGGTAAAGATTCTGTGCGCTTCCTGTATAGTTTTTTAGATGTTACCGATGATAAAGGACGGACTCTGAGTGCTAGTACAGAGGGTTTACCAACAGAATTGCCTGTAAATGGGCCAGCATTTACAGGTACAGTGAGCATTCCCACAGCTTTACTTGATGATGTTAAGAAGATATCACTCGCTCTCACTGATTATCCCGCTCAAGAATTGAAGCTAGAAGCATCGAATATTCCTGTAGAGAGGTAGATTGGGCATGGGGACTGGGGCATTGGTGATTGATTATCTGCTATTCCCTATTCCTCTAAATGGAGGGCGTGAGTTTTACACGAGCTTTGGCAGTGAGTGGTTTTCCTGATTTAAGTTGGACAGAGGTGGCACTGCGGTTATTATCAGTGCTACTACTGATTGCCATAAATGCCTTTTTTGTGACGGCAGAATTTTCGATGGTGAGCGTGCGGCGATCGCGTATTCACCAGCTAGTTAAGGCTGGGGATATTCCAGCGATCGCAGTCGAAATGCTACAACGTAGTATTGACCGACTGCTATCTACCACTCAGTTAGGCATTACCCTTTCTAGTTTGGCATTAGGATGGATTGGAGAAAGTACGATTGTCGGGCTGGTGAAGGCATGGTTAAAATCCTGGCCTTTACCTATTGGAATGACTACCTTCCTAGCGCATTCCTTATCAATTCCCATTGCATTTTTCTTAATTGCCTATTTACAAATTGTGATCGGAGAATTATGCCCCAAATCCCTAGCCATGCTGTATTCAGAACAGCTAGCTCGGTTTTTGGGGCCTTCGGTAAAAGCGATCGTGCGTTTTTTTGGCCCTTTCATCTGGATTCTCAACCAATCAACTCGTTTCTTATTGCGGATTTTTGGCATCCAATACACAGGGCAAGGCTGGAGGCCACCTGTGACTCCAGAAGAATTGCAACTGATTATATCTACAGAATGGGGATCTACTGGTTTACAGCACGCAGAGCGAGAACTGCTCAATAATGTTTTTGAGTTTGGGGATGTCATGGTTCAAGATGTGATGATCCCCCGCACCAGTATTATCGCGTTGCCAAAAGATGCTACCTTCCAGACATTACTCAGGGAAATGGCTTCCACTGGTTACTCTCGTTATCCCGTGATTGGTGAATCTTTAGACGATGTTCGCGGTATTGTTTATTTTAAAGATTTGGCGCAACCTTTGGCTGTAGGAAAGCTCAGTTTAGAGGCACAAATCCAACCTTGGATGCGTCCCGTCCGGTTTATTCCAGAACATACGCCATTGAGTGAACTTTTGCCAATGATGCAGCAAGAGAAACCCGCTATGGTCATGGTAGTGAATGAATTCGGCGGTACTGTGGGACTAGTGACAATCAAAGATGTCATTGCCGAAATAATCGGCCACGCAAGCGTTCCTGAAAGCAGCGACGACTTACTGATTCAAATGTTAGATGAGCAGAAATTTCTGGTACAGGCACAAATCAACCTCGAAGACTTGAACGAAGTTTTGCATCTCAACTTACCTGTGACAAGAGAATACCAGACACTAGGGGGCTTTTTGCTGTATCAGTTACAGAAAATTCCTGCCAAAGGCGAAATCTTCTGTTATGAAAATCTTGAATTTACTGTGGTATCAATTGTTGGGCCACGCCTGCATCAAATTCAACTGCGACGGTTAGAAGAGTTAGGAGTTGAAAGTTAGGAGTTAAAAGTTATGAATTTTAACTCTTAACTCCTCATTCAACAAGCATATGCCAGTGGATCAACGAGTCCTAATTCGGCGAAGGCTGCCAATCGCAAGCGACAAGAATCACATACACCGCAGGCAACATCACCACCAGCATAACAAGACCAAGTTAGCTCCCAAGGGACTCCCAATTGGTTACCCAGCTGGATGATTTCAGTTTTTTTCAAATTTATTAGCGGTGCAACAATATTGATTAATTGTCCCTCACGCCCTTGTTTGGTTCCCAGGCGAAAAACTTCCTGCATTGCCTGGATATAGTCGGGACGACAGTCAGGATATCCTGAGTAATCTAAAGCATTGACACCGATATAGACACGTTCAGCTGCGATCGCTTCGGCGTAACCAAGAGCAAAGCTTAAAAAGATGGTATTACGCGCCGGAACATAGGTTACAGGAATATTCTGAGACATTTCATCCAGCGATCGCTCCTGAGGTAAATCAATCGCGTCATCGGTAAGTGCTGAACCACCCCATTGCCGTAAATCAAAATTAACCACCTGATGTTGTGCGATCGCAGCTTTTTGAGCAACAGTGAGGGCTGAATGTAACTCTCGTCGGTGTCGCTGCTGGTAATCAAAGGAAATAGCATGACATTCACAGCCATCAGCCTTAGCTTTGTACAAAATTGTGGAAGAGTCTAATCCTCCAGATAACAGAATTACAGCTTTCATCTCGATTACAAATTTTGAATTTTAAATCGCCAAATTACACCAGAAATTTGAAGAATTTACGTTTAAGTGTTACTTAATGTTTTAAAGTTAATAAAAAGACACACATTTATTGTAGAAAGTGCAAAATCCAAAACCAACCCGAACTATCTATACAAAAGATATTTGGATTACGGGAACCGATGACAAACTTTGAAATTCTTCATAAACATAGGCTCTATGTTACCATCTGGATGGTTTTAGACGGATCGTAACTGGCTTTCGAGTATAAACGCCAACGGCCGTAGCGTCTCTAAATTTGGTGGTTGAGGAGAGAATAATAGTGCAAGATAGCATGTCAGTGGCAGAAACGAATCCATATACACAGCGCAACCAGCCACGACCGATCCGCATAGGCGTGATTGGAGTGGGTAACATGGGACAACATCATGCTCGCGTGCTGAGTTCAATGAAAGATGTTGAACTAGTTGGAGTAGCAGATATTAATGTTGAGCGAGGGCTAGAAACTGCCAGCAAGTACAAGGTGCGTTTTTTTGAAGATTACTGTGACCTGTTACCCCTTGTAGAAGCAGTTTGTGTAGCAGTTCCCACCCGTTTACACTATGCTGTGGGCATCAACTGTCTGTTAGCGGGAATTCATGTTTTGATTGAAAAACCGATCGCAGCCAGTATTTCTGAGGCAGAGTCCCTAGTAAATGCCGCAGCCGAGTCTGGGTGTATCCTACAAGTGGGTCATATTGAGCGTTTTAATCCAGCTTTTAAAGAACTAAGCCAAGTGCTAAAAACTGAAGAATTGCTGGCGCTAGAAGCCCACAGAATGAGTCCTTACTCAGATCGAGCAAACGATGTTTCAGTTGTGCTGGATTTAATGATCCATGACATCGACCTACTTTTGGAATTAGCTGCTTCCCCAGTCACGAAATTGACTGCTAGCGGTTCTCGCGCCCTAGACTCTGGTTATTTAGATTATGTAACTGCCACCTTGGGGTTTGCCAATGGTATTGTTGCTACTCTGACCGCCAGTAAAGTCACTCACCGAAAAATTCGCCGGATTGTCGCCCATTGCAAAAATTCATTTACTGAGGCAGATTTTCTTAAAAATGAAATTTTGATTCACCGACAGACGACTGCCAATTCTCTCACCGACCACCGACAAGTACTTTACAGGCAAGATGGTGTGATTGAAAAAGTCTACACCAGTAATATTCAACCCTTGAGTGCAGAATTAGAACATTTTGTCAACTGTGTACATGGTGGCAATCAACCCTCAGTAGGCGGTGAACAAGCTCTTAAAGCCCTGAGACTGGCAAGTTTGATTGAGCAAATGGCGCTGGAAGATCGAGTTTGGAATCCATTAGACTGGCAATCGGAACCAAGAGTACAATCATTGACTCCGACAGCCTAGAAGAGGGGATAAGGGGGATAAGGGGGATGAGGGGGAAAGGTAACATTTTCTCCTTGGTCTCCCACAACTACAACCTCAAAAGAAAACTCTAAAGTGTGTTATTAAATTTGCCATCAAATCTTTAGATCCCCACTTAGTCCTTTTAAAAAAACGACTAAGGGGGATCTAAAAAATTAGAAAACAAAATCTAGTGGTTGGTTTAATTCTAGCTTCCACCGATCTTACTCTGTTTCTTCGTTGCGATGCCAACTTTATAGTAATGCAGCAAAATTACTTTGACTTTAGGTAGCAAGAATAATTACCTTTTAATAAAGCTAAGGCTGAATTTATTAACAAAACTAGTCCAGCAATTTCAGGAATTAACTCAATGCTTGAATGGATAACTAATACCATCAACTATTTTGGATATTGGGGAATAGCCCTGTTAATGTTCTTAGAGAACTTATTTCCCCCTATTCCTTCGGAATTAATTATGCCACTGGCTGGATTTACAGCAAGCCCATATCAACCAGGAGGGGCAAAGCTGAATATCATTGGTGTGTTTTTTGCAGGACTTTTGGGTTCTGTATTGGGCGCACTTATTTGGTACTATCCAGGTCAGTTTTTGGGGGAAACCCGTTTGAAAGCTTGGGCTGACAAATATGGCAAATGGCTGGGCATATCCAGTAAAGATATCACCAAGGCTAAAGAGTGGTTTAACCGACAAGGCAGAACAGCAGTATTAATTGGTCGCCTTGTACCGGGAATCCGCACTTTAATTTCTGTTCCCGCAGGTATTAGCAATATGCCCCTGCTACCATTTTTGGTTTACACAACCTTAGGTAGCGCTGCTTGGGTGGGTTTGCTAACATACTCAGGATACATATTGGGTAGTCAGTATGAACTTGTGGACAAGTACCTTGCTCCTGTATCCAAAATCGTACTTGGGGGTTTGGTTCTAGCATTTGTTTTCTGGATATTCAAACGCCAATTAAGACGTACTAGAAGATGAAACACGGACGTCTTTGGTTTGAAAGCAGTGAAAGCAGGGGTTACATCTGGCCAAAATTCGCCTACACTATGCCAAATAATACTAGATGTGCGAAGGCATGAGCTTATCAGAGGTATCGCCTGAATTAATTTTTGGCGTATTTCTAGCTACACTTGACGCAACCTAGAATTTTTGGTTGCTCGCATTTTTGTAAGATGAGCATGACAACTTTTTACAGTTAAGTTTGAACTAGGAGCTTTCATGACAGACCAACCTTCCGCCGCTACCCCTATCAATGCTGCTGCTATACCCATGAATAGAGTGTCAGCATCGGCTCCCATGAATGCTGTTAATAATAATCCTCCAAAGACAGGCAGTGTTCCAGGGAAAACCATTCTCAGTGTTGATTTAGGCAGAACTTCCACAAAAACTTGTGTGAGTCGCGAACCCGGCAGCGTGGTGTTCGTTCCTGCTAACGTCAAGCAGATGTCAATAGAACAAGTACGCGGTGGTGTTTTTGAAGCTAGGGCTACTGACCCTTTAATGGATTTGTGGCTGGAGTACCAAGGAAATGGATATGCTGTTGGTCAATTGGCAGCAGATTTTGGGGCAAATTTAGGAGTCGGCCAATCTAAGGTAGAGGCTGCACTGGTAAAAGTATTAGCAAGTGCTGGCTACTTTAAACTCAGAGACGATATCTCAGTTGTATTAGGTCTGCCTTTTCTTTCCTTAGAGCAATTTGAAAAGGAAAAAGCACAGTTGATTAGCCAAGTCGGTGGCCCTCATGTGTTGAACTTCCGAGGCGAATCTGTATCGCTGAATGTCAGTAAGGTATGGGTAATGCCAGAGGGCTACGGCAGCCTGCTGTGGTCTGAAGCTCAACCAAAGAAAAGTCCTGGCAGTCCTGATTTTACAAAAATATCGGTGGCGATCGTTGATATTGGACATCAAACCGTCGATCTTTTGATGGTAGATAACTTCCGTTTTGCCAGAGGTGCTTCTAAGAGCGAAGACTTCGGTATGAATAAGTTCTATGAATTGGTGTCTGCCGAAATCGAGGGAGCAGATAGTCAATCTCTAGCCCTGATTTCTGCTGTGAACAAACCCAGAGGTGAACGCTATTACCGTCCTAAAGGCGCTAGCAAGCCCACCAACCTAGACGATTTTCTTCCCAACCTCACAGAGATGTTTTCTCGCGAAATATGTAGCCGTGTACTCGCTTGGTTGCCAGAACGTGTCACTGATGTGATTCTGACTGGCGGGGGTGGTGAGTTTTTCTGGGACGACGTTCAACGTCTGCTCAAAGAAGCAAAGATTAATGCTCATTTAGCAGCACCTTCCCGGCAGGCGAATGCTTTGGGGCAGTATATTTATGGAGAGGCACAATTATCCTCCAATCGCGCTGCTAGGGCATAAAGCTGATGTTCCAATGGTCAAAAAAGGTAGTTAAATCCGTCACGTTCAACCCAGAGCTTGCTGATGAAAGCTTGTTAGCGCAAGTAGAAAGTTATTTGGAAAAACAACCAGACAAGACTTTCAGCGACCTCTGTAAAGAAGCCTTGTGGCAATCTTTATGTGTACCGGAATCTGTACAACCTGCTCCACAAACAGCAGCAAGAACACCGATTCAACAACAAATTGGTGAACTGCAACGTCAAGTGGCTGGACTTGAGGAACGTTTTTTTGCCAAGGGATCTAATCGTTTGGAGGCGATGGAACACCATCTACTGCAACTTTCTCAGCAAGTTGCACAACTGGCGATCATAGTCAATGATCGATCAATCATTCAGTCTCCAACTCAATTAGAAGTAGTAAATAATACTTCTTATACTGTTGCTACCCCTCCTCAAGAGGTTGACCCCGTAATCAGTCGCCTTAGTCAGTTTCTCGATGATTTTTAAGTAACAATTGAGTTTGTGAGCAGTTTTTGCTCCTCTTAACAATCCTTAATAGTATTATCTGTTAAGGATTGTTAATATTTATACCCTAAAATATTGGAATTTTCAGATTTGTGTGGATGAAGCGATCGCTCATAATAGCGAATCCTCAGAGCAATTCTAGTTTATCTGTTCTGGTATTTCTATTATTTAATGCCAAAGCGTACTTAATAACCCATCTTTTGTTTATTAAATTGTTGTAGATAAATATGCAGGAAGTATTAAAGTTGATTCAAACCTAGGATGTGGCACAGATTTTACCAACTGTATTCCTTTAAAAAGTAAAAATATTAAAATAGCTAAAGATTATATTATTAGTTTTTTGGATAATTTTTACCCTTATACTCAGAGGCGATATACTTTAATAAAGCTTTTTAAAGATGGGATGAGAGACGCCCCGACGCCGTTGACGGTTGACGGTTAACAGTCAAGAGTGATCTTCGGAGATATCTAATGAATTGGAAAGCCTACACTGAACCTATGGTACAGTTTAGGCAACTCACATAATAATCAAGTGAATTAAAACAAATCTAAATCTGTGACAGCACCAAGACTGCTAGAAGATACCAATTTGGCATATTTCGCCAATACGCCTTTAGTGTAACGTGGTGCAGGAGGTTGCCAATTAGCACGACGATGAGCTAATTCTGATTCAGATATATTCAATTGCAAGAGGCGAGCAGGTGCATCAATGGTAATACTATCGCCTTCTTCTACAAGAGCGATCGCACCACCAACTGCCGCTTCTGGAGCCACATGACCAACTACCATGCCGTAAGTACCGCCAGAAAAGCGCCCATCGGTAA
>JAHHHS010000025.1 GCA_019359215.1 Nostoc indistinguendum CM1-VF10 | reverse complement strand
TGTTATGTGCATTGATCACTTTCTGGCGCAGATCACAGGAGTAAGGTTTCATTCCACAGCTACTTAGATGTTAATATACTCCATTATCTCATATCGTATTGCACTCAATCAGGAACCGCTATATTTATGGAATCAAACCTTTATTTGGACTGTCATTATTTACTCAGGCTGCCATTCACAGTGCTATTACGTTTCTCTTACTCTCGATTGGTACTTTGTTAGTGACTCCCTCTAAGGGTTTGATAGGCTTGATAATCAGCAATAGTACGGGTGGAATAACGGCTAGAGTGCTACTCCCGGCGGCAATCATTATTCCCTTTACATTAGGGGGACTGCGAGTGTTTGGGGAAAAAGTGGGGTTGTTCGATCATGCTTTTGGCTTGAGCCTCCATGTAATTGGCAATGTAACCGCGTTTACGGGATTAATTTGGTACTGTGCAAAAGGGTTATATCGCTTAGATATCAAACACCAACAGGCAGAAGAGGCATTAAGAACTGCTTATGCTGAACTAGAAGTGAGGGTAGAGAAACGCACAGGAGAACTATCTCAGGCAAACCAAGTTCTAGAGCAAGAAATTGCCGAGCGGTTGCGAACAGAAGCGGCTTTGCAACAATCCCTTAGACAAATGGCAGATATGAAGTTTGCCCTGGATCAATCCTCTATTATGGCGATCACAGATGTTAGAGGTATCATCACCGAAGTTAACGATAAATTCTGTGAGCTTTCTGGATATTCCACAGAAGAATTAATTGGGCAAAACCATCGTATTATCAATTCTGGCTATCATTCAAAAACCTTCTTTGAGCAAATGTGGGCAACCATTTCTCAGGGACAAGTTTGGCAAGGAGAGATTAAAAATCACGCCAAAGATGGTACATACTACTGGGTGGCAACTACCATCGTACCGTTCCTAGATGACACGGGCAAGCCATATCAATACATTGCCATTCGCTTCGATATTACCAACCTCAAGGAGACCCAAGAAGCTTTACGCCAGAGTGAAGAGCGCTTTCGACGTGCCATTCTCGATGCTCCCATGCCCATCATGCTGCACACAGAAGATGGTGGAATCTTACAACTCAATCATGCATGGATAGAGATTACAGGTTACAACATCGAAGATATCCCCACGATTGCGGACTGGACACAAAGAGCCTATGGCAGTCTCAAGAACAGGTACAATCTGAGATTAATTCTTTATATCGTCTTAATAGCCGAGTTGCGGAAGGTGAATACACAATTCTAACCAGCACAGGTGAAACACGCATCTGGGATTTTTACTCGGCACCGCTTGGGTATCTATCCGATGGCAGAAGTTTGGTAATTAGTACAGGGTTTGATGTGACAGGACGCAAGCAAGCAGAATCACAATTGCGGCGGAATGCTTTTTACGATGGGCTGACAGGTTTAGCAAACCGAGCTTTATTCATGGAACACTTAAAACACGCGCTCCAACAAACTAAACGGCAAAAAGATTATTTATTTGCTGTATTATTTCTCGACTTAGATCGGTTTAAGGTCATCAATGATAGTCTTGGAGATAGTCTTGGACACCTAAAAGGAGATCAATTTCTAATTACTATCGCCCACATTTTAGAAGCCTGCATCCGTTCTACAGATATAGCTGCACGACTTGGGGGAGACGAATTTGCCATCCAACTGGAAGGAATTCAAGATGTCTCAGATGCCATTAAAGTGGCAGAGCGAATTCAACAAGAACTAAGAGGATGTTTGAAGGTTGATGGGCAAGAAGTCTTTACAAGTGCAAGTATCGGCATTGCTTTGAGTTCAACTATAGACTACGACCAACCAGAACAGCTGCTCAGGGATGCTGACACGGCAATGTATCAAGCCAAGGCTCTAGGCAAATCGCGCTATGCCCTATTTAACCCAGATATGTATGCTAATGCGTTGGCAAGATTGCAGTTAGAGGCTGATTTGCGTCGAGCAATTGAACGTCTTGAGTTTCAAGTTTATTACCAACCGATTGTTTCGCTCACTAATGGCTCTATTTTAGGTTTTGAGGCACTCTTGCGCTGGCAGCATCCAGAACGTGGTTTGCTTAATCCTGGAGATTTTATCCCTCTGGCGGAAGAAACTGGACTAATTGTCGAGATTGGCTACTGGGTGCTGTATGAAGCGTGTCGCCAAATGCAAGCTTGGCAGATGAGCTATCCTCACCATTCACTAAAGAAAATGAGTGTCAATCTTTCGGTCAAGCAATTTTGCCAGCCAAATTTAATTGAGCAGATTCGACACATTTTGGATTCAACAGGTCTTGATGCTAATAGTTTAGCGCTAGAAATTACCGAAAGTGTCATTGTAGAAAACGGTGATGAAGTAACTGCTATACTCTTACAACTACGAGAATTGGGTATTGAGATATCAATTGATGATTTTGGGACTGGTTACTCTTCATTAGGTCGTCTTTATAGCTTTCCGATTAGTGTATTAAAGATTGACCGTTCTTTTGTTAATCCAATGACTGCTGATAACCGAAGTCTGGATATTATTGATATTATCGTCGCGCTGGCACATAAATTAGGTATGACAGTGATTGCTGAGGGTGTCGAGACACAAGAGCAAGTGCCAATTTTAAGAAATTTACACTGTGAATCTGCCCAAGGATACTTTTTCTCTAGTCCATTGCATAGCTCAGAGGCAGTAGCATTAATTGCTACTAATCCTGAATGGCGTTGGTAAACATAAACAAGTCCTGCTTAGTCAATAGGAAATAGATTATACCAATTCCTTACACCCGAATTGGTGGAAAAAGATGATGAGGAACGCTAAAGAGTTTGTGTGAAATATAACCTTTATCACTGAACAGTTTATTTACAATATCTTGTGTTATATCTGGAAACTCTTTGCACAAGTCGTCAAGGTCACAAAATATTTGTGTCATATCCAAATGAGACTGTAGATCCAATATGACCATAATCTGTACCCGATCGCTTACTTCCTGAATTGAACCCAAAACCTGCTATTACAGCTAATTCGCCGCATCTAACTCATGTGGCTACATCCCCATCGTTAATCGTTATTGGCAATCAGTACCGGAGTGGACTGGACTTTGCCTGGCACGCAGACAACGAATCATTGATGGGGTTTGAGCTAGCGATCGCAACCCTATTGATCTATAAACAAACTTGTTCTGAATTTATACTTTTGTTTGCTTAAGAGTATTGTTTCAAACAAAATCAATCGTGAAAATGATGTTTATACTTAGAAATAAGTAAATTAAGGTAGGTGCATAATGAAACTACAAGATTTCTTGGGAAAAGATGAGAAATGGGCATTCGACGCGATCGCTGAAGATGCAGAATTGGCTCGTCAGATTCAGATACTGTTAATCGGCTTAGGTTTGCTAGAACCTCCAGCCGATGGTAAATTTGGCCCTGTTTCTGTGATATCTCTCAAAAAATTTCAAGAATTAACCAAGACTGAAGAGAGTGGCTTTTTAGGAGCAGTCACAGCTAAGAAACTAATTGAAACCAAAATAGATGATCTTCCTAAACCCCCTTTAAAATTAGGCAATGACATCCCTAGTAAGATTGTGAAATATATGCTATCCAAAGGTTATCAGGTATTTACCAATCCAAAAGAATACAACATTGTTTATGTAGAGGGCATAGATGCAAACTGGACTCTCAACAGTGATACACCCAATCAATTTAACGATCGACGGATTGTTATTGAAGTAGTAAATGGCGTTCCCAAAATCGTAGATCACTGGGAAGCTACTACAGAACCAGGGAAGTACTACACTTATAATCCGATGAATCCCAAAGGAGCAGCTAGGATTCAGTTTGGACAATACAAAGCTTGGGCTGTTGGCACTCACGGCACAGCAGAGCCTCACGAAGCATTAGTCCAAGTTGGAGATATAACTGTTTGTAGAGATTTCAATAAAGATTTTAAACGGACTGGGGACAAACTTGATACAGGCAATAATTTTTATGTGAATCAACACTACGGCTTTGATTTTCCTCGAAATGATATTCGCCTTGCTAGTGCGGGTTGTTTAGTGGGACGTACTCGTGAGGGACATAGAGAGTTTATGGCACTTATTAAACAAGACCGCCGTTATGTCGCTAATCGCAAATATACTTTTTACACTACCGTGATTCCTGGGGATGATTTACTGTAAACGTTTCCAAGATGAGGTAATGGTTAATGGGTAAGATTTGTTGTTGTGATGCAACTTTTGGTAGGTAGCACAGCTTTTATAAGTGTCAACTTAACGTGAAACACAAAACTTTTCCCTCTCCGAGTCGGAGAGGGACAGACTTGAACTAAAGTTCAAGGCAGGGAGAGGTTTGTCTAACTTTGTTGTTGTGGTTGCCCTATTTGTGCCGTCAGCTTCTCTTTATCTTGCCTGCGTTTTTTGGCGTAAAGTTGAATAGTGACTGCCATCAAAATAATCATGGCAAAAATAGCCCAGGCAGCAATATCTGTAGGTAGATTATTTTTAAACACAGCCAGCAAGACAATTGCTACTAACATAACTGTGGGTGCTTCATTTAAAGCACGTAATTGCTGACCACTCCAGCCACATTCATCTAGTGCTAACTTTTTCATCAGCCGAGCGCAGTAATGATGATAGCCAATTAAAATGGCAACAAATAGCAGTTTTATATGCAACCAACCCTCTTTTAAAACGTCCGGTTCAGTGGTTAATAAACCGATAGCCATTGCGATCGTCACAAACATTCCTGGGTTAGTGATGATATAGTAGAGACGCTTTTCCATAATTTGATACTGATTTTTCAGTATCGTTCGCGCGGGTTCAGGTTCAAGGTTCGCTTCAACGTGATAGATAAAAAGACGTACTAAGTAAAACAAACCAGCGAACCAAACTACAAATCCGACGATATGAAAGGCTTTAAACCATGAATAAGCCATGAATTCTAATCTCCTCTACTTATGGTTGTGATTCATTTTTAATGGTAATAAAAAGTTCACAAATGTAGCCTGAAATAACATTATAAGTCTGGCAAAAATCCAGAATTAATTTCTTTACCACAGATAAATCATCGGTGTTTATCTGTGGTTTCATTTTTATAATATCGATTTTTGCCAAAAGTATATTGTCAATGAGCATCTTTACGACGCACAAAGGGTAAAAGGTCTTCTAAAATCGCTTCGTGGTAATGTTCTTGAGGATAATGTCCAACGTTATTAAGTTTTATTAATTCAGTATTTGGTACGGACTTGGCAAAATTTTCGGCAATGTCTACGGCTAGCCAAGGGTCAATTATACCCCATTGAATCAGAATTGGCTGTTGCCATTCTTTAAAGCCAGATTCGATTTCTTTCATTGCTGAATCAAGCTGTAAATTGCGAATACTTGATAAGAGACTCCGCCCAGATGAAGAACTTTTTAAAAATGGTTTTCGATAAATATCTAATTCCTTATCCCCTATGCGATAACGGCTTCCACCTTCTAGCGTCCGATCAACCAAAAGCGGGTCTTGGGTCATTACTTCACCTGCCAAAGGTAAACCCATTTGTTTAATTTTCCAGGGTAATTTAGCAGCAGTTGAAATTGGTGTATTTAAAATAGCTATATTGGCAATTTGTTCTGGATGACGCAAAGCATATTGTAGCCCTACAGAACCTAAAAATCCTTGGACAACTAAAGAAAAATGTTCAAGTTCTAGAGCTTTAATAAATCCTTCTAAAGCTGTTATAAAAGCATCGGGAGTGTAAGCAAAATCTCGTTTTTCTGGTTTTGCAGAAAAGCCATAACCTATCCAATCTGGAGCGATCGCTCTTGTACCCTGACTAGCCAAAGCAGGCATAATATGACGCCAGCTATAACTTTGTGAAACTAAGCCATGTAGCAGCAACACAGGCGTTAAGTCACTTCTGCCGATTGGTAAAGATTCTCGATAAAACCATTCCAGTGAATCTACATTGATTTTATGTTCTGTTATTGACACGCTATTTTCCTATATTGGGCATCCCTTCGGCTTCGCTCAGGGCAAGCGGGAATTAGGAATTGGGCATTGGGCATTGAGGATTAGTTATTCTTTCTTCCTTTGCTTCCCCTGCTTCCCCTGCTCCCTCATCCCCCCATTCCCTGAGAAATAATCATCTCACGAATCGCATAAGCTGTAGCGGGCGCTAGTAAAACGCCGTTGCGATAGTGTCCGGTAGCTAGAAGGACATTACTAAACCCTGGTAACTTACCAATAACTGGGGCTGGACGACCTTCAGGACGGGGACGTAACCCCGACCAAGTGCGGAGAATAGTTGCTGTGGCTAACTCTGGGCAAAATGCGATCGCTTGTTCTCTAACGGATTCCAGCAGTTCTTGATTTGGCGGTATCTCATCGCCATTGTTGGGAAATTCCACTGTTGCACCCACCCAATAATCTCCACCGCCTACAGGAACAATATGGACATCGTTACCCGTAATGGCTGGCTGGAAGTCGGGATTGCCTAATGAATGCCCTACACGCATTTGCAAGGCTTGCCCAAGTACAGGGCGGATATCAATTATCTGATTTAATTTTGCTGTCAGTGGTGTTGAACCTAGCCCCGCTGCGACTACAAACCAATCTGCGGCTATTTTTCCTTCTGTAGTTTCAAGTTGAACGCAAAATTGCGGGGAAGATTCAGGTGGTGAGGTTTGGGCATCCAAAACAGCTACACCAAATTTGAAAGTCACACCGTTTTGCTGGGCAGCCTGAACTAAAGCTAATGTGAGAGCAGTTGGATCGAGTTGACGATCTTGAGGAGAATAGATAGCGCCAGTAATTATTTCGTGATTAACTTGAGGACAAATATTTTTGAGTTTAGCCGTATCCCATATTTCTAAATGCCAGCCTTGAGAGTGGCGAACTTCTACAAGTTTTTCCCATGCTGCTAAATTCTCCTCTTCCAAACCAAGACTGAGAATTCCCTGGCGATTAAAGGGGATTTTGCCACCTGTTAAAGCTTCTAGTTCAGGAATCAAAGTTTCATAGCGTTGGATGCTAGTTTGCCGCATTTGCCAAGCTTTGCCTTTGATTTTTTGGCTGATTGCGCCCATCAAAACGCCAAGTGCAGCACCCGTGGAAGCTTGTGCTGGTGGTTGCCGATCACAAACCGTGATTTTCAGCCCTTTTACTTGACTCAGTTCATAGGCGATCGCAGCCCCAACTACACCACAACCGATAATAACTACATGACTCATTGCTGTTTGAGGCGAAGATGGGGAGATTCGGGAGATGAGGGAACAGCGGGAGCAATTTTTACTCTCCCTCATCCTCCTCATTCCCCTCAGTTCATCTTAGCTTGCGCTTAACTTGCCTCTGCTTCACTGCTGGTTTTAGGAAGCAGGTCGAGGAATTTGTCAATCTCTGCGAAAGCAGCTTGGGATTGATTCAAGGCAACTAGAGAATTGCCAGCACTAGTAGCTTTATCAAGTTTAACCAGGTCTTTAAAAAAATCTCGCGTTATTTGACGTGCTGTGGTTTGGTCTTTGGGTAGAAGGTTGGGAGTTACATAAGTCAGATTCAGCTTTGCTTCCGTTATCGGGCCATGTATAAAATTACGCACATTGATCCAATCACCTCTTTGGATCAGGGTTTTCAACTCTTCTGAGCGATCGCGCACAGCCTGAATTTCAGGAACGTATGCTTGAATTCTTTCAAGTTGCGTTGCTGTGTAAGTAGGAGGTGCTACCGCAACACCAGGGCCACCACAACTAATCAGGAATGTGGCCAATAATACTAGGAAAAATGAAAAAATCGAGCGTTGACGCACCATATATTCAACTTAATTGCTTTTGGTTTACCGATTAACAGTGTCATTTTAGATCGCTAGCGCAGTCAATCGTTCTTGTCAGCCAAGGATTTTGCAGAAAATCTTGATATTTTTTCCAAAGGGCAGAGTTCCATCTGCTTTTGAGTAATTTTTAAGTACAATTACTTAATAGGTGTTAGGCAGTCCCAACAAGAAGCGATTTTTGGCTTCTGTTAGTAGCGAAAATTGTTAGGGAAATATGATTTAGAGTTGCTAAATTTCAAAGGTCTTGATAAGCTGAAACACCAATCCGTATAAGCCTTCTGGCGGTTTTTCTGTCTTCACATCCCGGAAGATGCCGACGCAATATAGGAGTGTTTTTTAGTGAACGCAGCTGAACAGGCAACGAACCTTGAACTCGCCAGCAACATTGCTACGGTAGTTAATTTGTTCAAATTCGAGTTTCCTGATGCCAAATCTGATCTCAAACCCTGGAAGAATGACCCGGAAACCAGGGAGTTAGTCGATCCAGATTCTATAGATATTGGTTTTCACTTTCCTGGTATCAGCAAATCTTGGCGAAGTCGCAGTATTTTAATTCAAATCCGATTTTATCAAGATCCCATCAATAATTCCCGGCGTGCGATCGGTGTGGAGGTAGCCGGATTCGATCATCGCGGTGAAGCGTGGCGACTTTCTACGGTAGAAAACTGGAGTGTTGTCGGCGCATCTTCGCCTTCTGGTGAAATTGAGCATAAGCTCAAACAAATTTGCCGACAGATTTTAGAAGTTTTTAATAAATCAAGTGAATGAAGTCAACTTGTGTCAGAGAAAGTAGTGAGTAATAATACAGAGGAAAGCTTTGCGATTACTCTTTTTTCTTCTTGAGTTTTGTTTAAGTCCAGTCTAAGCGTTGTAAAATGCCTTTTAAGTTGATGTTAAGATAGCATTTGGATTGGCGGGACTAGCCAAAATAAGAAAAGACTACCAATTTAAAGCTTGGAATAACAAGAATCTCTGCTTCGTATTTGGAGGAGTAGTAGCTTCCTTTTTTAGGCTCTTGCGTTGGTTTTATGGTATGGCATTAAAATAGCCATTTTATAGAAAGGTTCAAAAATTTAAAATCCAGTCATAGCAAGGAATATAGGCTCTGATTAGGTTTTATTTATTATTCGACTCCATAAAAAGAACTGAAGAGCCCTTTTTTAGAAGCAGGGAGAAGGATTTGAGACAACAGTGAACGACTTGCACCCGAACAACCCAAACCTGGCCAAGTGCCTTCACTCGTCCATGAATTGGGAACTGGTGTTTCTTTCCATGAACTATAGGTGTGGTAGCGATCTTTGCTTTTTCTTGAATAGAGAGCGTCGTTAAAAAAATCGAGACCTTTGCGGGAAATGGCATCCGCAGTTGCATCTGATAGTCGAAATATAGCTGCGCCGCAACCCTCTCGAATAATACCACTCACACCGCCAATGTGTATGGCGTAGGTTATCTCAATTTTCGCGGGAATAAAACCACTATACCAATCGTACTTAAAAACCGAGCATACTACATATACAGTAATAATTATTGGCTCTTCAGTTCTTTTTATGGAGTCGAATAATAAATAAAACCTAATCAGAGCCTATATTCCTTGCTATGACTGGATTTTAAATTTTTGAACCTTTCTATAAAATGGCTATTTTAATGCCATACCATAAAACCAACGCAAGAGCCTAATTATTGAGGTAATGATTTTTACAATTTTTTTCATTAGCCAGACAAAGGAGTTGAACAGTTCAAAGGCAACTTCCTATCATAGCAAAACCTTCCTTTTCGTCAACTTTTAGGGAATAAAAAGCCAAAATATCCCATTTCAAAGTTATTTAACCCTTGAATGATATTGAATAATTTTCTAAATTAAGGCAAAGTTGAAAGCAATGTCAGCTTTCTAACTAACTCTTTATCAGCAATATAATTAATTACACAATGTCATTGCGATCGCACTAAAGCAGAATAATGCGATCGCAACGCCTAGCACCACTTCTCTACGATATGCTTTGCGAAGGGAGCGATCGCAATGGACTGTAAATATTTTTGTTTATCTACTTAACGAGCCTCTGAACTCCGTCAACAAGTATTTTATCTCCGTTAAAGAGTCTTTTTTCTGTGTTAACGAGTCTCTAAACTCCATTAATGAGCTTACAATTGACCACTAGTATCACTTCTTTTATATAAGAGCAGTTTAGTGCTGATGATCAAGGCAGATAGATGCCTACTACTGGTTTTTGTCTAGTGGAACCAAAATGTAAGTTGTCTGGTTATTAGGTATATTAGCACTTTGACTATCAGATGGAGTCTCATCCTCAACTGCATTTGTAGCTACGTCCACTGTACCTTTTACAGTGTCTTTAACACCCTCAGCTGCACCCTTAACAATATCTACTGTATTGTTTACAGTATCGTTAATGCCTATAGCTGTACCTTTAACAGCACCCACTGTATCTATTGCAATACTGTTAACATCTAAAGCTGTATCTTTAATAGCATCTCCTACATCTTTTACAGTTTCGTTAACACTGTCAGCTACAGTCTTTATTGCATTTCCGACATTTTTTACATTTTGATTAAAACTCCCAGTTGCACCTTTTACCGCATTTCCTACACTTTTTACAGCTTTGTCAACTTTTTCAGTTGTACCTTTAATAGTTAAAGCCGTAGCTATTGCGCCCACGGTAGCACCAATCAGCGCTCCAATTGCTACTTTAGCTAAATCATTCTTTGAGCTATTACCTGCTGTATAATTATTGGGTTGATCTGTAAGCGGATCAATATTTTCTTCAGACTGCTCTGAAAACTGCTGATTCTCATTCATAATAATCTTCTGTTTTGTATTTTGTGCTAAGACAGGAAAGCAATATCTAAAAATTTTTCCTTGGTTTCACAGAGTCTAATTTGAAAAAACGTAAGTTGTTTTGTAACTAATAACTCATGAACTTTCTATGTTTGCAGGTAGTCCTCAAAAAGGAATAAGTATATATACTTTAAAAAAGAAACTATTGCTTATCGTTAGTCTTTAAAAACTACCCTATTAGTTGCAACTATCTCCGCTTGTGTGGATGGCTCTGATTTTCAGATGCTTTAGAATTTTCTGCTGTATCCTTTGCCTTGTCCGCAGCACCTTGTACAGCTTCATTAAGACCCTCTGATGTACTCTGTACTGCGTCTAGTGTTCCTACAGTGGTTTCCTTGGCTACGTCAGCGACATTTTCTGCTGTATCCTTTGCCTTGTCCGCAGCGCCTTGTACAGCTTCATTAAGACCCTCTGCTGTACTCTGTACTGCGTCTAGTGTTCCTACTGTGGTTTGCTTGATTCCCTCAGCGACATTTTGTGCTGTATCCTTTACTGTGTCCACAGTAACTTGTACCGCTTGATTCACACCTTGTGCTGTGTTCTGTACAGCGTCCAGTGTTCCTATAGTGGTTTGCTTGGCTAGGTCACCAACGCCCTCTACTGTGTCGATTGTACCGCCTACAACAGCTTGGATAGTACCCTCAGCGACACTCTTTGCCGCGTCCCCTAGACCTTTTGCGGTTTGACCAAGACCATCACCAATAGTCTTTGACGCGTCTCCTATACCTTTTACAGTGTGCTTAAAGCCTTGACCTATTCTTTTGCCAGCAAAAGCGCCAGCTAATGAGCCTAACGTAAGACCAATGAGTCCCCCTACTAGCGCTCTATTTAATGCAGGATTGCTACCTTTGTTTGCAGGACGAGCATCGGATTCAGGCGTAATTGTAGGAGCATTTGCAGATACAGGTCTTCTAGTGCCTATGTTCGTGCCAGTTGAATCAGCATAAGATTGACCCGTTGTTGTGCGGTTATCATACTCGGTTTCAGATACTTCAGCATTTATGTTTGTGCCAGTTGAAGCACCATAAGATTGACCCGTTGTTGTGCGGTTAGCATACTCAGTTTCAGGTAATCCAGCATTTATGTTTGTGCCAGTTGAAGCACCATAGGATTGACCTGTTGTTATGCGGTTAGCATTTTCAACCTGTTTATCTAAAGCTTGCTTATTCTCAACCATATCAACAATCTCCTTGATTAAAACCAGATGGCTATTAGTTAACTCTCACACCTAACTTAGCAAGCATAGAACACGACTTAATCGCTCCAAAGAAACACATCTGGGGTGAGATGATCTTGAGCCTGGGAAGATTTTACTAACGTCAAAGAGCCTACAATCAAGCCTTACGGTAGGGTGAAAAATGCTATATCCTTTAAGAAAAATTTCGGCGGTGAATGTCCAGATGTGGCAGCTAGCTTCATCAATTTGGCATTATGAATCTGGAATACTTGCGGTGGAATCGTCAGCCTTAAAAGTCTTTGTGTAATACTCGTTTTGACTTCCCTGCAATACAGGGGTCACCCCACCCCGGTTTGGTTGACACCACAATTTTATTCTTCGCCAAAGAATAGGCGTTCTCCGATTTTACAAAATACCTATAATGAGTTTGTTTTCATGCTCAAATCCCCAACTTCTTGAAGAAGCCGGGGATTTAAATCTACCTTAAGTATGTAATTAACTATCGAGTTTTTAGTACGTTAGCAATAGCGTAATGCACCCTACAGAACTAGATCAAAATGTAATTTCTAGTCTCAAACTGCTAGATACTTACAGCTTGAGCAATAACTGGAAGTAATGAAGGATCAATTGAAATACCCAACCCCTCAGCTACACGACGACCATACGGAACAAAGGGCTTAAGCCCCTTGTCTGGAACCCACCTGCGTGGGTTTTGTTTGTGTAGACGCGGTTTCTAACCGCCCTTTTTACGTTAATGTGACTAATCCTAATTTAAATGTTTGAGAATCAACGAGCAAACATCTGTCGCCTCAATGCGATTTTCACCAACTAGGTGAGTTTGATGGGTGATAAATAGAGGCCCTTCATCTGGAGAAGTGCTAACGTTACCGTGAGAACCGCGTACAAGGGAAGCATCCAGAGGAATCACATCCATTAAGTAGCGAAAACCCAGTTGTTTCTTCAGTAATTTGAGGGCAATTTTTCCTTGAGGAAATTTAATTTGCGGATCAAGGAAAAGTTCTACAGGATCGTAACCAGGTTTGCGGTGGATATCTACAGTTCTAGCAAAATCAGGCGCTTTTGCATCATCGAGCCAATAATAATAGGTAAACCAAGCGTCAGATTGAGCGATCGCTACCAACTCACCCGATCTAGGATGATTGAGATGGTAGGTTTGCTTACCCTCTTCATCTAATACCTGGGCTACGCCTTCAGTCGCTTCTAAAAGCGATCGCACTTTCGGGATATATGCCGGATCATTCACATATACATGAGCAATTTGGTGATCGGCAACAGCAAAGGCAATGCTAGCACCAAAATCGAGCAGTTCTCGCCCCAATTCTTCCCGCACAGCAATTAAACCGTTTTCCCGTAGTACACGGTTGATATCCACAGCTTTAGAGACTTGGGTAATGCCATACTCGGAAAGAATAATTACCTGAGTATTACGTGCTTGATAATATTCAATTAAATCGCCACAAACAGCATCAATTTCTCGCAAATCAGCTTGGATGTGTTTTTCATCATGACCAAATTTTTGCAGACAGTAATCTAAATGTGGCAGATAAACTAGTGATAATGTAGGGCTGTAACGTTCCTCAATCCATTTTGCTGAATTGGCAATCCATTGACTAGAACTAATGGTAGTTTTTGGGCCCCAAAAATCGAATAAAGGGAAGTTACCTAAATCAGATTGAATTTGCGATCGCACGTCACTAGGATGGGTATAAATATCAGGTAATTTTCTGCCATCTGCGGGATACATCGGGCGCGGTGTAATGGCATAATCTACTGAAGAATACATGTTGTACCACCAAAAAAGATTGGCACAAGTGAAATTTGGATCAATTGATTTAGCTATTTCCCAAACTTTGGGAGCTTGCACTAGTTTATTAGACTGCCGCCAAAACTTCACTTCACATTCATCGCGGAAGTACCAACCATTAGCGACAATTCCATGTTCATCAGGCAATTTTCCTGTCAAATAAGTAGCCTGAACAGAACAAGTTACAGCAGGTAAAACTGTTGCGATCGGGACTACTTGGCCTTTCACAGCCCAAGAAGATAAGAACGGTGTGTTTTCTCCTAGTAAACTGGGCGTTAATCCCACGACATTTAGAACAACAGTTTTCTGCATAAATTAATCTCCTTTTAATTTGCCGCAAATTCTTTTAATACCCACTCATATTCTCGCTGAATAGAAGTCAGCAAATCTATCTTCATTTCTGCTGGTAATACATCCCAAGTGTAAGTTTCAATTTCTAAATGAGAGCAAGCATTGTTTGTTTGAAGTAGATGTAAAACGGTAGCAATATCATCTTGGGTAGACTGCAAAATTTGATAATCATGAATAAAAATTGGGACATGAAAGTGAGTACGCCATTCTTCAGCTAGAGATTGTTCTAAATGCGGTAATGCAGTTATTAAGTCAGGATAGTGATGGAGTGTCCCATCACTGCGACGTTCTATTACTTGGTGAAGATAAGTAGATTCAGCAAAAGGACTTAAGCGTTCAACTATCAAACTGCGTTTTTCAACATCAGCAGGTATTTTCACTTTAATTGCAGCACTGATTTGAATTTTGCCAATCTTAATTCCTGCCGATTGGAAACGCGCAAATACAGATTGTGGTTCCTCATATTCAACTGAAAAATGGCAGGTATCATAGCAAACTCGAACGTGTTCTAGCAATTTAGTTTCTGCTAGAGTCTGTTCAATATTTAATTTTTCTGATAAATAATTACCGCCAATTGGTAATAGCCAATTTTGATAGAAATCAATTACTTCTGAGGTATTTTCAATTAATCCATCAGGCTCAGGTTCTAAATCAATATGGAGTATCTTTCCTGTTTCTTCGCAGATGCGAATCATTTCTACAACAACTGATGCTATATTTAAACAACTCTTTTTCAGAACTGTCTCGAAAGTTGCTTGGTCTTTTTGCCACCAAGGTTTATAGGATAATGGCAGTGTAGAAATTCCGCCATCAAGTTCTTCTGGTAATAAAGTAGCTAAAATTTGTACCAAGTTTAATGTATAATCGACTCGTTCTTGTGTAGACCAATCTGGTGCATAAACTTGGTCTTTTACTACCTGTCGATGGAATCCGCCATAAGGGAATCCATTTAAAGTGAAAACGTATAAATCTTCTTGACTAAGCCACGCTTGGAATTGAGCCAAGTTATTATTTTGTAACAGTTCTTTGGCAGCTACATCTGCTAATCTTAAACCAATACCAAAAGATGCTGTTGGCGATAAACGTGATTTGAGATTGAGAACATATTTTTCTAAATTGCTAAAAACCTCTAGCCAACTTTCACCAGGGTGAATATTGCTGCAATAAGTTAAGTGATTATTGTTTTTTGTAATTTTCATTTTCTAGCTTTATCCCTTGTATATGTAATTTCTTTGGCTTATACTATTTCACAAAATACCTGCCACATATTCAGTTTTATGGGCGCACATCTATGCGCCCATACAACCAATTCATGGTATTACTGGGTGTATACATTCAAATTTAAGTAACAGCAAATACTTTTGCTAAGTTAATCGAGAATGGTAGCAAAATTAGAACCAATAAACCGTAATACAAACCAGCAAAACCAGATGCAATAGTTGCATCTAAAACTATTAGAGATAACACGCCTATTCTTACGGCAGTTCGGACATTTTCGGCGACTGGTTCACGCGCAGCTTTGATAAAATTAGGCAAGACTCTGATAGCTAATACAACAGCAAATGGTAGTGCTGCGATCGCTTCATAGTCTCCTAATAATCCTAAAGCTAAAACTGCCGTTAAAACTATTGCAATCAGCAGTAATGCGAGTACTCCCGTAATCTTCTTACCTCCGTGAACTTCACCCTGACTAATTGCAGTGATAGCAGCAATGTAAAAAACAGGAATCAGTGCTAAATACCAACGTTCTCCTATCATTGCTGGTACAGCGCTTACGCCTAATAATAAGTTACTGCCACGACATAAACCCATATTAAGTGGGCCAAAAAAAGGGTGATGTTTGGCAAGTGAGTCATACAGTAGGCATGAAAGAACGATAAATATAGCGATCGCACCAGTCACCAACGATACTTGAAAAGCAGCTATAATCCCGATCGCAAATAGTATACTCCCCAATAAAGTGGCATTTTGACGAGATACGCGACCACTGGGAATTGCTCTATTTGGTCGCTCTTTTGCATCTAATTCAGCATCGAAAACATCATTAAAAACTATACCACCGCCATATAAGCCAGTTGTAGCTAATAACAACCATGCTAATGGACTTAGTATGGCAAAACTTGCTTCTCCATTGATTAATTGAGCAAAAATAACCCCAGCGCCAGAAGCAGCAAAACCAACAAGAATATCCGCCCAAGCAGTAACGATATTAGCAGGACGCATCAATTCTAGATAACCCCGCCAGCTTTGAAGATTTAAGCTTGCAACATTCACTTATCTGCCTCCCTGCATAGTAATTTCTCAAAAAAGCGCATATTAAAAATGGATCACATATTAATGTACTGAACACCCATTAACTATCATTTACAACTCATAGTGAATTACCTATCAGGCAATACAAATACAGTTCAGTTAAGCAATTTTTCCTTCTCTTTCTTCTCTCTGTGTCCTCTGCGCCTTGCCGTAGCTGCGGCCAGACGCTTTGTGTCTACGTTAAAAAGATAAAAATTTCTCTTCCCTATTCCCGACTCCCCACTCCCAAACTTCTACTCAATCAACACATAATCGGAAACTGATTTAATTCCTGGTTCCTGTCCCCGCAAAACTGAATTGCCATTGAACAACTCACGTTGATCAACAGATTGGGGATTGAGCCAGTCTGATTCTTGCATCTGCCCAGTTTGACTGTAAGCAGCTAGGGCATTTTCATAACAAACTGCTCGCACATGTTCTTCAGGAATGCCCCTATCTAACATTAACTGAGCCGTTTTTGGGACTGCTAAAGGATCGCTAATACCCCAATCAGCACTACTATCTACAATAATGCGATCGCGTCCATACTTACGGACAACTTCTACCATCCTGGCATTACCCATCTTCGTCTGTGGATAAATCGTAAAAGCTGCCCAAAAACCTCGTCGTAATACTTCCTCAACGGTTTCCTCATTGTTATGATCAATAACTACTTGTGAGGGATCTAAACCGTATTCAATACAGCGATCCATACTCCGACTAGCACCCGCCTTTTTATTGCGATGAGGGGTATGAATTAGCACCAACATATCGAGTTCTTTGGCTAATGCTAACTGTTGACAAAAGTACTTATCTTCTGCTTCTGTCATGTCGTCATAGCCAATTTCACCAATGGCAACAACTCCTTCTTTACAGGCATAAAGTGGTAGCAATTCTATAACTTCTGCTGCTAATGCCTCATTGTTAGCTTCTTTCGGATTAAGCCCGATTGTGCAGTAATGTTGGATGCCAAATTGACTAGCACGAAACCGTTCCCAGCCTACAAGACTGCTGAAGTAGTCTTTGAATGTGCCAGCGTTTGTTCGCGGTTGTCCTAACCAAAAAGCTGGTTCAATAACGGCGACAATGCCATATTCCCGCATTACTAAGTAATCGTAAGTAGTACGCGAACACATGTGAATGTGAGGATCGATGAACATCATGGTTTTAATGATTGGGGACTGGACATGGGGCATGGGGATTAGGGGACAAGGGACAGGTGACAAGTCATAACTTGTACCCTATTCCCTGCTTCCTTTTATTTGTAAACAAAAAGGCGTTAGCGCAGATCGCCGCAGGTATCGCGGCTAAAACTGCTCCAAGTCAGATTACCTTTTTGAATGGATGACTGTAAATCTGGATAACGGGAAAGTAATTCTTGTGCTTGAGATAAAGGAGACTCAGCACAAGCTAACGCTGCTGCTTGTTGCTCGTCTATATCCCCATTAGCCAGTACTTTTTCTAAATCTGTGATGATGGCGCTATCCGCAAACCGTCCTACAGGTCGCCAAAGTTCTGGTGTAACTGAGCGTTTAGCTGCCCAACGTTCATGGGCATAGTCTGCTAACATTCTTGCCAATTCTGGGTTAGCACGCCGATCGAGTCCCCAAATTAGATGCAAAGGACTGCCAACAAACACAGCCTTCAGCACCATCTGATTCCAAGCAGCATTATCTAAATAATCCGCCGGATAAGGGTTCCGTAGTGCTATGGCTTGGAATACATTACTCATATTGCTGCGAATTCCTTCAGCAGCACGATGGCGATGTAACTCTGGATGTGGTAATAACGGCAAACTTTGATAAAGGACAACTAACTCCCCCATATCGGCAGTGGAGAAGAATTTATCAAGCGATCGCACATAGCCCTCAGGATCATCGTGGGGCAAAGCTAGAAGCAACAGTGTCCGACCCGATTGATCTACACTCCAATGACCAGGATACCAACCGGGAATCACATCCTGTGCTGCTTCCAAGTCCTGGAATGTTAGCTGCAAATCCTCTTTACCTAGATAACGCGGTACTGCACTAAAAGCCGTAAAAAACACTTTCTCAGCAGCACCGCCAGCAATCTGTGCCTGCTTCTGTTCTAGCCAAACAAAAGCTTTCTCTGAAACAGACTTTGACAGCCAATGATGCAGTAACTTGTTTACTTTACTCATGATGAATTTCAGGAAAAGTTGCCCAACTTTTTGTGACAACCAAGTATAAAATATAGCACTAAACTTGATATTTTGTGATTAAAGCAGCTAGATAATATACTACTGAGATTATAACTTCACTGAATCTATAAAAATCTTCCGATTTTAAATAAGATACTGTAAAGATACTATTTTGATTAGATAAATAATAAAATTCGCTTACGGAATAAAATTAAAATTTTATGTAATACTCATATTGATAGCCCATCTTAGATATAAAGTTTAGGCATTCATAAAATTGCAAATTAGTATTATTTTAAAAATTACGTAACTAGGATGAACAAACCTTTAAAAGCCTGATCAATTCATTAGCTTGTTGTTAAGTTATCAATCATTTTAAATAACTTTAATTTTGCCTAATCTACTATTAAATTTAACTGTGTTGTATGTATTTGTAGTAATTAAAAAATAATAATATTCCAATGATTATTCAACAAAAAACCGCTCTTAATCTGCAACCAATTAACCAATGTGTTCGCGTGAACTTTAACTATGACGTTCACTTCACTAGAGGCCTGTTTCAGTTAGATAATCCTTTACTCGCACAAGTGATTGCCATAGATGGAGAGACAGCCCCAAAACAAGTGCTAGCAGTGGTAGATGCAGGATTTTTACAGTATCAGGAAGGGTTGCTAAAAAATTTATCAGTCTATGCTCAGTATTATGAAAATGTACTAACACTGAGCAGTGAGCCGATAATAGTTCCGGGTGGAGAAGCAGTCAAGAATGATTCTAGATTTATAGAGCAAATTCATCAGCAGATAAATGCAGCTGGATTGTGTCGTCACTCCTACATCTTAGCAATTGGAGGTGGAGCTGTCCTAGACATGGCCGGATACGCAGCAACAACGGCGCACCGAGGAATTAGACTGCTACGGGTACCGACAACAGTATTAGGGCAAAATGATTCTGGTGTAGGGGTAAAGAACGGAATTAATGCCTTCGGCAAGAAAAACTTTTTGGGTACATTCATGCCACCTTATGCTGTCTTGAATGACTTTGATTTTCTTACTAGCCTTGACGATCGAGATTGGCGATCGGGTATTGCAGAAGCTGTGAAAGTGGCGCTGATTAAAGATGCAGATTTCTTCGATTTCATTATGACTAATGCCGATAAATTGGCTAATCGAGACATGGACATAATGGAAAGGCTAATCTATCGCTGTTCCCAGTTGCACTTAGAGCATATTGCTGGTAGCGGCGACCCCTTTGAAATGGGTTCATCGCGTCCTTTGGATTTTGGACACTGGGCTGCTCACAAACTAGAGCATTTAACTAATTACAGCCTACGTCATGGTGAAGCTGTAGCGATCGGCATTGCTTTGGACACAACCTATTCATATTTAACAGGGCAACTCTTGCAATCTGAGTGGCAAAGGGTTATAACTACACTCAAAAAATTAGGCTTTACTTTGTACGTATCGGCATTGACAGAGCAATTAGATCAACTAGATCATCCGCATTGTCTATTTAGGGGGCTTACGGAGTTCCGTGAACACTTGGGAGGAAATTTGACCATCACCCTTCTAAAAAGAATCGGGCAGGGGATAGAAGTTCACCAAGTAGATTTGTCTTTGTATAGAGATGCTATTTTGATGCTACAAGATTGGGAATTTTTGCATTAATTTTCCTTTGGGTGCATCACCCAATTGCGATTATTCTATGCAAATATATTGCTTAAAATTCCAGGCGATCGCTACTTAGTGGTTCTAAATTGCGAAATACTTTTTAGTTCCTCTTCTTCTTCCTTAAGAACGTAGTAAAGTTCCCAATTCTGTTGGAGGTTTAACCAAAACTCTGAACTATTTCCAAAAAATTTTGATAACCTTATTGCCGTACTACCTCATCCCCCTTATTTCCTCAAGCCCCCTTGGTGTTCACAATGAAAACCTCGATTCTCCCAAGCTTGCATATCTACTTGAGTAAGTCTGGTTACATTTGAGCATTGCGGCTGAATAATTTGACTTACAATCGCCCAAAATAAGCTGCGTGTTACATCTAATCCAGTTTTGGGCCAAGATTCACGATTACCAGGAACACCCGACTCCTGAACAATCTCTGTTTCTACCCAAATACCATGAGCGCCCAAAAGAATCTGTGCCATCCATTTGGCTCTAGGTAAATGACTCTGCGAGGTAATCAACATGACTTTATGCACTCCCCAACGTCGCAAAATTGGAATACCATAATAAAAATTTTCAAAAGTAGAATTCGCGCACTTTTCTAACCAAACGTTTTGTAAATCTGCTAATTCTGCCTGAAAAAGTAACCATATACAGGGGTCTGGGGAACCATGAGAAATTAAAATTGGAGTTTGCGGGTATTGTTTTGCTTGTTGGGCAACATAAGTTTCTCGACGAATACTCCCACCAAGCACAAAGAAAGCATCTACTGGCTGGGAAGAAGCAAAAACTAAGGTTATAGTAGTGAAAATCAGCCAAGTGCCCAAAACAAAGTACAATCCACCAGTTAGTTTTTGTAACAGTTGCCACAAATCAGCAAAATTTTTTTTAATAGAAATTAATGATTTGATGGTAAATTTACGTTTCATGACTTAGGTAACAAAACACGATTTAATCGCTGTCTAACAGTGCTGCATTTCAGTGATCAAAGTGCTATCTTATAAAAGTAATAAAGAAATACAAACATGACGCTGATCAAAGTGTCACATATTGAGTATAGCCTTCCGGAGAAGGCTAAGAAACTAAGAAGTCGTTGTTAATCATGCAGTATTTTCAGCATCATTCAACGATAAAAATTATGAACAGAGCATAGCTTAGTTTGGGGTATAAAAACTTAAAAATTTCTAGAAAGCCTGATTGCTAAACTGTCAATAACACAATTATTCCAGCTTATATACATGAACCAATCTGCGAAAAGTTACTCGCCGCTCCAAGTAGCCTTGATTGGTGGAGCGATCGCCACTACTGCTACGATGTCTGTGTTCGGTTCCGCTTGGACTCGTGCTGTCCGTGCCTCTCTAGCCCTACAAGACAGCCCGAAAGTAATAGTTGACCAAGTTTGGCAACTGGTGAATCATGAATATGTTGATGGCAAATTTAATCAACAAAATTGGCAAGCAACCAGGCAAAGCCTGTTGAGCAAAGACTATTCTTCTCGTGAAGAGGCTTATGCTGCCATCCGTGAAGCTTTACAAAAGTTGGGAGATCCTTACACTCGATTCATGGATCCCAAACAGTTTGAAGCCCTCACTAGCCAAACATCTGGGGAAGTCTCTGGTATTGGCATTCGGATGGAAGTGAACGAAAAAACTCAACGGCTCACTGTTGTCGAAGCCATAGAAAATTCTCCAGCACTGAGAGCTGGGATCAAAGCAGGCGATGAAATTTTGGCAATTGACGGCAAACCCACTCTCAAAATGAAAGTGGATGATGCCTCTAAGCTAATTCGTGGCAAAGCGGGTACTCCTATCAAACTAAAGCTGGGGCGGAGAGGAGTAAATGCCTTTGATTTGAAGCTGACGAGAGCAAATATTGAAGTGCCAACGGTACGTTATACCCTCAAGCAAGAAGGAAATCGCCGCATTGGTTATATCCGTTTGCGGGAATTTAGCGCCCACGCCGCAGAACAAATGCAACGAGCCATCCGCGATTTAAACACTAAGAAAGTCGATTCTTATGTCTTGGATTTGCGAGGAAATCCTGGTGGGTTGTTGCAGGCGAGCATTGAGATTGCCCGAATGTGGTACGATGAGGGCGGAATTGTCAAGACAGTAAACCGTGTGGGCGGCACTGACGAAACTAAAGCCAATCGCACTGCTCTGACAAATCGTCCATTGGCAGTCTTAGTGGATGGTAATTCAGCTAGTGCTAGTGAAATCCTTACAGGGGCACTCAAGGATAATAAGCGGGCGGTAGTCGTAGGTGGACAAACCTTTGGTAAAGCGTTAGTGCAGTCCGTTCATGAGCTTGCAGATGGTTCCGGCTTGGCAGTTACCATTGCCCATTACTACACCCCTGCGGGAACAGATATTAACCATAAAGGCATTGTCCCAGATATCAAGCTAGACTTGACAGAGGCACAAGAGCGGCAGTTAGCTTCTAATCCAGATTTAATCGGAACTAAGAATGATCCGCAATATGCCCGGGCGATCGCAATTTTATCCAATAAAAACTTTGCCCAGCCGCCAGCAAATCAGCCTACTCGACCCATGAGCCGCGCCGATAACCTGAAATTTTAGATTGACGCGAATGATTTGTTGTCAGGTGTTTATATAGTAGTATTCCCAAATCCAGATTTTTGGAGTTATGAAAACTGCTTGATATACCGTTCTAGGATTTTGGATTGGGAATACTAGTTAGAAATCCCATCTCTAAAATCTCAGATTTATGAATCATCAGCCAGTTGATGCAACCACCGCCACCAATTTTTTACCAATGGTGTCGGTGGTTGTTCCTATTTATAACGGTGAGGCAGATTTACCAGAGTTAATCGATTGTCTGTTGTCTCAAACCTACCCGAAAGACCGGGTAGAGTACTTGTTGGTGGACAATAATAGTAGCGATCGCACTCTCACCATCCTCAAAACATTTGCCGAAAATTACCCGATTACAATTCGCCCCTTAAGCGAAAACCAAATTCAAAGCTCCTATGCTGCTCGTAATACTGCGATTCGCGCCGCTACAGGTGAAATTATAGTTTTTACCGATGCAGATTGTCGCCCACAACCTCAATGGTTAAATTCATTAATTCAGCCTTTTGTCAACAAAAAAGTGATAATTGTCGCTGGTGAAATTTTGGCACTACCAGGCACAACTTTGCTAGAACAGCACGCAGATCGTCAAGAAACTTTGTCGCAAAAGCACACACTTAACCATTCCTTTTGTCCCTATGGTCAAACGGCTAATTTGGCAATTCGACGCATTGCCTTAGAAAAAGCGGGTTTATTTCGTCCCTATCTTACCACTGGTGGCGATGCCGATATTTGCTGGCGGATTTTGGGGGAAAACATCGGACGTTTGGAATTTGCCCCGAATGCGATCGTTCAGCACCGCCACCGCGCCACACTTAAAGAACTGCAAAGTCAATGGCGGCGCTATGGACGCTCAAACCGCTATCTACATGAACTGCATGGTGTAGATTTGATGCGAGAGATTACACTCAAAGAATACGGCTATCGTTTAGCACGTTGGTTATTGAAAGAAATACCAAGGGATATTAAAAAGGCGTTGGCGCAGCCCGCCGCAGGCATTGCTGGTCAAGCTACCCTTGTAGATTTATTGAATACTCCCATTGGTTTGTTCACAGCTAGGGCACGTACTGTTGGGCAACGAGATGCCAAGCTGCCAGAGAATGCTAAGATAATTGATCGACTGTAATAATATTTAGGGGCTAGCAGTCAATTCTGTAGGGAGTGTAAAATGCTTCTTAAACTGTAAGTTACTGGCTTATAAACTTTCGTTGCCTAGCTTTTAGTCCTTCGACATTTATTTTTGCTTGCATTGAAATGCTCCCGTTATGTATTACATTTTATACTACGAATACTCGACCAAGTCAAAAATAAGCTAATGAACATTTAAGTTGCATAAAACCAGGGCTGAAGCCCTTATTACAAGCGAATCAGTCTGGAAAAATGAATGACGATTAGCTTAATGGGTAAAGACAAAGGGAGAAAATAACTTGGTTTTCTTACTATAAAACCCCACTGAATTTCTTTAGTAGACTACTAAGCAGCTAAGTAACAAAAAACGCTTTTGTCATTAATATCACAAAAGTGAATACATCTTAAGAAATATTTAAAAAATAGGCACAGCAAGTATACTGTTATGGTAAAATTTAACTTTAATAAATTGAAGTTGTATTTAATAAAGTAAAAATCTCAGCAAGTAGGGCTTGCTCCAACTTTCTACTTTGGTCATTAATGGACAAGTTTGTGGCACTGAATAGTGCGAAGAGTTAATTTGAGTGTGGACAAATTTGTTTGCTTTCTCAGCATTGTATAGATAAATTAGTAAATCAAGAAAATAAGTTCTGCCATATTTATTTACAATATGTCCCCTCTTGCAAGTAACCCAATTCTCGCTTGCTCAAAAGGATCTGAACCCTTGAGGAAGGTATGGTGTTTGCTTCTCTTACTCTCTTCATTCACACCTACGTTTCATAGTTTTGTGAGTTGAGCAACATGAACGTGGATGCATTTAGCCAAGAGATAAAAAAATTGTGCTTACAGATACAGGGACTATTACAATGCAATGGAATTAAGGCAAGCTCACAACAAGACATAATAACAGAGGCTTTCGAGGAACTCCACACCGCAATGGAAGAACTATTGACAGCCTCCGAGGAGTTAAAGCTAACACGAGCGGCAGTGGAGAAAGAGCGCCAGCGTTACCAAGATTTGTTTGAGTTCGCTCCAGATGGTTATTTGGTAACTAATGCCGCAGGGATAATCCTAGAGGCTAATTATACCGCAGCAACCTTGCTTGGTGTCCACCAAAAACATTTGGTAGGTAAACCATTAATACGGATTCAACAGGAACTGAAGTTACCCTTTGAGCTTGACGGACAAGAAGTGTTTACAACAGCAAGTATTGGCATCGCGTTGAGTTCGACAGTAGATTATAAACATCCAGAAGAACTGTTGAGGGATGCTGACACAGCAATGTACCGAGCCAAGTTCCTGGGCAGAGCGCGTTATGAGCTATTCAACTCAGATATGTATGCTAATACTCTGGCGAAATTGCAGTTAGAGAGCGATTTGCGCCGAGCAATTGAACGCCTTGAGTTTCGAGTTTATTACCAACCGATTGTTTCGCTTACTAAAGACTCTATTTTAGGTTTTGAGGCTTTGTTGTACTGGCAGCATCCTGAGCGTGGCTTACTTAATCCAGCAGATTTTATTCCCTTGGCAGAAGAAACTGGACTAATTTACTCCATTGGCAACTGGGCGTTGCATGAAGCCTGTCGCCAGGTGCAAGCTTGGCGAATGTGCCATCATTCCAACTTTATAGAGAAAATCAGTGTCAATCTCTCCCTCAAGCAATTTTCCCAGCCCGATTTGATTGAGCAGATTCGGCAAATTTTGCGCTCAACTGGTCTGGATGCTAGCACTCTAGTACTAGAAATTACTGAAAGCGTAATTGTGGAAAATGGCGATAAGGCAACTGCCGTACTCTTACAACTTCAAGAGATGGGCATTGAGTTATCAATTGATGACTTTGGTACGGGCTACTCTTCATTAGGTCGTCTTTATAACTTTCCGATTAGTGTGTTGAAGATTGACCGTTCTTTCATCAGCCTGATAGCCAGTAATAGTAAAAATTTAGAAATTATTGAGATAATTATCACATTGGCACACAAACTGGGTATGGATGTGCTAGCCGAAGGAGTAGAGACAAAAGAGCAACTAGCACTTTTAAGAAAGTTGAATTGTGAATATGCCCAAGGAAATTTTTTCTCTATTCCATTAAATAGTTCAGTAGCAGAGGCATTAATTATGACAAATCCTCGGTGGTAAGAGTTATTTAAAAAAGTTTGTAATGGTAATTAAAGACAGTTTCAAATGGGCATATAGCGCAAAACCGGAGTGGAGGCGTCCTCAAATCTAGATTTTGTAAAATAGTCTCTAGCTGAAACAAACCCGTTACCGTCGTTATCAGCCATCACCAACGTTAACAAGCTCTCTCGTTTTTCCTTTATTCCTTTTGTTCAATGACTGTCAACTTTCGCTAAATTGGAAAAAGGTAAACTTAAGGGAATTTTAAATGTCAGCACAATTGTTACTGGTGGATGATGAACCAGGGATACGGGAAGCCGTGAAAGACTATTTGCAAGAGAGCGGTTTCAGCGTTCAAGTCGCCAGTAACGCCCTTGAAGGTTGGGAATGGATGCAAATGAATACACCCGACCTAGTGATTTCCGATGTCATGATGCCTCAAGTGGATGGCTATCAGTTCCTGAAACAACTGCGAGAAGACCCTCGCTTCCAAGCGCTCCCAGTAGTATTTTTAACTGCTAAGGGTATGACAGGCGATCGCATCCAAGGCTATCATGCTGGTGTCGATGCCTATCTACCCAAACCCTTCGATCCAGATGAGTTAGTGGCTATAGTCGAAAATTTGCTCGCCCGCCGCGCTGCTAAGGCTCCAACTACGGGAGATGACGTTGAAACGCCTGATCTTGCTGAACTAGCCAATCAGATTGCTCAAATTAAGGCATTGTTAACTCAAAAAAATGCCATTTCTCAATCGCCAGCCCCTTTCAAAATTGATTTGACTCCCAGAGAACAAAGTGTTCTAAATTTGGTCGCTGAAGGGCTGATGAACAAAGAAATCGCCCGTCGCTTGGAAACCAGTGTCCGCAATGTAGAAAAATACGTCAGCCGTTTGTTTAGTAAAACTGGCACCAATAGCCGTACAGAGTTAGTTCGTTTCGCCCTAGAACACGGTCTTGCTAAATAGACATTGGGCATGGGGCATGGGAGAATATTCTCCCATGCTCCCTGCTCCCTGCCCTCCTCTTTGCGTCCTCTTCGTTAAATGTTTTTTTGATATGGGTAATAGGTAACTGGTTGCTAAACCATGACCTATTACCAGTGACAGATAAAACATAAGTATTTCAGCAAATCAGGCACTTAGCTAAAGTAAAAAGCTAAAAGTAAGTTATTTATTTTCACTTTGGCCTTTTAGGCTTTCATTGAATTCGCGCCTGTTGTCCAATTCCCCATCTGTAAAGACACAGGGTTTTGTTCTTCCTACAATGTCTTGATAAAAACTCGGTAAAATGCACCCGGCTGAATTTGCTTTCAGATTCTACCAGTACCCTTTGCTACAAAGTTTTTAATAGAGGAAACTGTTCCTGGGACTTCGTGCTGCTAAATAAGACTTTCACAAACTAGAAATCACAATATTTTATGAATTCTATTTGCTGCTTAGTTTTTATTGCAACGGGGCTATGGGATCAACATTTGATTTGATACCCAATTCATGTTTTTTCACTACTTAAATTACACCTTTAAGTTTGGGGATTTTCAGCAGCATTACGTAAACGCATCAGCTGACGTCGCATTTGAGGTGAGGCTTTAAATTCTGATACTTCTTGCGCTTTAACGGAGGCTTGCAGCGTCTCTAGAAAGTCGTCAGAACCCTCAGTCAAGGCATCAAGTAATACCTGTAACAGTTGTTCGCGATCGCCTAATAGACTCTTTTCCTCAATCAACCGAAATTTGAGATGGATTTCGCACTCATAAACACCTACTTCGAGATTATTTATCTGGCGTGGTAATGCTTTGGAGTTCATAGCTATTGAGATTCCTTTACTTGGTGGTCATGAGGGTAAGGAGGTAGATGCCCAGCAAAATTCTTTATATCTTCTTTGAATCCAAAGTGCTTGAATTAAGAATTTTTCTTCATCAATCACCTTTGTATTCCATTTCAGTCTCCTGTGTTTTATTTTCAAGCTAGATTTTGATGTTCTTGTGCCGGATGTAGCTTAATGGTAAGCCATAACCATTATTCAGTTTTTAAGATTCTACACAATAAAGTTTCTGTAAGAAGTTGTTCGACCTTTTTAAAGCTTTTTACACCAACTTTATGTTAACGTCAATCACAGTTGGACTTGTTACTTGAATTTTGGTGTTTATACGTAAGTGAAACCGCTTAATTTTTTTGAGTTTACTAAACCCAGAGGTCGATGTAGCGCTATTCAGTAATATTACTTGATGTGCGTTTTTTTCAACATAAAATTCCGGAGAAATTAATCAGCATAATTATTAAGATAAAGATTTTTGTTACCCATAAAAAAATGTACATAGATTAAATTATTCTTGCCGAACGCCCTGCCCTACTGCCTTCTATGCTTGATTGAGTACAAAAATCTTAGCTTTAGGTAAGACTGGCACAGCGCTTAGACTTGTCTGTATACGCCAAATAAAAATACTCCAACCAGTAATTTTTACAGAAAAATAATTAGACTACTGTCAGTACTAGCAACTAAATTTATCTTCAACTCCTAACAGAAGTAGCAAGTTCATCAGTAGAGGTGATATTTTTACTTATGCCCATTCAATATACCCTTTTGAAATTGCTTTCAAAGCTTGTAGATTGAGAGCATTCACGCTTGAATATAGCGTTTACAATAATTTCAGTGTAATCCACCCAAATCTTACACCCTTTTATGGATAACCCGATGCTGCTCAAGTCCACAACCCGGCATATCCGCATTTTTGCAGGTGAAATTGACCGGGATGGCGAACTGGTTCCAAGTCAACAGGTCTTAACGTTAGATGTTGACCCAGATAACGAATTTAACTGGAATGAAGATGCGCTGCAAAAAGTTTATCGAAAATTTGATGAACTAGTAGAAGCATCTAGTGGCGCAGACCTCACAGACTATAACTTGCGCCGTGTTGGGTCAGACTTAGAACATTATCTGCGATCGCTCCTACAACTTGGGGAAATCAGCTACAATCTTTCTGCCCGTGTTACCAACTACAGCATGGGAGTCCCCCAAGTTGCAATTGACGACAAACAATAAGCTCACGCAATGTCAACTTCATATTCTGACCTCTCTTTTATAAAAAGAGAGCCTCTGAATTCTCCCCCTTCCCCAAAACTACAGTGTACACACAGTTTCTGATCCCCCCAACCTTCCTTAAAAAAGGGGGCAATAAATCTCAAAGTCCCCTTTCTAAGGGTGACTTAGGAGGATCACACGATGTTTTGTATCGTGTGTAGAGATGTGTGTACACCGTAGCTAGTGCCTCATTCCCAGCCAGAGGCTGGGAATGCCCTCTGTAAAGCTTTGCGATTTCCCCAAAGACGAACCCGGAAACAAAATTACGGCGTTCCAGGACAGTGGGATGAATTGGGGCAAGCAGGGGAAGCAGGGGAGGAATTTTAGAAGTTGCCAAATCATCCCGCAACTATGCAATGCCAAAATTACAAAATTTCTAAAGTCACTTTATTCGTCAGGTACTTTTGCCAAAAGTACATTTAAATTATCTTAATTCTTAATTAAAGTTAATTGTTGCTATCCTACTTATAAACTAAATAAATACCAACATTATCTGCCTCTTGATGATCGAGAAATTCAGCAAAAGCTTGGGGCGCAGTTATGCTTGGGTTATGCTTTGGTAACAGGGTTGGAGTTAGTTGCTTTAGCGATGGAGAGTCACAGAGCAATAGAAGCTATGATGAGGCTGTAGGGTTGACTTAGGAGCGTATTCTTTAGATAAATAAGTATTAGCACCTGCTGATATCCGCTAGCTAAAATCATCATCTAAAGTCTGGGTACGTGAAGTTTAAGAAAGATGAGCGGTCTAGATTGTTCCGAATAATGCTGTTAAAGAAATTGCCAATCGCTTCCCGGTGCGAAAACTATGGAAAATGACGCGGCAACGCTCTACTGTCCAAATGAAAATTGTCAGGCTGCCAACCCCCTGACTCACAAGTTTTGCCAGCGATGTTCCACGCCCCTACCCAAAAATTACCTCTGGGCTGTGGTAGATGGTCCGAGTGTGGGTAGTCCTGGAGAAATATTAGCCGACCGCTATTTAGTTATTGATAAATTTGTTCTTTTAGATACGAAGCCAGGTTTATTAGCTTTAACACCTGAAGTAGATCATTTACAGCCTCTAAAAGCTTACCTGAGACTGGTTCCCTACCGTTTAAACGTACCGCAGGTATATGGAGTGCTTTTTCTCGCTGACGGCCCCTCCCATCGAGAAATATTACTTTTAGAAAAACCTCCACTATTAGTAGATGAAAAAATCCAACAAGTGCGTTTGGGCAACGATTTAACCACCGCTTGGCGTGATGCTACATCGATGCGCCAGCTCAATTGGTTATGGCAAATAGCTCATTTGTGGCAACCTCTTGCAAGTGAAGGTGTCGTCTCTAGCTTGCTTGACTCAGATGTATTACGGGTAGAAGGATCATTAGTCCGTTTATTAGAATTGCGTTTCGACGCAGCAATATTACCAGAATTGCCCCAATTAGGTCAATTTTGGCAGCAGTTGGTTAGTGGTGCTAAACCAGCCATAGGTGAATTTGTTGAACACATTAGCCTTTCTTTAGTTCAGGGAAAGATTAATTCAACTGATCAATTAATTGCAGTTTTAGACCAGGGACTAGCACAATTAGGGCGATCGCAAACACCCACAATCAAAATTATCACCAAAACCGATACTGGGCCAAGCCGCCAACGTAACGAAGATGCTTGTAGCCCACCCAGTGGAACTCTAGTGAGCAAACCACCGCAGTCAACAGCCTTAGCAATTGTCTGTGATGGCATCGGTGGACACGAAGGTGGCAATGTCGCATCAAATTTAGCCATTGAAACAATCCAGCAGCAGGTACAGCAACTCACAAAAGTTCCCTACGACCACATAGACCCCTCACTGCTACTGAATGACTTAGAAAAGGCAGTGGCAATTGCCAATGACAAAATTAGTCAGCGCAATGACGGTGAAAATCGCCAAGGTCGTCAACGGATGGGTACGACTTTAGTAATGGCATTGCCTGTTGCTCATGAAATGTACATTACCCACGTCGGTGATAGTCGTGCTTACTGGATTACCCGTCACGGCTGTTATCAAGTAACCCTAGACGATGATGTTGCTTCCCGTGAGGTGCGTTTAGGCTATGCCATTTACCGTGAAGCTGTACAACAAAGTGCTGCTGGCTCTCTTGTCCAGGCTTTGGGCATGGGTCCTAGTACTTCATTGCACCCCACATCTGCACGGTTTATGCTCGACGAAGATGCTGTTTTTCTGCTCACATCCGATGGGTTGAGTGATTTTGATCGGGTGGAGGAATATTGGGAAACAGAAATCTTGCCGATTCTAGCTGGGGAAACAAATATAACAAATGTTGCGGATAGATTAATCGAAATCGCTAACACGAAGAATGGACACGATAATGTCACCATCGCTTTAGTTCATTATCAAGTCCAATACTGGGAACCAGAAATCACCATCAAAGCCGTAATTCCAGAGAGTTATTCTGCCAAAACTGTTGATTTGGCATCCAGAAAGCCTGATGCGACACTTTTAGGTAGCCCAAACCACAAAACTCAGGTGATTCCAGACACTGAGTCTGCGAGAACTCCTAGTCTACCGTTACAGTGGATTGTTCCGTTAATATTTGTAGTAGCAGCAGGTTCTTTAGGATTGTTTGTTAAGCAACTGCGATCACAATCAGGGCGATCGCCAATTTTTTCCAATCCATTACAAACTCAAAATCCTACCATCGAAGCAACACCCGCAGCGCGATCGCTTGCTAATCTTTCTCGTGGTTGGGTTATTCAAACCAACAATCAAATATCCTTGGGAAACAACCAATCACTTCCCCCTAGAGCTTTTTTAGAAGTTATCAACATAAAACCAAATTCTAAACCAGCTTCTGGGGATTTTTTGGTGTCTATGCGAGTATGTCCAGATAAAAGCACGCAAACTTCAGCTAATAGTAATAATCCCCCAGGAACTTCCTCTGTTTCATCAAATTCAAAACCTTTGCCGGAAGAGAAACCAGTATTGCTGTTATCCCAACTGAAACGCTTTGGTGTCTCTGTTTTACAATCAGATGTAAAAAGTCCATGTACAACCGACACACAACCGCCAGCGATTCAATCACCTACACCTAACACCAGTCCAACTTAATCGAATACTCGTTAAACTGGTAAAAACCTGGAATAATAATCAGGTAACAATCAAAGTAAAACTTACAAGGTAAAAAAGTAAAAAGTTTTAACCTTGGAGAATTCTTATTTGAAATTATTTGTTTTAAATTTTAATTTAATGAATCCATGCCATCCCTGAATTTGGCGATCGCCCGTCTCCTAAACACTGGCACTGATAATTTCGCTATTTGGGTGGTCAAAGCTCCCTATCCCAGTGGCTACGTTTTACGTGACTCTGTATGGCCTGATGAACTCAATCAAGTCTGGCAAGAATGGCAGCAGATGTTTGCTGGTCATAGTCATTTAGATATTTCCCCAAACTCAACATCTCAAAAGTCCAACCCATTCCCAATAGATTGGATTTCTCCCCCTTCAGGTCAAACCACTGGCCCCTACAGCAGTCGTCTGATGCAATACTTGGGAATGAATTTATGGCGCTGGATATTCGACGGGCAAATTCTCGGTAGTCTAGAACGCAGTCGGGGTATTGCTATGGGTCAGCATACACGTTTGCGCTTCCGACTAGAAATCCGCGACCCGGATTTGATCGCTCTCCCTTGGGAAATTATGCAGCGTGAGCCTGGTCAATCGGCTATGTCTCTCTCCCAAGATTTGCTATTTAGTCGCACCAGCAGTGAAGTTGACCCCTTACCGTATTTGCGAACTGACCAAGCTTTAAGTATCCTGCTGGTTTTAGGTCATGACGACAAGTTGGAACTCGAAGAAGAAGCTGCGATCTTACAGCAAACTCTTGCAGATACTTCTGTGGGTGGTAATTCCCAAAGATATGCACCTTGTATAGTGAATCAACTCCTACAACCAACTCCACAGGAGTTGATTCAAGAATTAGAAACTAGAGCATACAATGTTTTCTTTTACGCTGGACATGGTTTGCCAGACCCAGATGGTGGGTTACTGTTTTTGCGCTCAGATATGCCCCTGAATGGGATAGAATTGGCTCAAGTATTGACCCGTACCGGCGTGAAGTTAGCGGTTTTTAACGCCTGTTGGGGCGCACAACCAGCTTCTATCAATCATCAAGCTATACCTGCCAGCAGTTTAGCAGAAGTGCTGATTCGTCATGGTGTGCCTGCGGTTTTGGGGATGCGCGATGAAATCGCAGACCACGAAAGCCACAGCTTTATTCAAGCCTTTACCGAAGCTTTGCGATCGCACAAACCAATTGATGAAGCCGTAGCACAGGCTAGGCAAGAGTTGTTAACACTGTATAAATTTAATCAACCTGCTTGGACTTTGCCTGTTCTCTACCTGCATCCAGATTTTAATGGCGAACTGGTTAAGAATCTGGATGAAGGTATTACTGAGCTACCAGACACAGCCATTCCTGATATAGGTTCCTCCCTTCCGACTGCAACTTTGCGATCGCTTGCTCCAAAAGGTAAAACCTGGTTGCTGCGTAATGGAGTCACCCGCATCGGGCGCACAAAAGACAATGATATTGTCATCCCCGAACCATCTGTATCTAAACGTCACGCCGAAATCTTCTGCCGTAATATCCTTACTGATGCTACGTTGGTGCGAAGTTATTACTTGCAAGATTTTTCGACCTACGGGACAACCTGGTTTTTAGGCCCTAATGGTTGGCAACAAATCCTCCGAGAGGAAGTCCCCTTGAAATCGGGGATGCAGTTAAAGTTTGGAAGTGCTAGAGGTGAAACCTGGGAGTTTATTATTGAAGACTCCTAGCACAATTGCAGAAAAGGATTTGAGCCTTTAGCATCAGCCTTTAAAATCTATTTTTACTGTAGAAAAATTCAACTGTTTTTGCGGAAATCTCTTCTTAGGAATTGTAGCTGTCAATACTACCAAATAAATAATTGTGAGGAAATAAAACAATGGCTAATAAGATTAACGGCTCAGATACTTTCTCTTCTTTGCCATCTCAAGTAGATTTAGAGTTATTAGAAGCCCTACTGGAACCAGACGATGCTACCTATCCCTGGAATCCAGCTGATGAAGAGTCAGAAGCTTATTTTCAGGAATTAGAACAACAGTTCGGAATGCAAGATTTGCTTGACGAAGAACTGACAACGCGATCGCAAGATTTTTATAATAATCTAGATATGCTTTGGTCTGGTATTACTTCTACACCAGAGTACAATCACAATCTACAACAGTCAGTAGTGCTTAATCTTCAAGAAACATTATGTGCTACTTTTGCCGCCTGTGTCCCCCAAGCATTGCTCAAGACCATCGCCATCAAGGCTGCTGAAATTCTAGCTGCCCAGCAATCAATCAGTGAACAACTGGTTGAGTGTGTTCAGACAGTACTACCAAATTGGGGAACCGAGGATCTTTTAGTTTTGGCTCGTCCTTTTGCTTACGCGATGCGAAGTAGTGAATCGCAAAACGCAGCATCTGCGCTCAGTAGTCTTCAAGATACGGAGTGGACAGCTTTATCAGAAGTAGAGAAAGCAAAGGTTAGTTTAGCGATCGCTTCCTATGCTTTCAATGAAATCAACAAGTCTCAGTCTGAAGCATAACTTGAGCTAACTGTCTATCTTTTCTACATAAATTTCAGGGGCAGGCATATTTATCTGCTGATAACGGCTGATAAACTTTGAGCTGCGGTTTTGAGCATCCACTAATTTTCAATTTTTTTGTATAGTGAACTTTAAGTAACATTTAAGCTAACTGTCAGATTAGGCCATCTATCCAAAGATATAAATATTCAAAAGTCAAGGGTTATTTTCTTCGTTTTCCCTTTCCATTTTTTATTTTGGGCCAAGAAATCGGGTAGCAAAATTTTGTGATCGTGTTGGTGAGAGCGCCCGGGCCTTGAGAATTGCCGCCATCAAAAAGGCGTAAGATAACACTCCAACAACTACCAATAACAATGCATTGATTGATCCTGTAGCATTCCATAGAGCGTGAAGAGCAGAAGCACTAAGATAACCAATAGAAAGAATTTGCCAACTTCTACTGGGTTTGAGAACAGCCAGCCCGATAAAATAACCCAGGTAGCCACTATAAGCCATGTGTCCAGCTACAGAGCCTAAAATTCGCGGAATTAGCAGTTGTAAACCCGCCAGTTGACCAGCAGCGCCTATACCCACCTGTTGCGTGACATTTTGAGTGATATCTGGCACATACTGTCCGAGAGTTTCCAGTAAAGTGAAGCCTACAGCAGAAGCCGTTCCCAAGAGAATACCATCTAGAGGTTCCAAGACCCCAATCCGTTCCCGCCAAGGTGAAGGTAATCCACTGCCGATAAAATGTGCACCGATTATAGGTAATGCCTTGAGTAATTCCTCCATCAGCCCAGCGCCAAAAAACATCCGCACCAGCAACTCTGTGAAGGTAATTGATTCTTGGGGTGAGGACAAGTTTCCAGGTAGAACGGTGCGAAACACAAAGATAAATAGATCCAACACCGGACTTATTAAAATCAGTATCGTACTCAATGCCGCAGCCATTAGCACCCACCAAGGCTTCTGTTTGCCGCAAAGTTGGTAAACAAAATAGTAGGCAGCAAAGGCGATGTAAGTTGCTACGATCACTTGATTATCTTGGGGCCGACCGACTGTAGCAAACATTAGCACCACAAAGATTACGGTCAGTATTCCCGGTACGAGATAAGCTTTACGAGTTAAATCTTTACCAGTGGAAATAATCGGAAAAAGCTGGGTGAAGCTAACAGAATCTGGCTGCTTTAGTTGTGTGTGACCGTGGTAGTTCGTCGCCGAAGGCAGTGGCACAACTTGGTTCACTGTCGTCGCCGGGGTAAGTGAGGTATACTCGTACTCAAAAACGTATTGTGGCCCATCAGCACCTAGAGAAATGCGATCGCCTGGGTGCAATTCTTGACATTCATACAAGCGTTGTCCATTCAAATAAGTGCCATTAGCACTATTCAAATCACAAAGCACCCAGCTGAATTTGCTATCTGGCGATAGAGAGAGGGGACGAACCACTGCATGACGACGAGATACCATTCGGTACATCATGGCATCCAAGACAACTTGGCAGCTGGGGTCGCGTCCAATTACCATCTCTTTACTGGGGGGCAGCGAGTAGCGAGATCCTGATCCAGAAGCTGCCCCATTACCAGACACTAGCCGCAGAAATGCATTATGTCTTGCGTGTTTGCCTGTCATCGATAAGAAGTGCGTTTCTAAACTAATTCTTCACATAATTTGGCAGCAGGACTAACCTTAGCCACATTAACAGCAGCATTGCTAAATCCACTATAGCTTCACTTACTGCTAAGAAATTTAAATTCTAAATGCAAAACTTTAAATTCTTTCACTTAATGTAAATAAGTATTCAATTTACTAAGATTTTGTCCCAAATCTGGTTTGTTAGGCGGATAAATCAGATTGTATCAGTAGTGTACTCTTGCGATTCTGGCTACAAATTTAACCTACAGCAATTTATCAAAAAGAGTAGTTTTTACTGCATTTAGTTTTATTCCAAAAATATATAATTTTCAGTGGCCTGTTGTGGGCCAGTACTGATAATTGACTAATCTCCTTCGGAGCAAGGAGTAGGGAAAGAAACTGCCCCGAAGATGGAACCAAAAGATTTTTGGGATCTTGCCTCAAACAACTTTAGCTAGTTCTGGGTGTTCAATTTTAGTTCCAAGTACTGTGAGGAATTCTGCCAACCAATGGGGGTGAGCAGGCCAAGCTGGTGCTGTTACCAAATTGCCATCAACTATTGCCTGGTCAACAGGAATATCAATATAAATACCCCCAGCACTCTTGACATCTGGGCTACAAGCAGGGTAACCAGTACATCTTTTGCCTTGCAGGACATCAGCAGCTGCCAATAACTGCAAGCCGTGGCAGATGGCAGCAATCGGTTTATTCGCTTGGGCAAAGTGACGAGTGATTTCTAGCACCTGCTGATTCAGGCGGATATATTCTGGTGCCCGGCCTCCAGGAATGACTAAGGCATCGTAGGTTGCGGCTTCTACTTCTGCAAATGTGGCATTTAAAGTGAAGTTGTGACCGGGTTTTTCGCTGTAAGTCTGATCTCCTTCAAAATCGTGAACTGCTGTTCGCACCTTGTCGCCAGCTTTTTTGTCTGGGCAAACTGCATGGACAGTGTGTCCCACCATTTGCAAGGCCTGGAAAGGAACCATCACTTCATAGTCTTCTACATAGTCCCCAACCAGCATCAAAAGTTTCTTGGCAGCCATATTTTTCTTACTCTCACTTATTAGTCCATAGATAACTATTGACTAATTAAAGCAGATCAAATTCTGCGATCGCTCTCTCAAAGTTTTTGCTTTCATGTCCTGGGCGGCTGAGTTTAATCAAGGCAAAACGCTGTAAGGGTGTTAAACCTGTCCAATCTTGCTCTGTCAGGGTTAGACCTATTTCTTGAGCTTTTTCCTGGAGGCTAGGTGGTACAGTGGCAGAGTCTAGCCATGCGGGATGTGGCTCGATGGGCAATTTTGTAGCGGGTATACCCGTACGTTGTAGAATTAATTGCTGGATATGCTCACGGTAAGACTGAATTTCCGTTTCCGTAGTGCAAGGTAATTCGACTAAAGCTTGACGCTCGGCTGTAGTCATTTGATTCCAATCAGACAATTTTAGCTTAATGCCACAAGTATCTAATTTGCAACGCACCTGCATAGGGATACAACGCAGGGAATCAACAAAGTCTGCTTCAAATTGAAAGAAATCTGTCACGTTGCTTCGCTCCGAATTCATAGTTCAAAATTCAAAATTAACAATCCCCATAAATAAATTTGGGGGTTTATATCCTTTTATTTTTCAATCATAAGAAAGTATTTAAAATTAGCTTATTATGCTGTTGCTCAACAGATTTAAAACTACTGAATGAGTATTGGGAGTAGAGAGTAAAATAATATTTGTTAAATACACAAAAGTGTTTTTAATTTTTTATCTTGCGTCTCTAGAATTACTAAGACGAATTATTAAATAACTAATCGATAAAGCGAGAATAGCAATTCCTAAACCAATTATATCAATACCTCCAACTTTTTCTAAGTCAAGAATAATAATTTTCCTGGCAACAGCAATCAAAGATGTAACAATAACTAATTCAACCTGAAAAACGTGTTTTCGCAAATAGGCTGTAATGTTTTCTAATATTTCTAAAGCGATTAAAATATTTAAAAACAAACCAAAAATTTTATACAATGTTGTATTAAATTTACCATAAGGCGCTGTAAATAACTCTTTAAAAATAAATACTCCTAAATCTGCGATCGCTACCAAAATCACAATTACCATGAATAGAGATAAAGCTTTAGAAACTAGCACTTCTATGTTTTCAATAAAGTGCATGAAGTTGTCATCTTTGGTAGCTACTAAAATTCGCCTAAGTAACCTTTTCATGTGATGCACCCGATTTTAAGATAAAAGAAAATCCCATAGATAAATCTAGAGGATTAAAAAAAGATGATTTGTAAGTTTACTATCTGATTTTTACTCTTTACCATAGCTCAACTCGGCGCTGGCAAAACCTCTGCTTACTAGAAACTTAGCCTCTTTAGATATAGTAATTGGTATGAGTCACGAGTAGAGAACCATAAAAAATGATAATAACTATTGGCTATTGCTTATTGACTAAATTACCTATTGGTGATTAATTACCATAGAGCTACACTTTGTAGCTTACCATTGTGAGGACTGGAGTTGATAATCTTTGACTGTAACTTCCACAGAGATTGGTATCAGCTGCACAGCACAGGCTTTTAATTCTGGTTGCAGCGAATCGGGGCAAGATTCTGGATGGGTGAGGGCGTTAGCTTCGGCATTATCTGCCCACAGCGAACCCCAGTGCATGGGGACAAAAACTGTACCAGGCGCGATCGCTTTTGTCACTTTAGCAGGAAACTTAGCTTGACCCCGACGCGATCGCACTTCTACATACATACTATCTACAATACCTAACCGAGCAGCATCACGGGGATGAATTTCGATAAACGGTTCGGGATGCATTTTACAAATTTTTTCAATTCGCCCGGTGCGTGTCTGCGTATGCCAGTGTCCGTAAAGCCGTCCATTAGTTAGTACAAAAGGATAATCTGGGTCTGGCGGTTCTGCCAATCCCTTTGAGTAATATGCCCCAAATCGAGCGCGTCCATCAGAGGTGTGGAAACGCAAGTTAGTATATAACCGTTTCCCAGAGCGATTGGCAAATACTTCTCCCCCTGCTTCCCCTGCTTCTCTGCTCCCCCTGCTTTCTTCTGGGTAAGGCCATTGAGTCGGGCCTTCTGCTTGTAATTGCGCGTGACTAATACCCGTCATATCGCAGGGGCGAGTTTTAGTCAGTTTGACAAACTCAGCATAAACTTCGGCGGAGTTAGCAAAGGCAAACTCTTTCTCAAAACCTAATCTACGTCCAACTTCGGCGAAAATTTCCCAATCGGCTTTAGCTTCTCTTGGCGGTTGGCGAAATGCTTGACATAAAGTTACCACCCGTTCGGAGTTTGTCATTACACCAGTTTTTTCACCCCACTGGGCTGCTGGTAACAGAACGTGAGCGTAAGCAGAGGTTTCTGTAGGATAATATGCGTCTTGGTAAATAGTAAAAGGCGATCGCAATAATGCCTTTTTCGTGCGCTCCAAATCTGGCATACTCACAGCTGGATTAGTAGCTGCAATCCACAGTAACCCTACAGCGCCATTTTCCAAGCCAGTTATCATATCCCAAGCAGTCAAACCGGGATTGGGCGAAATCTGTCCTGGCTTAAGTCCCCAAAACTGCTCAACTTCTGCTCGGTGCTGAGGATTTTTCACCACCCGATAGCCCGGTAATAAATGCGCCAAACCCCCAGCTTCCCGTCCTCCCATCGCATTTGGTTGACCAGTGAGGGAAAAAGGGCCAGCCCCAGGTTTACCAATCTGTCCAGTCATCAGGTGCAGGTTAATGATAGTTCTTACCTTAGCCGTCCCTTCTGACGATTGATTCACACCCATTGACCATAAAGACAGTACGTGCTGTGATTCACCCCAATAGCGAGCTGCTGTTTCTAAATCTTCAATGCTAATTCCACATTGACGAGCCACCACTTCTGGGGGATAGTGGCGAATCACCTCAGCGTATGCGGGAAAATTACTGGTGCAGTCGTCCATGAACATCGTATCGATGTAGTCCCAGCGCATCAACAAGTGAGCGATACCGTTCAACAAGTCGATATCTGTACCGGGACGAATCGCTAAATGCAAGTCAGCAGCTTCTGCGGTTGGTGTGCGACGGGGATCAACCACAATCATTTTGACTTTGCGGTTCTTTTTGTGATATTTTGCCAGCCGATTGAAAACGATGGGGTGACATTCGGCTGTATTAGTACCAATTAAAAATGCACAGTCAGTTAATTCCAGGTCTTCGTAACAGCAGGGCGGGCCATCTGCGCCAAAGCTTTGAATGTAGCCAGACACAGCACTCGACATACATAAGCGAGAGTTGGCATCAAAATTATTAGTACCCAGACAGCCTTTCAACAGTTTCTGGGCTATGTAGTAATCCTCAGTTTGAAACTGGCCAGAACCGTACATACAAATGGCTTCTGGCCCTTGGGTGAAGCGCACGGTTTGAATGCGTTGCGTGATTATATCAAAAGCTTCATCCCAACTAACCCGGCGAAACTCTTGATCTAAGGAGTCTCGCACCATTGGGTAATGTAATCTATTTTTATCTAAAGATTCTGCGATCGTTGCGCCTTTGACGCAAACCATTCCTTGACTAGATGGATGGGCTTTATCGCCACGCACCCGCCAAGTTGGATTTCCTTGGCTATCTCGATTAGTTGCTTTGTTATGTTGGGCTGGAGGTGAAACTTCTAAACCGCAGCCAACACCACAGTAAGGACAAAGAGTTTTGGTAAATTCACTCATAGCGGTTGTACCATTTTGTTATTTTGATTGTGCAACCTCAGATGTAGCGACTGTTTGAAAAGCGCAAGTTAATACAGCTTTGCGTAAAATCGTGGTGAATTGAGGGGTGAAATTTAAACGCAGAGGGGCGCAGAGTATAGCGCAGAGGAACGCAAAGTTTGTTTGAGCCCATTCGCTACGAACTATAAGAATTTATTTTCCCTACTCTCTATTTTCAAAACAGGTCTATTCTTCCGCTAAAAAGTTAGGGTTTTTAGTTGCGGTTTCTGGTGGTTCACCTTCGTAAGCAGCGGCAAAGGAGCCTTTTGGTTCTTTGAGGAAGAAGGCACACATGAAAGCACAGATTAAAGCAGCTATACCCATCGTGGTAAATAGTGTTGGAGCGTCGGTTAAGCTAAAAATTGTTAGGTAAACTACGCCGCCAAAATTACCGTAAGCTCCCACATTTCCAGCAATTTGTCCAGTGGCTTCCTTCTTAATCATGGGTACGATGCTGTAGGTTGCACCGCAGCCAGCTTGGGCAAAGTAGGCGGCAAACATTGTAACTGCGATCGCTAGCGGAATCGGCCAGTTACTATTAATAAAATGTGCCATTAGATAACTAACCCCAATGCCGACACTGATAATTGTCATTGTCCATTTACGGGAACTAAATTTATCAGAAATTAAGCCACCACTGGGACGAGAAATCAAATTTAAGAAGGGATAGGTAGCAGCAATCATCCCAGCTACAACATGCTCTAAAGCAAAGGTTTTTTCAAAAAATGCCGGGAGCATAGAAACAACTGCCAATTCGCTGCCAAAGTTAGTTATGTAAGTGAATTCTAGTAAAGCTACTTGACCAAATTGAAAGCGTTCCGATGGAGCGTAAGTTTTTTTACCACTTAGAAGTTCTCGGTTTACCTGCCAAGCTTGGTAACTTTGGTAAGCAAACAATCCTGCTAATAGCAACCAAGCCAGATACATTTGGCTTAAAGTTAGAAAGTGAATATTCTTTTGTTCTAAACGCCAAGCTAATAAACCTAAAGCGAAAATTAAACCAAAATTAGAGACAATTAGCGCCCAGAAGCTTTTAATGCTGGTCACTTCTAGAGAACCATTTTTCTTAGGTTTCTTGTAGACTTTACCAGTGGGTGTATCTTGAACGCTGTTGTAATAGATTACGCCGTAAATAGCAGCAATGATCCCTGTAAGTGCGATCGCAAATCGCCAGTTAGAAGCACCACCAGCAAAAAAGCTAGTAGAAACTGCAAGTATGGGCAAAGCAAACTCTGCGCCAAAAGCCCCAAAGTTGCCCCAACCGCCATAAATGCCTTGAGCAATTCCCATCTCCTTCGGCTGGAACCATTCCGCCACCATGCGAATACCGACGACGAACCCAGATCCAACAATTCCCATCAGCAAACGACTGATAACTAATTGATTGAAATCTTGCGCTAGCGCCGTTGCTAAACAAGGAACAACCGCAAACATCAGCAGGATTGAGTAGGTGATTCTGGGGCCAAAACGATCCAGAAGCATCCCAATAATGAGCCGTGCAGGGATTGTAAGGGCGAGGTTACAGATGCCCAAAGTTTTGATTTGCTCAGGCGCTAAACTGAGTTCTTTGCCAATAGTTGTAGCGAAGGGAGCGAAGTTAAACCAACAGACAAAGGTGAGGAAGAAGGCAAACCAAGTTTGATGTAAGATGCGGTAGCGATCGCTGAATGAAAATAAATTTTTAAGCATTCAAATCTTCCTAATTGAAGAGGACACACAAAAGAAGGTAGGGAAGCAGAAGAAAATTTCCTAACTCTTGACAAATGACAAATGACTCCGCGAAGCGGTAGTTACTCGTCAGCATGAGCAAATCGACGGAATAGGAAGTCTAGAGCGTAGTTTCGCAGGTCATAATATTCCGGATCTTCCATGATGCGGCGGCGATTGCGGGGGCGGGAGAAGGGAATATTCAGGATTTCACCGATGTGAGCAGATGGGCCGTTAGTCATCATTACAACTCTGTCTGCAAGGAAAAGCGCTTCATCAATGTCATGAGTAATCATCAGTACGGTAACTTGATGTTCACGCCAGATTTGCAGGAGTTCTTCTTGTAATTCTTCTTTTGTGATGGCATCTAATGCCCCAAAGGGTTCATCGAGAATCAAAACTTGCGGACGGATGGAAAGGGCGCGAGCGATCGCAACTCGCTGTTTCATGCCACCAGAAAGCTGATTGGGTTTCTTGTCAGCTGCTTCTGTAAGTCCCACCATTGCCAAATGTTCTCTGACGATCGCCCGTTTTTCTGCCTGGGGTTTTTTAGGAAACACCGAATCAACAGCCAGATAAACGTTATCAAAGACACTCAGCCAAGGCAGTAGACAATAATTTTGGAATACCATCATCCGGTCTGGGCCCGGTTCGGTGATGGGTTTATCTTGCAGCAGAACAATACCATCGGTGGGAGTGTTAAAGCCGGAAACCATGTTGAGCAGGGTTGATTTGCCGCAGCCAGAGTGACCAATTATGCAAACAAATTCACCCTCGCGCACTTTCAAATCAACTCCATCCAGTACGGTGTAAGGACCTTCAGAAGTTGGATAAATTTTGCTTACACCTTCAATCACCAAAAAATCTTCTGCTTTTTTCGTTTGCAGTTTATTAATTTGGGTATTTCTGTTTACTATTTGCATCGTAAGTTTATCTATGGGTAGTTTGTTATTTGTTCTTTGTCAGTCACAAATGACTAATGACTAATGACCAATGACTAAAGAAATACTTCTTCAATACGTATTTGCCGTTTAATTTCCAAGCTTTTGAGATACTCTATCGGCTCTGATGGGTTAAAAACTTTCCCATCAAATAAGTGAACAGGGTCATCTTCTCCGATGTCGAGTAAGCCGAGTTCGCGGGCAGCAGCACCAAATATATCTGTGCGACAGACTCTTTCAATTACCTCTACCCAGTTTTTCGGGAAGGGTGTTAAACCCCAACGTGCTAGCTGAGTAGCCATCCACAAAATTTCAGTGCGGTTGGGATAGTTGGTTTGATTGAGATAAAACTGGTTGTATGCTTTGAATTCTTGTGGTTCTGTACCGTCGCCGCGATCGTAGCGATCGATGAAACCAGGACGAACATATACAGGATCTATATCTAAGTACTCAGGACGGCAGATTATTTCTAAAATTTCTTCCCGATTGCGGAAATCGTCACAGTATTTACAAGCTTCTAACAGTGCTTTAAGCAGAGCAAGATAAGTTTCTGGATATTTCTGCGCCCAATCTTCCCGCACTCCCAAAACTTTTTTCGGCTGTCCTGACCAAATTTCTAAAGCTGTGGCGGCAACAAAGCCTAAGTTTTGATGAACAGCAAGATAATTCCAAGGTTCTCCAGCACAGTAACCGTCAATATTTCCGGCTTTGAGTTGAGAAACCATTTCCATTGGTGGAATCACCGTTAGGCTGACATCTTGATCGGGATCGATGCCACCAGCAGCCAGCCAATAACGCAGGATTAGGTTCACCATTGAAGTAGAGTGAGCTACACCCAAAGTTAGAATTTGGTCGGGAGCAGCGTTAATTGCTGTTTTTAAGTCAGCCAGATTTCTGACGCCTTGGCTATACAATCTTTTGCTTAAGGTGATGGCGTTCGCATTGCGAGAGATATTTAGGGCATTGATTATAGGAATTGGTTTTTTACCACCAGCACCCAAAGTTAGGGCTAAGGGCATTCCTGCCAGCATTTGGGCTGCGTCTAATTTGCCAGTAACAACCCCTTGAGCTATTTCCTTCCAGCTATTAGCACAAGTGAGGGTAATATTTTCTAAACCGTACTGGGCAAAGAAGCCTTTTTCTTGAGCAACGATTAAAGGTGCAGCATCAGTCAGAGGCATAAAGCCAATTTCTAGATTGACTTTTTCTAAGCCGTTGCGGGATATGGCTACTGGTGCTGAAGTCTGCTGTGCTTTGCGTTTCTTAACCAGCTTTTGTTGGTTGAGGAAGTAAATCATTTCATTCCGCAGACTGTAGTAGCTGGGATGTTTGACGACTTCCAAGCGTTGACGCGGGCGAGGGATTGGCACTTCGAGAATTTGCCCGATGTGAGCTTCTGGCCCATTAGTGAGCATGACAACGCGATCGCTCAATAAAAGCGCCTCATCTACGTCATGTGTCACCATCACACAAGTAACGTTGTGTTCGTTGCAAATTTTCATCAGTTGTTCTTGCAAACTACCCCGTGTTAGGGCATCTAACGCCCCAAAGGGTTCGTCTAGCAGTAATAACTTAGGACGAGTTGCTAAGGCGCGAGCGATCGCTACCCGTTGTTTCATTCCCCCAGATAACTCGCTAGGACGTTTATTTGCCGCCAAACGCAGCCCCACCATATCGATATGTTCTTCGATAATGCTTCTGCGATCGCCTTTGGGCTTATCCTTGTACACTTCATCCACAGCTAGGGCGATATTTTCCCGTACTGTTAACCAAGGCAGCAAAGAGTAGTTTTGAAACACAACCATCCGATCTGGGCTGGGTTCTCTAACTTCTCGCCCTTCCAACGTCACACCTCCAACACTTGCTCTATCTAAACCTGCGATGATGTTGAGCAAAGTAGACTTACCACAACCAGAATGTCCAATTAAAGAAACAAATTCCCCTTCTTGGATTTTCAAATCAATATTTTTTAGAGCAATATATTTGCCGCCATTCGGAAGTTCAAATACACGGTCAATGTGGTCAACTTCAACAAAAGTAGTCATTGGTCATTAGTCCTTTGTCATTTGTCATTTGTCCTTGGTCATTTGTCTTTAGTGACTACTTTTGTTATTCGGGGACAACTTTGCTGGCTATAAAGCCAACCATTCTATCTAGAATCAATCCGACCAAACCAACATAAATTAGTGCGAGGATAATTTCGCTTAAGTTAGTTTCTGTGGTTGTGTTGTAAGCATCCCAAATAAATGAACCAATTCCCACGCCGCCGACTAACATTTCTGCTGCAACGATTGCTAGCCAAGATAAACCAATGCCAATGCGTAACCCTGTGAATATATAAGGAACAGTGGCAGGAAACACAACTTTTAGGAAATACTTTAGTCCTTTCAAACGTAAAACTCTAGCTACGTTTACATAGTCTTGAGGAATTTGTTGTACGCCTACCGTGGTGTTGATCACAATCGGCCAAATGGATGTAATGAAAATAACGAAAATAGCTGAAGGATTCGCCTGTTGAAATGCGGCCAGGGAAATTGGTAGCCATGCTAGAGGCGGTACTGTCCGCAACACTTGGAATATAGGATCTACAGCATTATAGAGTAACTTATTAGCACCAACAAAAATCCCCAATGCAATGCCAACAATTGCTGCTAGCGAAAAGCCCAAAGCAACTCGTCCTAAACTATTAAGTATCTGCCAGCCCAAACCTTTATCACTTTCACCATTATCGAAGAATGGATCAATGATAAAAGGGTCCCAAGTTTCTGAAAATGTTTCTATTGGGCCAGGCAAACCAAAGTTAGGCGTTAAACAAACTAGTTGCCAAATTACTAGAAAAATAGCTAATGCTACCAGTGGTGGCACAATTTTTTGCGAAACTAATTTATTGAGATTTTTGCGGTTATTTTTTCTGAAATTACGACTTCCAAGAATAGCTGTCATTTTCTTTGTTCTCCGGTTGCCTTTACGTAGCTAGGCGTAAAATTAAAGTTTGTAGTGAGTTAGCGCAGTATTATCACAAAGGGAGATTGTGCCTAAATACTTCATTAAACTTTCTTGATTTTTAAACTTTGCAAATATTCTTCTGGTTTCTCAGGGTCAAATTTTACACCATCAAAGAAAGTTTCAACTCCCCGAGAAGTACTCTTAGGAATCTCAGAATCAGCAACACCAATAGCTTTAGCTGCCTGTTTCCACAAGTCCTCTTTATTCACTTGATTAACTATTTCTTGAACTTTAGTATCTTTTGGTAAATAGCCCCAGCGAATTTCTTCTGTTAAAAACCAAATATCGTGACTTTTGAAAGGATAGGAAGCATTATCTACCCAGAATTTCATCGGATGTGAAAAGTTTTGCTCAGTCCGTCCATCACCGAAGTCAATATTGCCTTTAGACCTTTCTAAAATATCTGCAACAGCAACGTTAAAGTATTTACGACCAGAGCAGATTTTGCACATTTCCTCTTTGTTTTCGGCGCGATCGCACCATTGTTGAGCTTCCAAAACTGCCATCAACAATGCTTGTGCAGCATTAGGATTTTGATCAACCCAATCTTTCCGCATCGCAAAGGCTTTTTCTGGATGATCTTTCCACAACTCGCCTGTAACTAAAGCTGAATAGCCTAATTTTTGGTTGACCAATTGAGCATTCCAAGGCTCTCCTACACAGAAAGAATCGATAGTAGCGACTTTCATATTCGCCACCATTTGTGGTGGTGGTACAGGTGATAAAACCACATCTTGATCTGGATTAATACCGCCAGCCGCTAGCCAATAGCGCATCCATAAATCGTGAGTGCCGCCAGGAAAGGTCATACCAAATTTTAAGGATTTTTGCTCGGCTTTGGCAAGACTCGCAGCTTCTTTTAGCGCCTTGCTTTCTAATTTTACATTCAGGTTTTTAAATTTATTTGCAACAGAAATAGCCTGACCATTAGTATTTAACCTGGCCAAAAGATACATTGGCACTTTATCATTGATGGTCATCAAATAAGGCATGGGGCTGAGGATGTGTGCGCCATCAATACCACCGCCAGATGAGCCGATTTTTAAATTATCACGGGTGACAGGCCAAGATTTTTGTTTGATGACCTCAACATCAGTCATACCGTATTTGGCAAAGAAACCCTTTTCTTTAGCAATAATTAGGGGAGCAGCATCAGTTAGAGCAATGAATCCTAATTTGGCTTTGGTTGTTTCTACCTTTGGCGCATTCGCTACTGTAGAGACATTGGCAGCCGGAGCCACAGAGGGTGTGTCACCACCTGTTGATGCTGTATTGCTACCGGAAGAACAACCATGAGCTAGGATAGAAGCCGCCGCCGCAGTAGTGGTGGTTAAAATAAATTTTCTGCGCGAAAGATTTTTCATTTTTCCTTTATTTTTTGTCATTTATTAAGCACTACCAATTCAGTAACGAGGCGTAAATAAATTCAAGTTTGTAGTGAGAACTTTAGTCTTAATAAACCTTGCTCACTCACTACGAACTAGGATTTTATTTTTTATTTAATGCTCTTCAGCTACTTACTAACTGTTAATTACTAAAGCTTCTTGCTTGAGTTTTGCCCCAAAGTTTTTGATTAGTAAATCTTGCAATACTGGCTGCAAGTCTTCGCATGGTATGCCTTTGGTAACGCAAGTTCCTAAATGAGCATCTTTGCCAACTTTGCCACCCATATATATGTCAACGCCTTCCAAGGTTTTGCCATTTTTACGAGTTTTAGTTCCCATCAAGCCGATATCTGCAACTTGAGGCTGTCCGCAAGAGTTAGGGCAACCTGTCCAGTGAATTCGGACTGGATTGGTGAAGGTTAAATCTGCTTCTAAGGCTTTAATCATTGCCAGGGCGCGGTTTTTGGTTTCGATGAGGGCAAAGTTGCAAAATTGTGCGCCTGTGCAAGAAACTAGCGATCGCGTTAGCAAACCTGGATCAATAGAAAACCTTTCTAGCAAAGACTCTGTTAAAAATGTTGCTAAACGCGAGTCAGAAATATTGGGGATAACGATGTTTTGCTCAACTGTGAAGCGAATTTCGCCACTGCCGTAAACTTCCGCCAGACGGGCAATTTCAAACATATCTTCAGCATACAGCCGCCCGACAGGAATGTTCAAACCTGCGTAATTTAATCCTGGTTGTTTTTGTTTATATACCCCGGTATGGTCGCGTTTTTCCCAGTCGATTTCGTCTTTTGCGGCTGCGGGTAACAATGATTTACCCAAACGGCTTTCTACTTCTACTCGAAACTTTTCTACACCCCATTCATCAATTAGCCACATTAGGCGCGATTTTTGCCGATTAGCACGCGGGCCATGATCACGAAAGACTTCCAAAACGGCTCTACATACAGCAACTACATCTTCGGGAAGTACCCAAGCATTCAGAGGAATCGCCGCCTCACAGCGTTTAGCTGAGAAAAAGCCACCGACAATGATGTTGAAACCAAATATTGGTGATTGGGAAAATTCTTGCCCAGTACCAAGTACCCAGTCCCCAGTCCCTTCCTTAAATGCTGGAACAAAAGCTAAATCGTTAATTTCAGCGTGAACTGAATTGTCTCTTCCACCTGCGATCGCAATATTAAACTTTCGTGGTAAGTTGCTAAACTCTGGGTTCCCTTCACCTTTGTTGGTGAGCATATCCTGAATTTGCTGTACCAACTCTCGTGTGTCATACAACTCATCTGCATCCAGCCCCGCTACCGGATCACCTGTGATGTTGCGGACGTTATCCATTCCTGACTGGATAGTGGTTAAACCAACTGCGTGAAATCTATTAAAGATATCTGGTAAATCTTCAATTCTGATCCCCCGTAATTGGATATTCTGCCTCGTAGTAATATCAGCGCAGCCATCATCACCGTAACGTTGCACTACTTGGGCTAAAACACGCATCTGACTGCTGCTGAGAATACCGTTAGGCATCCGCAACCGCATCATAAACTTACCTGGAGTAACTGGGCGAAAAAACACACCCACCCATTTGAGTCGATGATCTCGATCGATTTCGTCCATTGCTTCCCAACCAAGGGCAGCAAATTTCTCTATCTCACCCTTGATGGTGAGTCCATCTTTTTGCGCTTTGAATTTCTCGAACTTATTGAGGCTGGTAGTGGTAGTTGCTGTGTCTGTCATGATCTGACTCTCAATGCAAATTACTGAAATTTAGTGAGAACTTGTGATGATGCTTGCTCAATATCAATTAACCCGTAGTTCCATCAAGTGTTGTATCTACGAGGCTTAGGAAATAAAAACTTAATATTTGCTTATGGCTGATTATTTTTACTTAAGAGCATTCCAAAGCGAAACTCCAAATCCGTGATTAGTTAAGAAAAACTTGTTGCCATTTACATCTTGGAAATTTGTCAAGCAGGTTTGGATAATGTTCATGTAACAATTTCGATACTCATAAGTTAAAGCCAGATTTATGTTAAAATCGTATAAAATGTTACGGTTTTTTGGTAAAATTGCTGAAAATGAATAAATTATATGCATTTTTTGCATCAAAGCCAGCCAATGAGCCACGCAAAGCGCTTAATGCAGGGTATTTGAAATGATCAAAGGGATTTTGAATTGCTGTAGATCAATTCTGAATCCAAAATTGAGTAGCAGATGTTAGCTAAAACTTAAATATCATTTCAGCACCTATGAAACGTCGTGATTTTATTAATTGGGTAGGTTTGGGTGGGATAGCGAGTTCTCTACCTATAGCGATCGCAGCTTGTTCTTCTGGGACAAATTCAGCAACGGGAGATTGGCAAACAGTAGGAACTTCGGCAGAATTAGATAAAACAGGTCAATTGCTGGCGAAAAACTCACCTGCTGGGCCTGTCTTGGTAGTCGGCACATCTAAAGGCGCAAATCTGACAGCTGTTAACCCTACCTGTCCTCACGCAAATTGCACCGTAGCATGGCAAGTTGAGGCAAAAAAATTCGCCTGTCCCTGTCATGGTTCGGAATTTGGCATTGATGGTAAAGTGCAAAAAGGCCCAGCGACAGAAGCGCTTAAAACTTACGCCGCCAAGATTGAGGGCAATTCAGTTGTAGTCAAGCCAAGTTAAACAATACAATTTAGGGTATCGTGAGTAATATCAACCAGCTTTTAGTGCAAGCCCAGACAGCACATGATACGGCTGATTGGTCATCACTAATTCAATATTTACAACAATTAATTTTAGGGACAGACTCTGAGCATCCAGAGATAGTTAAAAATCTAGAATATCTGTTGAAATTAACACTTTCAATGTTAGAAATGGGGGATTTTCAGCAACGCTGGGAAATCACCAAGGCGTTGACTCGCTTGGGAAATATTGCTATCCCACCACTCATTGAGATATTAGAAGACGAAGATGCAGAGGAAGAATTACGCTGGTATGCAGCACGGACTTTAGGCGAATTTCAGCACCCAGAAGCGATCGCACCCTTGATTGAATTGTTGAAAACTGATGAGGATGAAGAACTCAAAGCGATCGCAGCTACAGCAATAGGGCAAATGGGTACTGTTGCGATCGCAGCACTTTCTGAACTTTTATTAGATGAAGATACACGACTTTTAGCAGTGCGATCGCTTTCCTGTATTCCCCAAACGGAAACCATCACACCGTTGTTGAGTGTAGTGCAAGATTCACAAGCAACAATCCGCACTGCTGCAATTGAAGCCCTCAGCAGTTTTCATGACGAACGTGTACCACCAATCTTGTTAAACGCTTTGGATGATATCGCTGCTACAGTCAGGCGTGCAGCAGTCCTTGGTTTAGGTTTTCGCTCTGACTTACGCGAAGCATTAGATTTGGTGACGAGACTACAACCCAAGCTTTACGACTTTAATATTGATGTTTGTTGTGCAGCCGCAGTTTCTCTTTCCAGAATGGGTAGTGATGACGCTGCAAAACATTTATTTGATCTGCTAATATCACCCCATACACCGCTGCCGCTGCAATTAGAAACCATCCGCGCTTTGGTTTGGGTGGGGACACCATCCAGTTTGGAATATTTGCAAACAGCTTTTAATCAAAGCACTTCAGAGACACTTTGGCAAGAAATTGTTACAGTTTTAGGGCGAGTGCAAAAGCCACAAACTACACAAGCCGTAGAAATATTATTGCAAATACTGCGATGCCTTTCCTGCGGAACGCTACGCGAACGGCGAGCTGCGCTAACGCAGCATCCAGCCACAGAAATTGCTAATGTAAAAAGTGCGATCGCCTTGTCTTTAGGACAGTTAGGTGAAATGCAAGCTATTGAACCATTGATTTCGCTGCTAGCTGATTCTAATGTATCGGTGAGACTGCACGCGAGCGCGGCACTGAAAAATCTGGGTGGGGAAGTTGCACATCAACAATTGCTGCAATTAGCCAATGATGTTTCACTCTTAGCAGATTTGCAACAAGGAATAGCGATCGCTTTAGCTGAGTGGTAAATTTTTTCAAAGAGGATGGGGAGGCTTGGAGAGTCAATTCATATTCCGCAGGTGCGGACTACGAAATATTTTTTATAGCATAGCGGCTTCACCATAAAGCAAATGATATATGGAAAATTTCTGCAATTATCAGCGCTCGAAAAGCCACCCGTCAAGAGAAAAGGTTTTATGAAGAAAGAAATTGAGAATGAAATGGAAGACGAATTACGTTCTGAGTATGATTTTGCTCAAATGGAGGGAGGAATCAGAGGTAAGTATATTGAGCGGTATCGTCATGGGACAAACTTAGTACTTTTAGATCCCGATGTTGCCCAAGCTTTTCCTAATGATAAAACGGTGAATGAGGCATTGAGGTTGTTAATTCAGGTTGCCCAACGTCAGCAGCCTAACACTGCCGTGCAACAGACAGAATAGAAATAATCAACATAATTCGTAATTAGTAAATGCAAGTATGACGCGATCACAACCGTATCCGCAAGTTGCACAGAAACTTACTTGTGTTGCTCAAACCTCATAATCCGCCGTATAATGTGACGAATTAAAAATCTTATCTAAAAATTATATATTCCAGCAGAAAATAGTCAATTCTTTTTTGGCGATATTTTCCGAAAAAACCCGTGCAAAGCGGATAATTGACGATTAAGGCAGTTAACCCTGTTTTACACAAATGTAAATCAGATAAAAAATGCTGTAACAAACTATACTAAATTGTGGATAAAAAACCGTTAACTTAATGAAAGCTATAAATGTAATTCAGGCTACATAAAAATGCGCCTAGAGCAGTTGCAAGCCTTTCTGGCGATCGCACAAACCGGCAGCTTTCAACAAGCAGCGCGAACATCTGGTGTTACCCAATCGACCATTAGTCGCCAAATCCAGGCATTGGAAGCAGATTTGGGTGTAGAACTGTTTCATAGAAATAATCATGCAAAATTGACGCTGGGAGGTGAATGTTTACTACCCCGTGTCCGCAAAATTTGCCAAGAATGGCAGGCAGCCACAGAAGAATTAGCTGATTTAATTGCTGGAAAGCAGCCAGAACTTTGCATTGCCGCGATTCACTCCCTATGTGGATCTTACTTACCCCCAGTGTTGCAAAATTTTTGTCATGATTATCCAGATGTGCAATTGCGAGTGACTTCATTGGGAAGCGATCGCGCCCTGAAAGTCCTCAAAGATGGATTGGTGGATTTAGCAATTGTGATGAATAATCGCTTTTTAACCACTGGTAGAGAAATGGTGGTAGAAGTACTTTATGATGAACCTATAGAAGTTCTGACCGCAGCCAATCATCCACTAGCCCAATATGAATGCGTTCCTTGGTCGGAGCTAATTCGTTATCCCCAAGTGGTTTTTAAAGATGGTTATGGGATGCAGCGCTTAATACAAGATAGATTTGAGCGAATGGAAGCTAAACTCCAAGCAGCTTTAGAGGTAAATACCTTAGATGCCTTCCGGGGAGTAGTGCGCCAAGGAGAACTGATAGCTTTACTACCTCAATCAGCATTAATAGAAGCACGTATTGACCCTACCTTGGCGATTCGTTCCTTAGCTAGCAATAGTAATAGTGGTTTAGCAGATGGTTCCAGTTTGACTCGGCGGGTAGTGATGGTAACAACTCAAGATCGGCTGCTAATTCCCCCCATCAAGCACTTTTGGCAACTCGTGCGCGAAAATATCCCATTACAAATTGATCAGCAGCGATCGGCTTCTTAAATGTCATTAGTTATTAGTCATTGGTCATTAGTCATTAGTGATTTTCGGTTATTTACAAAGAACAAATGACAAATGACAAAGGACAATGGACAAATAACATAGACGCGTTTGCGGCTTCCCGTAGGGTAGGACAAAGCACAAATGAGCAATGTATTTAGGGAATTACTGAAAAAAGTGGGTAGCGGAAACCATACAGGCGAGAACTTAACTCGCGCCGAAGCGGCTACCGCCACTAAAATGATGCTGCTGGGTGAAGCTACACCAGCCCAAATTGGAGCGTTTTTGATTGCTCATCGAATCAAACGTCCTACAGGAGAAGAGTTAGCAGGAATGTTGGATGCCTATGATGAACTGGGGCCAAAACTGCAACCATTCGACTCTCGGCGACCAGCGATCGCTCTTGGCATCCCTTATGATGGCAGAACACGCACAGCACCAATTAGCCCGGTAACAGCTTTACTACTCGCCGCAGTTGGACAACCAGTGGTAATGCACGGTGGCGATCGCCTTCCAACAAAGTACGGCTTACCTCTAATAGATATTTGGCAGGGTTTAGGAGTCGATTGGACTACCCTACCACTAGCAAAAACTCAACAAGTGTTTGAGCAAACGGGAATCGGCTTTATTTATCTACCTCAGCATTTTCCCTTAACTACAAGTATTTGGGAGTACCGCGACCAACTTGGCAAACGTCCGCCATTGGCAACAATGGAGTTAATCTGGTGTCCTTATGGCGGGGATGCTCACGTAATTGCTGGGTTTGTTCATCCGCCGACAGAAGGGATGTTTAAGATGGCTCTCGATCTGCGGGGAGTAACAAAATTTACACTAGTGAAAGGATTGGAAGGTAGCTGTGATTTACCGCGCGATCGCACTGCGATTATCAGCTTATCTTCATCCGTAGCATCCCAAGAGGTAGAACGATTGCACCTCGTACCGCGTGATTACGGCTTTACTACCAAGAACGTACCCCTTGGAACTACTGAAGAATTGATGGCGGATATTCAGAAAGTTTTGGCAGGTGAACCAGGCGAATTAATGCAAACAGCCTTGTGGAATGGCGGATTTTACCTCTGGCGGAGTGGTATTTGTCTAGATATGCCAGAGGCTTTAGCTAAGGCAGAAGAATTATTAACCAATGGTGCAGTAGCAGCTAAACTTCAAGAACTTAACCAGGTAGTAAATTCCCTGTCAGCAGCATTTATGTCAGTGTAATTAATTACGAATTACGAATTACGAATTACGAATTACGTAGCTTGCTTCTCGCCTTCTCTACGAGACGCTACGCGAATGGCGAGTATTACGAATTATTCCGTCAGCAACTCCTCTAAAATAGATTTTTGTTGCAACCAATCCTGGCCTACTTGGATACTAATATCTGAGCCAAGGTTGCCAGTACTTTCTACACGCACTTCGCCAAATCCCAAAGTGTCACGAATTGATTCGGCACTTTCACCATCTCCTTGCTGGGCGACAATATGAGTCACCTCTAGAGGTTCACCCCATGCCTTAGCTACATAGACGTTGCGATATCCAGATTTTTCCAAGGCTCTAATCAATGGTCGCAGGTTAGAGCGATCACCACCTGTACTATCTTGAATTGCTACACGCAAAGAGCCTGGATCAGCCATTTGCTGTTCCTGTTCTGATTCCAAACCAAAGTGTTGAGCCATCAGTTTGGCAATACCATCTTTGTTGGGCAACCAATAGCTAGCATCAAACTCACTCTTTTCGCTAAAGCGGCCTGGCAGCATTAACATTTGCATATTAGAGCGATTTGTCCGCACCCCAAAACCCATTAGTGCCACTAACTCTTCAACCGTCAAATTGGTATCAATGTGGTCTTTCACTACCTCAAGAACTTTAGGGAATTGAGCTACAGTAGCTGGGTTGAGTGTTTGATCCATTAAGGCACGCATGACCATTTGCTGCCGCTGAATTCGACCAATATCACCAAGTTCGTCATGGCGAAACCGCAGCAATTGCAGTGTCTGATCGCCGCTGAGATGCTGCTTACCCGCCTTCAAATTGATGTACAAATGCTGAGAATCATCTTGGTACTTCATATCTTTGGGGACGTAGACTGTTACGCCTCCTAAAGCATCGATCAGCTTGGCAACTCCGAGAACGTTAATTCGCACATAGCGATCAATTCCTGCCCCACCTAAGAGATTACTAACTGTTCTGGCAGTCAAAGCTGGCCCACCTTCAATATTGGCGGCATTAATTTTTCTCACCCCATACCCCTCTATTTCTGTACGGGTATCTCTGGGAACAGAAAGCATAACTATTTTTTTCGTCTCTGGATCAAATTTGACCAAGAGCATCACATCGGCAAGACCATCAAAGGAGTTTACCTGGGGCAGATATCTCAGGTTTTTGGTTTCTTCGGGAGGGTTTTGAACATCTGGGGGAAGTACGCTCATCCCCATAACTAAGAGATTGACTGGGCGAGTTAATTCTGAAAATCGCAGCACACCTCCAGAAATGCGATCTCCATCAAAGGCTGCCTCCTCCTGTGGACTTAGCTGGGCTTGTTGCAAAGGCGTACTGGTTAAAGACACCGCCAAAAGCGCCCCTGCTGTTGCTGACACCATTGCAATCCCACTCATACCTACCCAAAACCACAGCCAACGTCCTGATTTCGATTTATGGGAAAGGGAAATTCTTTTACTGGACTTTGAGGCTTTTCCCGACTGATTTTCTTCCGCCGAACTTCTTTGAATGGTCACAGACTTCCTCACACTTACTCAATAATCAAATTCTGTAAATTTGCCGACTAAAAACATACAGATAAATCAACCCATAATAACTAACTCTTAATTATCAGCGCTAACTTTTTTAATGTAGTGTCAACCACAACACTTATAGCAGCATTTTTCCTTTTTTTTGATTAACCTGGATATGTTTTACTGAAGTATGGCAATAATAAACTGGATTTGACTACATATATAGATAAATCAACTGTAATTTTTTCGGAAATAGGTAAAATTACTGAAAAATTATCACCCTAAAAAATTAAGATAAGTACTTGCCGAACACTCGTTCTGCTAAATTAGTAAACCCTGGTAAACGCCCAGATTTGCCCTGCATCAGGCGCAAAATCAACCAAACACTTACTAAAAAGTAACCCGACGTGAGAAAGCTATTCAGGATAAATAGACGTAGCGAAAAAAAATCTGAAGTTGCTGCTCCGGTAGCTAATAATAAATATCCCAACAGCCAAGTAACTGCCAAAGTAATAGATAGACGGCTAATAGCAAGTTGTTCGCGACTCCCCTGGCCCCGATAGAGAGTCCACAAGGAGGGGAAAAAGCCGATGATCGGAATTAAATATAAAAGTAACTGTGTTTTGGGGATTGGGTATGGAGCATTATTATTCTCCCCTTGCTCTCCTTGCTCCCGTGCTTCTCCAGTCTCTTTTTGTTCAAAATTTTCCATTGGGGTTAGTCTAACTCCTAAACTAGAAGGATGAATAAGACTCATATAGTTAGAGATAATAAACTGTAAAGAAAGATTTCATTTAGTTGTATCCCGCAATCAGCTCAAAATGCAGACACGCAAGCTACTCGACTGGTGGCAAACATTCACACCAATAGCGCGAATCGGGGCGATCGCGTTATTCCTGCCGCTACTAGTTCTTAATGGTTGGGCACTTTCAGTATTTTTTGATTATTTCCATTCTCTCATAGTCATTTTAGTCGGAGCCTCAGTCTTAGCATTTCTGCTCAACTACCCGGTGAGTTGGATGGAGCATCATGGTGCTAGGCGAGAGCAAGTCGCTATTTTAGTATTTCTCTTGGCTTTATCGATTTTATTAGCGTTGGGTGTGACACTTTTTCCACTGGCCCTTACCCAAGCTCAACAACTGGTGGTTCGTTTGCCAGAGTTAATCGACTCTGGACGCTCTCAGTTAATGATGTTAAACGAAAAAGCTGAGACTTTTGGCTTACCGATTAACCTCGATGCTCTGGTAGTGCAAATCAACGATCGCGTCAAAGGACAATTGCAAGCGATCGCTGGACAAGTTTTAAATCTAGCGGTAGTTACAGTTACTAGTCTGCTAGATATTCTCTTAACGATGGTTTTGACTTTCTACCTTTTACAGCATGGGGGTGAACTCTGGCAAAGTTTAGTGGGATGGCTACCTACTAAATTTCGCGATCCTTTCTCGAAAACAGTCCGCCTAAGCTTTCAAAATTTCTTCATCACCCAGTTGATTTTATCAACTTGCATGGCATCAGCCCTGATTCCTACCTTTTTATGGCTGAAGGTGCCATTTGGTCTATTATTCGGTCTAACTATTGGTTTGATGGCTCTCATCCCCTTTGGTGGTTCAGTAGGCATCGCCTTGACTACATTATTGGTAGCGTTGCAAGATTTCTCAATGGGTGTGAGAGTTTTGATAGCAGCAGTAATTGTACAGCAAATTCTGGAAAACTTAATTGCCCCCCGAATTTTAGGCAGCTTTACTGGTTTAAATCCTGTTTGGATTTTAATCTCAGTCTTAACAGGGGCCAGAGTTGGCGGGCTGTTGGGTGTAATTGTGGCAGTACCTACAGCTGTTGTAATTAAGACCGCTTTAAGCGCCCTACGCCCGGGAGCGCTAACCAGCGAAACAGACGACAGCGCCACTGGGGAAATAAATGCATCTGTTGCAGCAAAAGAACCCCCGAAAGCTGACACCAAAAATACTCTGAGTATTTCTGAACCAACATTACCCTAAAATTCAATTCTAAATTCAAAATTCAAAATCCAAATTTCTTCATTTTGGATTTTTTACTGTGGCTCAATGATGGAACCCATAAACAAAATGTTTCCCGTTTGATTATCCCTTATAGCACAGAAGAAGGGACGATCAACAATCATTCGGAATGGTTCTGGTTCTTCTCTCAAAGATGTTGTTACTATTCCCACTGAAGTAGCCGCAGCCGCTTCGGTTCCTTCTTCATTCACTTCGACAAAAGTTTTATGCTTAACTTGGCTAATGGCAAAATTCTTACCCATGCCGGAAAAATTGGCTTTGCTGCTAAAAGCTTCTTCCATGCCTAAAGTTTTCAAAGCATCATTTAGGGTAACATCGTAATCTGTTTTGAAGCGGGGTAGGCGAATAAACCCTTTTTGTTCATTGAACTGAGTCATCCATTTTTCCCAATTCTCAATATTCAAGTCTTGATAGAAAGCTTTGAGGTTAGAGTTTTGTTTGGGTAGGAAGATATAAAAACTAACTTTCCCATCTTTGCCGTAAGGTAAACTAACTGCCTGAAATTGTTCGCTTTCATAGTATCTATAGTTACCTTCCTGCGACATCATCGGGTGTTGTTTTCGTCTGCCAAATGTGATGTAAAAAGGGGATTGAGCGGTTTGACTTTTATCAAACTCGTTACTCCAATTACCTTTAAAATATATGGCATTAATTAAAAACAACACTTGATTGGGTTGAATTGTTTCAACTATTTTAGTAATTTTGCCCTTAGTATTTTCTTCTACCCAATTATTGATAATAGTAGATGCGGCGGCATCTTTAAAGTTTAAATTGCTGACCTTAGCTCGATAGAAATCCTGGGTTCTCTTGAGGAAGTCTGGGGCAAAGCTAACATCTTGATTTGCCCAAAGTGAGTTAGCAATGCTCAGTTGCACTTTCGCATCCTGAGTGTCTAAAAGCTGCTTCAATGCCGCCGCGTAAGAAGAGTTGATTTCTGGTAGAGTCATCCCCTGTAATTCTAGGGTTTTTGCCATTGCTTGTTGAGTCGAGCCGCTAGCGCCGTTGTAGGTCATAGCAAGAGCGATCGCGACGCTCGAAGGTGAGATAAAAACATTTTTCTCACCTTTATCATCTTTCAGAACTTCTGAAAATAGTTTGAAGCCAAACTTATTGCTAGACTCAACTATTCTTGTATCAGAGTTGACTGTTTTTTTTTGCAATGGAGTTTCTGATTGAGGCAAACTAGATTGGGCGAGGGCACTTCTGTTACTCTCGACTTGAGAACATCCTAATACGCTGAATAGAACAACACTTGCAGCTGCTAGAGCATAACGTCTGCCCAGACTAACACCGTAACGTCTTTGCAGAAAATTTTCTTTTGCATCACTAAATTTTTGTCGATTCATTCTGCTACCTCACTTGCCAAAGATTCCCGATCTGTGCTCATGGTTGACGCAGAAACTGTGTCAATGATTAACTATTGCATTTGCTTCAATAGAAAAATGGGACTGTTACAGTTTTTGTAACAGCAAGTTAATAGTTCGGAGGAATTAAACACAACTTATTAAGGCTGCTAATTCCTAATTGAGGCGGTTATGCAGGCGAATTATGAAAAATCCCGATTTGCAGGAATTTTTATATTTTTCAATAAAAGTATTCTAAACTACCTAATCACAAAAGAACCACCGTTCTTGATTTTTAAAGATGAAATTATGTTTCTCAATTCACGAAATACGAAATTTTTCTAAGGAAGCACGGCTTGCGCCCCGATAGGATAGCGTTGTTCAAATAGATGAAAACGCTGTAAGTTGACAAAGTTGTGCATCCATCTTTCAATTGATAGGTACACTCCACCAAGCTAAACTATAGGGTTGAGTCGCTTCATTGAACTTTTGACGAAACTGGACGCGGATTTTGTAATTGCCAGCAGCAGCAACGGGGCAAAAAATATGTTCTACACTATCAATTTGGCTGATTGAGGAGCAAACAGCACCAGTATCTGAATTTTGAGCATCGGCTTTTACTAAGTAAAGGTCGAGATTATTTAAACCGCGATCGCGAAAATTTTCACCCACATCATATTGCTGGTTTTTATTTTTATCGTTGAGTTCTACCAATCGATCCCAACTCAGGGTAACAGCAACAAAACTTCCCTGCTTTAACGGTTTTGCCAATATATAGTCAACAGAAGCTCCAAGATTTACTGTGCGATAATCCCAACCAATAGCTGGCACCGCAGCTGATGGCTGCCATTGACCGGCACTAAATTGCTGATAAGCACGAAATACATTTAAATGACCCGCTCCCATTTGGGCATCTAAGGGAATCTTTGGATCTTTATAAGCATCAGAATCTAGCCAGTTTTGATTTTGTTTATCAATTAGGGTTCGGGTCATTCCCAAGCGTAAGCCATCGCCACTATCTAGGATTTTGTCTCCTGAATTCAGCAATACAGCTTTCATTACTTGATGACGCCGAGAATCGATGCTCCAGTGGGGTTGTTTTGTCCGCATCTGTCTGTCAGCGAGTTCTTGCAACAGAGCAACAGTAGCCGTAACTTGAGGCGCTGCAAAACTTGTACCTGTAACCTTGTTCAATTTGCCATCTGGATTGATCAGGGGAATATTATTCCCAGGAGCAACTAAACTGATAGCGGGACGCCCATCAATATTAAATTCCTTACCAGCTAACCGTCTGGTTGCTCCTTGATTAGCATCAGCCAGATTAGCCACATCTACTTTGTTAAAAACTCTCCCTCTGCGGGATGAAAAGGCCACGTTCATTGCGTTAAAATTATCTGTAGGAATGGGAATACCACCCTTACCCTGGTTGCCTGCGATCGCATACAAAACATCATGAACGCGGCTAGACCAGTCAATACATAAAGTTAGTAAAGCATTGCCGTCTAAAGTAGCCTCTGGTCTAGGATCGCGGCTTAGAGGTTCACCAAAGCTAAAGTTAATAGCACGGACATCGCCACTATTTTGTAGCGCTATATGCTGGGCTGATAAACACTCTTCTGGTTGACCCATGTTTTTAGTTGAACCCACCGCAGACGAATACAGTCGCGCTCCCGGAGCAATTCCCGGCAAAGCTTTGTCTCGACTTACCATCACACCAGCAACATTGTAGGCGTGGGAGTCAACACCGCTATTAGATTTAGCTGGTCCATTGCGTAAGAATACTCCCGCTAAAGATATGGCGCGATTTTTAGACACCGCCTTATCCCACCCAAACATTCCCGGTCGGCCAATTTCCACTTGACCAATAGCAATCTTACGACCGATTAAATTATAAGGAGATTGATGTAGCTTTAGAGCATCAATGCCGTTAGTTCCCAGAGCCGATTCTAAAGCTAAAGCAATTACCGGCGCACTCAGACAAGAAGCACTTAATCCCCAAATTATCCAGGTTAGTTTTTTAGTCATTTGTCATTGGTCATTTGTCATTGGTGATGAGATTAGAGGAGAGGTTACAGGTAACCTGTACCTTATTCTCTATCTTTCAAAAAAGCCGGGATCAAAGTTATAAGTCTTGCTCAATGTTTTGTTACAATGCGTACAGACGAGGACGCTTAAAAACCCACTAGCCATGACCCAAAACCTATCTCAAAAGCCCATTGTAATTTCTCCATCTATCCTATCGGCCGATTTTAGTCGTCTGGGTGACGAAATTCGCGCCGTAGACGCGGCTGGAGCGGATTGGATTCATGTTGATGTCATGGACGGTCGTTTTGTACCTAATATTACGATAGGCCCTCTGATTGTGGAGGCGATTCGTCCGGTTACAACCAAACCACTGGATGTCCACTTGATGATTGTGGAACCAGAAAAATATGTAGAGGGATTTGCTAAGGCGGGTGCTGATATTATCTCCGTACACTGCGAGCATAATGCTTCCCCACACCTACACCGTACCTTAGGGCAAATTAAAGAGCTTGGTAAGAAAGCTGGAGTTGTACTTAATCCTGGTACCCCTTTAGAGCTAATTGAATACGTTCTAGATTTGTGCGATTTAGTACTAATTATGAGCGTTAACCCTGGTTTTGGTGGTCAAAGCTTTATCCCTGGTGTATTACCCAAAATCCGCAAGCTGCGTCAAATGTGTGATGAACGCGGTCTTGACCCTTGGATTGAAGTGGATGGAGGACTGAAGGCAAATAATACCTGGCAAGTTTTGGAAGCGGGAGCTAATGCAGTTGTCGCCGGTTCAGCTGTATTTAATGCTAAGGATTATGCTGAGGCTATTACAGCAATTCGTAACAGCAAGCGTCCTACCCCAGAATTAGCCAAGGTTTAATTCATTTTTGGATTAACTATACTCCACAAAAAGTAAGGTGGGCAAATTGCCCACCTTATTTTTATTTAGAAATAAAAAACTGGAAGCTATTCAAGTTTTGAACTTCCAGTACTTACTATATAAATTGAAAATTTAGAAAACAGAGATAATCCAGGTTGGGAGGACTAGGATTACAATAGTCGAAAGAGAAGCGTATGAGCTACTAGTTCTACTAGCCACGACAGGGATTTAACCGTAACTTTTCTATTTCCGTTCTTGGTATTGGTGTTAAGCGTTTGCTTTATTAACTAAAGCAACACCAATCAAAGTGTAGAAAGTTTTATAAGCATTACTCGCACCGTCTGCAGTCGGTGAAAGCTGTATAAAGTTAGGATTGGGAGAAGCTACCGCTCCAAATTTTCTTTGCTCAGACTCTCTCGAAAATATAACCACCGATAGCAACGGTTGAATCATCAGTCTTGGTGTACTTGGTGTAGGAGTTATTTACTCCATGAAATGCTGACTACTTTTGTAATCAGTTTTATTTCTTCCATAGTGAGAACTAATCATTGATTTTATTATTTAAAATTAACTTGCTTGCCGCCAATCACCTCTATTTTGGTTGAAGTTGTACTGTACTTTTTATTAGTTTACCAATCTCATCAGTATATATTTGCCATTTTGGCAGATTTTTTTAAACAATATCAAATTCATCATTGTTATAGAAAACCTGCCGTGCTAACAATTTTGAATTAGCATAGCAGGCTCTCAGAGACTCAATCAAATCTAGGGTAGAACCTATTGATTCTAAGTACTTTTTAATTGAATCCACAACTTTTTAATGAAATATCTTGAGTGCTTTCTGGTTTTATTTGCGATTTTATTGATTGATGCTCGTTAATTTGATGCGCTAATCTTTGATCTAAACTACCACCACGAATTTCATTTTTTTGCTTTCCGACTACTTCCAGATAAGCTCTATCTTTGATTTTTGTTAAGCAACTGGATGAGCCATTACTATCAGATATTGCATCATTAGTATGTTGAAGCATTTTTATGTTTTCACTTTGCTGTTGATTTACCCTAGTGGCTTTAGAGTTTTCTTTTAGCAATCGATTGTAGGTGCGATATGGAATGTAATGGAGAGGATTGTAGCCAGCAAATCGTAGCATTAAAACACATGCCCAGGAATATTTACCAGCAAGAATTGCCTCAACTACTTTGTCAAATTGTTGAGCCTTAACTGTCTTATCTAAGTTACTACTAATACCTGCAATGTCTTGATTCATCATAGTTGTTATTTACCTGGGATGAAGTAATCTAGGTTATATTCTGCGATTGTTCATGTTTAAATTAAGGCTTAGAAACTGTACTAGCCTTTTTGTAGCTGTTTAATAAATTTTAGAATTAATAGACTGTTTTTAATTCCTAATTAAACAACTTTATCTGTTCAATTGGTTATATTTATTACTACTGCCAAATTAAGCATTTTCCGGGAAGTTTGCATATTTTTTTAGGTAGTGGAAAAAATATTTATCTTTGAGCATTAACAACACTATTGGTATTTATACTATTTTTTACTGTTAATGTCATCTACGGATTTAGCAGATTGTTAAGCTAAATTTACTGAATATACTTCGATATGCAGATGCGTATTGTGCAACTTTTAATTTTGACCCCCTTTGCTAATTAATGAGGGGTAAGACCCCTCACGTAATATCAATTTAAACCTTTTATTATTGTTGAGTCACTAGAAAATATTAGCATTAACTAGGAGGTAAAACAACTTCTAAAAATAGCAATATATAAAAGTTTGATAAAACGGTAATGCTCATACTAATTGGAAATATTTTAAAAATATTCTCAATTAGAAAATATTGTTATTTTTTATCTTTGTATGCCTTTATTTACAAAGGCTATAGCTTTAGTCTATCTAAATAAAATCGCTATAAAATGCTCATGAATATTTCATAAGTATCATCAATAACTTACAAGTATCTACTAAATTTTAAAATTAATTAGTTATTAGTAGTAAGACCTGGTTTTAATAATCATCAACTGAGTTCAGCAAAACGCATACAACGGAATGCTGATACAAAAATATAGAAGTCTAAATCTGTATAAATTAAGTTAATTTACTAATATATAAAAATCTAAATAGCAGAGAATGTTGATAGTTTTATTTAACAGCAATTTATAGGGATATTAATATCTAACATTTTTTATATGTAAAATTACAGATGCCGTTGCAGTTGGGCTAGATGGTAATATAAACCAACAATTACTGTGAGTTATTAATAAGTGCCTTGCTTAAAGAGCATACCTCTGTTTGCAACAAGGATATAGCCGACATTATGAAGGTAATAGGAGCTTGATTAATTTGGGTTAAGTTCTGTTTAAATTTGCGTGCCAAATCGATATTTAAGGCACTAGTCTCTTCGTCCAAAATCAGAATTGCTGGATTCTTAATCAATGTGCAAACGAATGAAGTAAGAATAATTTGTCTGAGTAATTTTTGGTAATGCCACAATGTTTGCCAATAGTGATTGAAGGAGAGTTTCTCACCTTTGGGGGCATTCAAGTTTCCCGTAAAGTTTAAAAGTAGGGTATAGTATATGCTGTGTCCTGCTAGCTTCAAACTGTGGAGGCGAAAGCCAGTCCTTGCCTATGGCTGGATTACTTAATATGCGATCGCCTTGAACTCGCCAGACAAGTAAATAATGAATTACTTGCCAATGAGCTACCCACGGGTTATAATATGAGTCCAGCTTACTAAGACTCGCCCTTACTGCTAGCGCTTCCAAGAGCAGATGAGTTGAGGCTTCTGCTTGAATAGTTGCGTTTGACGCGATTAGCTGCACCTGACCCTGGCAAACTGAATACAAAAAATTTCTATTGTCTTCAATTTTCCCATCTAAATTGTAGATAATTGTCTTCTCGCCTAGTTGAAACTCATGGAGAACCCAAACTTGGCTAAATTGCGATTCTAGGTTTGTATCCTCCGCAACTAACCTCAAAAATCTGAGCATAGCCACTTTTGGAGTAGGAGACTGTTGATTACTTGTATATTTCACATCTCCCCGGACTCTTAATGATGAAGAGGAGTTCATGCTTTAATTTCGGTTTTTAGGTACACTTACTAACTTGTGCGAGGTAAGTATTTATAGAGTGAAAAAGTTGATAACTCTTTCGCTGGTTTGGTTTTACATCATTCTACTAGCCTATGTAAAATGCAATTAATTGTGTTTTTAATCACCCGATATTTCCATTTCATTTCTTACATTTATGGCTAAAGCTAGTAATAGTTGCATTTTTTTGAAAGAGTGGTCTTGAATTCTCAATCCTTCAACTCTTACCATTACTGAAAATTTCCTTCGCTTCCGGAAATACTCGGAAAATAAAATCACAAAACTAGACTCTGCTTTCTCAGATGAAGACAGGCTAAATTTGGCATTACGCATACCCAATATGACCGTTTGTAGGGACGCATAGCTATGCGCCCCTACGTATGTTGCATCAAAACAGTTCTCGTTTTGATAGCCAATCAATTAATAACTAAGTAAATTCCCCAAATCGCCATTGCCCGTAAGTAAGTGCTAGCACGGAAAGTACCAGCTGCGGTGATAGCTTCAGGGGTACGAAATTGCAGACCATTGTCATAAATTTGCTGCACTACAGCTTGCGTCAATTTCAACGCTTCATCCTTCATTCCCATCTGCACAAGAAAAGCCGCCAGTCCAAAGTTTATACCTGTCCAAACTTCTAGGGGATGAGTAGCTTTAGGATTTTCTGGTGAACCGTCAGGACGAACACCATTAGCAGCACCAAACTCACCATTACAGAATTTTAAAAAGCACGCATCATAAACAGTTTTCAAGGCAGAGAGGGCGCGATCGCTCGGTACAATATCAGGTAAGTCCAGCAGACGAGCATAAAATTGTCCGCACAATTGATCTGCCATGACTACATCGGAACCACTTTCACTATCAAGTTTGTAATATTGCCCATTCCAGAGTTTTTCTTGGTAGATAGGAAGAGATTGTTGTAACCAAGTTTCATAAGTGGATTTTTGAACCGCTAACTCTGCTGTGTCACCTGTCTGGTAAGTTAATAAAATATCGCTAATTGCGATCGCAGCTTCTAACGCCGCTAACCATAACCCACCACAATAGGCGCTGACACCCTGTAACCGCCAATCATCAAAGGTTTGATCAGGCGCACCAGAGTTTTCGGGAATTCCATCGCCATCAATGTCAAAAGTTTTCAGGTAGTCGAGGGTTTGAACGATCGCATTCCAGCAATCGGCTAGGAATTCCACATCGTCAGCACCCGTGAGGAGAAAATCACGGTATACTTGCAAGACAAAATCGCTACCCAAATCCTTCCACAAATTGCAGTCTTGATAGCTGGTGTAGTTGGTTTTCTCCCAAACGTGTTCATTGGGTGCGCCTAAATCGTGGGGTGTTGCACCCGCGACTTTGCGAACTGCAATCGGGCTTTCTGCCTTAATTGTCATGTAATAGCCAATTATCCGGGGTGTATCATCACCTTGAGGAATCGCCCGTGCAAATGCCCTCATCACCGACTTTTCTAGTTCTGGAAACAGCATCAGCAGCGCAAAAGAACCGTATAATCGCACATCTAGACTTTCATACCAACGGTAATCTAGGCACTCCAGCACTGCAAACTGACCGATGGGGTCAAGTTCTGATGCTGCACTCCAGAGAGTACCGCCACTGGTGAGGTCATAAAGCTCATTAAATAGAGCCATTTTAAACCAGTCGGGTAAATCTTCCCGGTCGAGAATCGGTTTTTGCCAAGTTTGAATTTGCGATCGCCAGCTTTGGTATTCTTGTAGTGCAGTCGATGCGATCGCCCAGGCGTTGTTTCCATTTTTACCAAAAAAGTCTGTATATCTGCGGTAATAATTGACCCCGGCGGCAAATTCTGTGATCGGCAAATCCCAAGCGAGTACAAAGGGGATTTCGAGAGTTTCGCCTGGTTGGAGAGTGAAACGGAGTGCCATCGCAGCCCCTAATTGTTCACCTTCTGCTACTGGATTTGTATCTATATAATTGGGCAAAGAACCATCTTTTGCAAAGCTTTGCCACACCTCATCACCCGTACCATTAGGATTCCAGCGAGTGTGGTGAAATACTTTTACTTGGGGATGCTTCAGCGTGGCAATACACCAAGTTCCGTCACCTTCTTGCAAAGCATCACTACCAACCCGACCTAAAACACAGCCAAACTGTTGTGTATTTTCAACTATTTGGTTATGGTTCCCTTGACTTTCGCCCCAGCGTGGTTGGTATTCGTAAACCGGACTACCATCATCGCGCACTCGCACTTCGGGAGATTTGAGAGCGTTTGTAAACCAGCCCGCCATATTTTGCCAAGTGAGCATAATGCTGAGAGTAATCGGTGCATCCGTGGGGTTGTGGGCATTCCAGAGGAATATTGCCACAGGGTAGCTAGTTTCTTGGTAATTACCTGCCCAAACTGGGGAAAATTGCTCACAAGTCAACTGTGCTTGAAATACATTTTCATACACAAACCAGCTACGCGGGTATAGCGCGTGATAATTACCCTTCCCCTCTGTGGCGGGAAGTGTCGGATACCATTGCCAAGCTTTGAGAGTGCCATCATCGGGCGCTTGCGTAGATAAAGCGTAGGCTTGAGAAGATGTGCTATTGGACTCAAACACACTGAATTGACAAGCGGGAACGTTTTTGAAGGTATGTTCACCGCCATCGATGTGCCACAGGTTAAAATCTCCCCGTGAAGAACGACCGATGCAACCTGCACCAAAGCCACCTAAAGGCATACCATGCCAAGGGCCATCGTCGATATTACTTGCGTAGCGGACGGTATAAGGTTTGTCCCAGCCTAAGCCGATGGGACGGCTCCAAGTGCAAGAGGGAATTTTCACAGAGAGTTGATTTGTCATCGCCTAATGTTACAGCGTGCGGTTACGTCAATGAAGACTAGCGCGATGTGCGATTTTTCTCAAGTAAAACACGGTGAGGGCCTAACAATAAACAATGTTGTTATCCTGCAATACAAATTTCTACTGGACAACCAGCTACGGATGCAGAAGCGGTAGAACAGGTACTAAAAGCGCATGGTGATTTTGAGGATATCGCTGTTCTCAAAGGGAAAGTGAGTACAACTAAGTTGGCTGAAGCTTTCAAAACACTTTTGCAACAACAAGCAGTTAAAAACGAGGCGCTAATTTACTTTACAGGGCATGGCATCACTGTATCTGACAGCTTAGGAACACAACAAGCATATTTAGCAACCTCTGACTTGACAATTGTCACTCAAGGCAAGCAAATTATTGAACAAACAGGCGGGATTAGTCTTCAGAGTCTCAACAATTTAATTGCAAAATCTAACTTGAGTAGTTTAGTAGTGCTGTTAGATTGCTGTCACAGTGGTTATTTCTTGGAAAACAATCTGCTCAAAACAACTTTTACCGCCTTTAATTTAGAAAGCGATTACTACTTTATTGCAGCTTGCAGACCTTTTCAAGAAGCTTATGCCAACAAAAGCGCACAACACAGTATTTTTTCAACTGCTTTGCTGGCTGGGTTGTCAGCAGAGAAGGCTAATCAGCATGGACAGGTAACAAGTGCTGATCTATTTGGTAGTATTAGCGCCGAACCTAAAGGTAGTGGTCAACAACCGATTCAATTGGGTTGGGGAAGTTCAATTACTTTAGTTAGCTACAAGCATCAAACACAAGCTGAAACCTTTGAAGTCAAAGATGAATGTCCTTACCAAGGTTTAAAAGCCTTTGAATGCGTGGTCATGGGAGTGTTGTCTCTTCTGTCGCCATCAGCGCCGATGGGCAAACGATTGTCAGTGGTGGTGATGACGGCACGGTGCGATTGTGGAATCACCAAGGTCTTCCTTTAGCTAAACCTTTGTATGGTGATGAGAATTATGTAAATTGTGTTGCCATTAGCAGTGATGGGCAGACGATTGTAAGTGGCGGTGCTGACCGCACGGTGCTGCGATTGTGGAACCACCAAGGTTTTTCATTAGCTGAACGATTGCGTGGTTATGAGGGTATTGTCTGGTCTGTCACCATCAGCGACGATGGGCAGACGATTGTCAGTGGCGGTGCTGACGGGACAGTGCGATTATGGAACCACCACCAAGGTCTTTCCTTAGCTGAACCATTGCGTGGTCATAAAAGTATTGTCGATTCTGTCGCCATCAGCGGCGATAGGCAAACTATCGTCAGTGGGGGTCGTGACGGTACGGTGAGATTGTGGAACCACCAAGGTCTTTCCTTGGCTGAACCATTGCGTGGTCATGAGGGTGTTGTCTGGTCTGCCGCCATTAGCAGTGATGGGCAGACGATTGTCAGTGGCGGTAGTGACGGCACGGTGCGGTTGTGGAACTGCCAAGGTCTTTCCTTAGCTGAACCATTGCGTGGTCATAAGAGTGATGTCTCTTCTGTCGCCATCAGTGCCGATGGGCACACGATTGCCAGTGGTGGTGATGACGGCACGGTGAGGTTGTGGAACCGCCAAGGTCTTCCCTTAGCTGAACCATTGCGTGGTCATAAGAATTATGTAAATTCTGTCGCCATCAGCAGTGATGGGCAAACGATTGTCAGTGGTGGTGATGACGGCATGGTGAGGTTGTGGAACTGCCAAGGTCTTCCCTTAGCTGAACCATTGCATGGTCATAAAAATTATGTCGCTTCTGTCGCCATCAGCAGTGATGGGCAGACTATTGTCAGTGGCGATGGTAACGGCACGGTGCAGTTGTGGAACTGGCAAGGTCTTCCCTTAGCTGAACCATTGCATGGTCATGAGGATTATGTCGCTTCTGTCGCCATTAGGCGAGAAATAATTCCAGAACTGATCATTCTCAACAAAATTGTCCCTTCTGACTATGTGGGTTCCATCACCTTTGAGTTAACCTGCCATCGACAAGAGTTGATTAAGGTGGCTTCATAGATGGGTGCGTCGTTTACTCCTGAGTTGAAAAAGATGCTTTCAGAAGTTGGGTGCTACTTTGAACGGCAAGGCAAAGGAGATCATGAAATCTGGTACAGTCCAATTACAGATCGTCGCTTTGTTGTAGAGGGAACCATCAAGTCACGCCATACTGCTAACGGAGTTTTGAAAGCTGGACTTCCCAAAGCCTTTTAGAGGGGTAAAATTACATATCAATGTATTGGAAATGGGGCTTTAGACTATTAATTGTATTCTTCGGGCTGTGGCTACTCCTGAATTTGGGTTCCCGTGTGGGAGCAGAGATTTTTTGGTTTCAGGAAGTCGGCTACCTCCAAGTATTTTTGTTGAGGGTGGTGACTCGCGGTGTTTTATGGATAGTGGTGGCTGCGATAACTGCTGCCTATCTACTGCTAAATCTGGCCATAGCACAACGGCTAAAATATCCCCAGTCTTTGAAGATTGAGGAAGTCAGGCGTGAGGAGGCAGAACTGAGCAGTGAATTAAAAAATTTTCTCACTCCTCATTATTCAAGACGCAACGAAATCCAGACAGTTACGCCACAACGCTTTAAACCATTTAGATTGCGTTGGTTATTACCCTTAGCTGTGGTATTGAGCTTTTTGATTGGGTTAATGCTAGCTCACTATGGTCAAATTGCTCTTTTTTACTGGAATTCTCCAGTAAATCAGGCTAGTCTACCCATTCCCGCTCTATTTCGGCCAGAGAGAATCTGGCAACTCTTCAGACAGATTGTTTCTCAAGTCTGGTATATCGGCTTAATTGGGGGAGTAACGATCGCAATTTTAATCTATCCCCAATTTTTACTAACTGCGATCGCGGCTGTATTCAGTCCCATTTTTGCCTTCATTCTATTCCAACACTGGCCAAAGGTGCTGCAATATTTTCACCCTACCCTTTTCAACAACACTGAGCCTTTATTTGGTCGAGATATCAGCTTTTACGTATTTTCCTTACCTGTTTGGGAACTGCTAGAACTCTGGCTGATGGGATTATGTTTGTATGGCTTCGTCGCTGTTACTCTCACTTATCTCTTGTCTGCTGACAGTTTAAGTCAGGGGATTTTCCCTGGTTTTTCGCCCCAGCAGCAGCGTCATTTATACGGTATGGGTGGCTTGTTGATGCTGGTAGTGGCTCTGAGTTATTGGCTGAGTCGCTATGAACTGGTGTATTCTACCCGTGGAGTAACTTATGGTGCAAGCTATACGGATGTAATAGCCCAGTTGCCAGCTTATACCGTCTTGTGTATTGTGGCAGTAGCGATCGCAACTTACCTACTTTGGCGAACGTTTTTCTGGAAATCCAAATCCCAGTATCGTCGCTTAGTATTTTACGGATTAGGGGTTTATCTAATACTAGTTATATCAGCTGACACTGTTTTACCTGCTGTAGTGCAATATTTAATTGTCCTACCTAATGAATTGCAACGAGAGCAACCCTACATTCAGCGGACTATCGCTTTGACTCGCCAAGCATTCGATTTAGAGGCAATCGATTCTAGAGGCTTCAACCCTCGAGGAATGCTGACTAAAGCTGATATTCAAACGAATGATTTGACAATTCGGAATATTCGCCTTTGGGATCAGCGACCGCTCTTAGAAACTAACCGTCAGCTGCAACAAATTCGGCCATATTATCGGTTCCCCGATGCCGATATTGATCGGTATACTCTAAAAACAGATGTAACTTCACGCCGACCATCAGCCCCTCAAAACCCACCAGAACCTAAGCAGGAAGCAGCCGAAGCAACAGAACGGCGGCAGGTACTGATTGCCGCACGAGAGTTAGACTACACTGGCGTACCACAGGAAGCTCAAACGTGGGTTAACCGTCATTTAATTTATACCCACGGTTTCGGGTTTACTGTTAGCCCAGTTAATACAGTTGGAGCGGGTGGGCTACCAGAATATTTTGTTAAAGATATTAGCGGTAACAGTAGCGCTCTTACAACTTCCAGCCCAGCGATTCGTGAAAGTATTCCCATTGGGCAGCCACGGATTTATTACGGTGAAATAGCTAATAGTTACGTAATGACTGGCACAAGAGTTAGAGAGCTAGACTACCCCAGTGGTAGTGACAATGTTTACAACTCTTACGATGGTCTGGGTGGAGTTCAAATTGGTTCAACATGGCGACGGTGGTTATTTGCCATGTATTTGAAAGATTGGCAGATGGTGCTGACGCGGGACTTTTTGCCAGATACAAGGGTACTATTCCGGCGAAATGTCAAGCAAAGAATTCAAGCGATCGCACCTTTTCTGAAATTTGACAGCGATCCTTATTTAGTTGCTGCTGCTGCTAATCAAGATTTTCCAAGTAATCCCAGCTATCTTTACTGGATTGTTGATGCCTACACAACGAGCGATCGCTATCCTTACTCAGACACTGCTAGCGACGGTATCAACTACATTCGTAACTCGGTCAAGGTAGTAATTGATGCTTACAACGGTAGTGTTAATTTTTATATTGCAGATTCCGGCGATCCGATTATTGCCACTTGGTCAAGGATATTTCCTAACACCTTCAAACCGCTCAGTGCCATGCCAGTTAGTCTCCGCAGTCATATCCGCTATCCAGTTGATTTCTTCAAAATTCAATCTGAGCGGTTGATGACCTACCACATGACTGACCCCCAGGTATTTTACAACCGGGAAGACCAGTGGCAGATTCCTAATGAAATTTATGGCAGTGAAACCCGTCCGGTAGAGCCGTATTATTTAATTACTAGTCTACCCACCGTACCTTTTGAAGAATTTATCCTGCTTTTACCCTACACTCCCAGACAACGGACTAATTTAATCGCTTGGTTAGCGGCGCGATCGGATGGAGAAAACTACGGTAGGTTATTCTTATATACTTTTCCCAAAGAAAGACTGGTTTACGGTACAGAACAAATCGAAGCGCGGATTAACCAAGACCCAGTAATTTCTCAGCAAATTTCTCTGTGGAATCGCCAAGGATCGAAAGCCATTCAAGGCAATCTACTAGTAATTCCCATTGAAGAATCGCTGCTGTATGTCGAGCCAATCTATCTAGAAGCCACACAGAATAGTTTGCCAACTTTGGTGCGGGTAATTGTGGCTTACGAAAACCGGATTGTCATGGCACAAACATTAGAAGAAGCATTGCAGGGAATTTTTAAACCAGAAGTTACACCAGCGCCTGCAATTATCCGTCCCTTTGAAGAAGCAGTCCCGCCAGGTTGAGGAACTGTAAGAAGGGGAGGCAGCACTTCTCTAGGAACGCGAACAGGGTGTCGCAGACAGACGCTACGCGTAGATTGCTTCCCTAAAGGGGTACGACTCCTAACTCTTGGAGAGGCCGCGCCGACGACTGCGCTACTTCGACACCGCTCAATGACCGGGGAAGAGAGAGAAGAATTGATAGCCATCTTAAATGCAGGGATTGCGTAATTTAACAAAATTTATTGCAATAGACATAGTTGAATGATTCAACATAATGTAATAGACACTAAAAGTTAATGAACATGGTGCAAAGTAAGCAACTAGAGATTCGCCACATTAGTCCTAAAGTGAGGCAGTTGATTCAAATGTACGCCGATGTTAATAACTGTACACAGCCTGAAATGTTAGAGCGCATTGTTTTGGAGTGGAACGCTCAACAAAGCGAGAGCGAACGACCGCCAGGAGATGAAGATGAATAATTTTCTGCTACAATCTCTAGTCAGCTTCTAACGAGAGGCTTTGATTAATTTGGCTCTTTAATTGTAGAAAAACTTTCCAGAAATTGGGTCTTGTTTGAGGGATTGAATAAAATCCCTCAAAGTCATCATGTTGCCCGTTAAGGTGAACTTAGGAGTACCATTTTGAGCAACAATTCTCACTTCACCGTCTTGGATCTGAATCTTATTTTTAATGCTATCCCATAGAGCATTGAAGCTCTGATCATCCTTACAACCATTGGCTTCAAGGAATCTTTGACGTACTTCTGTTTTTAGTGCTAGCGCTTCTGCTGCTTGAGTCCGCGCCTCAAAATGCTTAATTACGTCTTCGTAAGCACTTTCCCTTAGAGTTTTGTTTTCAGCTTGAACTTGCTCTAACTGAGTTTTTATGGCTTGCAGTTGGGACGCTAAAGCCGCTGATTTCTGGTATTCAAGTTTTAAAGCTTGCTTTGCATTTGCTAACAAGGCTTTATAATCTGGCTGATCTTGATTTTTTTCGGATTGCATTTTTATCTCTTGATAAACAGCTTTTCTTTGAAAAAATCTCGCCAGTTCTATTACAAAAACTGGCGAGAGTTTAGGAAATATTTTCTGTATTATCTAAATATTCGTTATTTTACCAATAATGGTGTTTCCGAGTGAGGGTTCTCTTGGATACTACTCAGACTAGAACTAATATGGGAGCGGATAGCCTTTTCATAAACGCTAGTCTGCTGAGTGCGTACCCCTATAGCTTGGTATATTAAATTGATTTCTGGGAATTCAGACCAGTACATCAAAAAAATATCTTTAGCTGGAGTAATAATTTCATAATTATTCTCTTGTCTTTTCTTTCTGAGCTTACAATTATTTAGTTGTAATTTTTGTCTGAATAATTGTTCAAATTCTGAAATTAAATCTGAAGTAGTTTTCATGGTTTATACACGTTAAAACGTGTTAATGATGCAAAGACTATCTTGTGATACTACTGAGTATGACACTTCAGATACCTCTTACCATATAGTGTATCAGTTATCCGGCATTTGAAGCTTTAAACTTTACCTTTGCGTACTCACTTTGGAGAAGCAAGCTGGGCATAGCATCTCCAAGAGTTACGGTACTTCTTAGCAGAGGCATCCTGTATAAGTACAACGGCTAAATCAAATCATCGCCTTGCGCCGCAATCTGTATTTACAGGCTACAGCCTGGGACTTCAAGACCCTCTGCAAAGCTGATTAATTCCAAGTACTCTGGATTTTCTACGAACTTTTTGGCTGCTAGCAATCCGGCAATGCTCCAGGTTTGATAAATTCTAGCTTCTTTGCCAATCAAACGGCCATTGTTGCCATCGTAGTATTCTGGGAATTTATCCTTAAATAAACGCCTTTCGGCAATGGCGATCGCTGCTTGGGCAAGTTCTGTTCGACCTGCTTTCAGTGCGGCGGCGGTAAATAACCACAGCAAAACGGGCCAGTTACCACCGTTGTGATAAGACCAAGCCCTGTTCTTAGCATCACATCCTGTAACAATTCTCCACTCTAAACCATCCATTGCTGGAAAGCAGATTTTAACAGGCATATAGCCGATCAAGTCTTGCCAACGTTGGGCAAATAAATTCATAATGCTCTGAGATTCTTTTTCGCTTGCTAAGGAAGCTAAGATTGCCATCAGATTTCCTAGAGCAAAAAAGCGAAAATCTATCCGTCCCGGTCCCAGATTTCCCGCTAAATATCCTCCAGTTTCGGGCAACCACTCGGTCAACCAAGTGGGGATTGATTCTGAGTTGATGTTGAATTTATTAACAATTTCTTTACCAAATTCGTTATCCTTGTAACGATAAATTTCCCCCAATCGCTTCAGGTCTAGCCAGTAATAGTTGCGGATATGATATTTCAAAGATCCCAATCGCCTATTGACTTTGCCAAGGTACGTATCGCCATCCCCATCTGGTAAAAGCAATTCAGTAGCAGCTCTGAGGGATGCATAGAATAATACTTGAATTTCTAGAGGATGTTCGTAGACTCCCATGCGACGGTCAATCATAAACGCGCCATCGGGAACTAACATTGTTGGGTACATGGAAAAGCGATGTACCAAGCAAAGATCCAAAATTAACTTGATTCCTGCTTGAAAATCTGGCTGACGCGCTAGGGTTAAATCGCCTGTAACTTTTTCATAAGCGCGTAGCAAGAGAATCCACCACATACAAGAATCAATTGGGGGAACACGAGCGATCGCCAGTTCACCAAAATCAGCGACCAAAAATTCCTCATTCCCATTAGAATGTACTTTGAAACTTGCAGGCATTAATCCCGCTCCTGGTTCAAAGCAGTCTATCTGCTTTTCATGACTTTGTAATTTCAGTGTTTCTACTAAAAAGTTACGCACAATCTCTGCTTTGCCGTGCATCAGAAACACCAAGGCACAAGGGACAAAATCGCGGAGAAAGCACTGATCATAATTGAGTGCATCTGACTCCGCATCTCTGGCGGCTACAGTACCAATGGGTTTTCCCTGGTAATAAATTATCGACTCTTCCAACAATTCCCAGGCTTCTGCTTCGAGCAGACTATTCTTATCGATCGCGCTAGTCATGGGCGTTTAATTCCACTAATGGTATGTATCGGCTCAATTGTGGAAAGTACGCAAGCCTACCTCAACGGAGAGGCAGGGGGAAGGGGGCAGGGGGAAATGACTTCATCAAGAACTGCTGTGAAGCAGAGCAGAACGTCTGAGTCCTCGATTTCTACAAGCGTGGTTCGTACCCTACAGGAAACTAACGAAACAGGCGACGTAGCTTTGCGTTGCCCGTAGCTCTGCCGTAAAGCCTGTGGCATGGCTACGCTTAGGGCGCAGCCTCTCTAAAAGTTGGGTCGAAGTGTGAATCCCCTCTCTGCTCTATCCCCCTTGCTCCCTGCCCCCTGCTCCCTTGCCTCTTTCTTAAGCTGACCAGCTTTCTCGGAAATCAGCATACAGAGTTAATCCACCATCAATGAATAGGGTTTGTCCAGTGATGTAGGTGGCTTCACCCGAAGCTAAAAAAGCTACTGCGGCTGCCATCTCCTCTGAGGAGCCAGCACGCCCCATTGGGATGTGACTTTCCACAATCGCCTTTTTTTCGGGGTCATCTATCCAGGCTTGATTTATTGGCGTGACTGTTGCTCCGGGGGCAATGGCGTTGACACGAATACCTTGCTTGGCATATTCCAATGCTAAAGTTTTGGTTAGGTTTTCCATACCACCTTTACTAATGGAATAACTGATATACATCGGTCGCGGAATCATTTCGTGAACGCTGGAAATATTAATAATCACCCCCGGACGATTAACAGACAGGAGGTGTTTAATAGTTTCACGGGCGCAAAGATAAGCACCCCGGAGATTAACTGCAATTACTCGGTCAAAGTCTGCTGTGGTAACTTCGTGGGATGGACTTTCTGTTTGAATGCCAGCATTGTTGATTAAAATATCTACACTGCCAAATTCCTTTACTACGGTGTTGACCATCTCAACTATGTCTGATTCTTGGGAGACATCTCCCTGAACCGGTAGAGACTTCACACCACAGTTTTCGATGTTGCCGCAGGCTTTTTGCAATGCCATCTCTTCCGTTTCTGCCGCGCCTTCCGGGTCTTTACGGTAATTGATAGCGATGTTGCACCCTTCTTGAGCAAGTCTGATAGCGATCGCCTGACCAATACCTGAAGTTGCACCTGTAATTAAAGCATTCTTTCCTTTTAACCCTATCATATTTTATGCCTAAGCTGCCCTTGCTGGAATTTGCACTCAGTTAAATTATTTTTAATTTTAGATTCTTCTTTCCAACATCTAAATTTGCTGTTGTCAACCCCCAATAGAGGTAATTTAAAAATATAAAGGTTTTCGTTTACATGAAGTACATTTCATCCCGAACTCCTCTTCTTGCCAAGGAGCTACGGTGTAAACACAAGTTATACGATTACCCAAAAGTCCTCTAAAACCTCACCCTGTCCTATGGCACATTCCTCTCCTTATCCTTACTAAGGAAAGGGACAGGTTTTGCACAAGCAAAACCTGGGTGAGGTATCTCAGGGGCAATGCTATTATTCCCTAACGTAAATTCTCTGGCACATCTTTAGGAACTACCCAATAGTAAATGGTTTTGCCATCTACAGTCAGGGTCTGATCTGGTTTCCAATCACCCATATCAAAGGCGTGAGAGACAATGCGAGTCCCAGGTTTGAGTTCACTCAATATCTTCGGACGGAGTTTGGCATTGACCTCTGGCAGTAAGTAAAGTGTAAGTACTGTTGCTTCACTAAAATCAGTGGTGAACAAATCTTGCTGGACAAACTTCACGCGATCTGTTACTCCTGCTTTCTTGGCATTGTCATTAGCTTCTTGAATGCGTTGAGGGTTGATATCTACGCCGACACCGCGCGTACCATACCTTTGCGCTGCAGTAACGACAATTCTTCCATCACCACTACCAAGGTCATAAAGCACATCATTTTTACCCACTTTTGCCACTTTCAACATTGCATCTACCACTGGCTGTGGTGTAGGTACATAAGGAACATCGCCGGCGCGTTCTTGTGGTTGAGTTGTGGGAGTTGTCGTAGCTGGTGCTTCGGTTTCAGTCTGACCCGTCAAAGTAGAAGGTTGTGTCCCGGCTTCTAAGTCTGTGCCTTGCGGTGTACACCCAGCAATTCCCAAGCTGGTAATACTAACCCCTGTAACCATTAAAAACAGAATTTTTTTGAAGTTCATGAATTTTCTCCTTGATTGAGTAACTTTTGGTTAGTAGTTAGTAAAACAACTGAATAGTCATAGAATTTTGAATTGTTTATAGCGTGAGATTGAGGTTGCACAATCCAAAACTGCTCGACTGAGCGTAGCCAAAGTCCAAACTTGGATTAAGTCTTACCTTGGCGATAGTTATTCCAAAACAACACGGGGATACCTGCTGCTACAACTAAAACACCTGCAACTGCTCCCACACCTGTATAAGCCAAGCTGGAGTAGAGCAAGTAACCGCAGACGGCACAAAACAGCAATGGTGTGAAAGGATAAAATGGCACACGGAATGGGCGTACTATGTGGGGTTCGCGGATTCGCAATACCAGTAGTGATATGCCGGAAAGCAAAAAGAAGAACCAAAATATTGGGGCGGTGTAATCCACCATTGTTTCAAAGCCTTTGCGGGTGAGCGTGCCTAAAAAAACCAGTGCTAAGGCGATCGCAGCTTGCAATAATAAGGCATGGATAGGACTACTAGGACGTTGTTGCCAGCGTCCCATAAAACCAAATAGCGAAAAATCTTGTCCTAGTGCGAAATTGGTACGCGCTCCGGTAAAGATTGTAGCGTTGGTTGCTCCCAAAGTAGCGATCGCAATCAATACACTGATGAATAAGGCTCCCGGTTCACCCCAAAGAGAGCGCATTAAATCTGCCGCTACTGCTTCAGACTGTGCCATATTTCCTAATCCCAGTCCCCGCAGGTAAGCCAGATTGATGAGTAAGTAAATGGCAGTGATGATGCCAATACTCCACATTAGCGATCGCACAATATTACGTCGTCCATCTTGAATTTCTGCTGAGATGTAAGCCGCCTCATTCCAACCGCCATAGGACAATAGCACAAATACCATAGCTAGCCCCCACGTTCCTGATGATGCAGATTCTACAGGGGCGGGAGCAGCAGAATTAGGAATGGCGGTAAGCCCAAGAATTACTACCAGCAACAAACCCAGAACTTTCGCAGCACTCAGCAAGTTTTGTGTCCACTTACCCTGCTGCAAACCGATGATGTTCAAAGCAGTTAAAAGTGCGATCCCTATGGCTGCATAAATAGAAGACGAAAACGTTCCTAGCCGCCATATCTGAGAAACATAATCGCCAAAAACAAATGCCAACAGGGCAATAGAACCAGTTTGAATCACTGTCATTCGCGCCCAGGCAAATAAAAAGGCGACTCCCCGCCCAAATGCACGTTTTAAATAATAGTAAGCACCACCAACATCGGGATAGACAGTGGCTAACTCTGCATAGCACAGCCCTCCTACCAGAGATACCACGCCACCCATCAGCCAAAGAAAGAGTACAGCAATATCACTACCTGCTTGACTTGCCACTAAAGCCGGGGTTTGAAAAATCCCTGCCCCGATCACAATACCGACAATCAGAGCCACTGCATCTGATAATGTCAGCGATGGCTTGGGTGCTGCTACTTGATCTGTTTCTGTCTGCTGAAGCAAACTGTAGTCTTTACGTCTACTCACGTTACTCCCTTATTAGTACTGTTGAGTGGGGACTCGCCGCTTTGTTTCATCTTTTTTTGCACTGTTTTACCTATATCTCTATGGTTCAAAACAAATGTGACTCAAAAATGACAATCATCAATAATATGCCTTCAAACGGTAATATCCACCACGCCACATACAGATCAATCTCCCTACAGTGATTGCTTCCATTTCCCTTGCTAGACAATGTTTATCTTTGGCAACTTCTTAATCTTAAATAAGGAACTGTTTTCCTGTTTGTTGTTGAGGCTCAAATGTCACCTATGTAAGCTGTTACGCATTTAACTTGAACATTTACATGAAGGTTGATGACCAATGAATGATAACCGTTAACCGTCAAAAGTTAACGACCGTAAAGAGTGTTTATACAATTTAGGCGTGCATCATCCTACCTCTGATTTTCATCAGAAGTATTTACATTGTTAGTTGTCCTAATTCTGCTAATAGGCTAGAAGGTTTGATTCAATAAAACGTCTTCCGTAAGTTGGATTTATAGTAATCTAAAGAATGATTGACTAATAGTGGCTAATCGTGCTTAGTTTTATCAGGCAGGTAGAAATAGCGATCACCTAAAACTTTAAATTAAGTAGGGACACACAAATGTGCGTCCCTACTTAATAAATAATAAAAATCCCTTTTTATCCTTAATCCATTAGTATCTGCTACTGGGAAAAAGTAGAATATCTATTAATTCGCCCATTACTAAGCCCAATACAGCTATGACTGTTAAAACCCAAAACGAATCTAGCTTCCTAAAGCCAGAAAAGCGCATTTCTAAATCAGCTAAAAGTGTACTTGCCAAGGGAATGAGAAAAAGGCTTAAGAATAGCGACCAAGTTGCTACAAAAGCAATTGATATACTTAAAAATAATATGACAGCTAAAGTCTTAGACCCAAATTCAACTAAACGCTCTAACCAAGAAAAACTTTTTCGCACTACAGCTATAACCATAGCAGCGACAAAAGCTCCTACCAACCAAACAATATGATGAGCAGCAAGATACCATCCCAAGAGAGTGTAAGCCAGCCATAGTAATATTAAAGGCATCAAAGGAATCCTGTTAAAAAATTCCACATTCATACTGCCAAGGCTTGTAAAAATACTAAGTTAATATCTTAATTGTAGTCAAAGCTTGTTATCACTCGAATTTATAAATATAGCAACTGCGCTCAGGATATTTCTCTATCTACAGGACAAATTTCAGGGCATACTCTTTTCTCGTGACAATATATAGTTCGGGAATCTAAGCCTTAGACGCTTTTAACTTTGTTTGGTGCGATCGCTTGTAGCTGAAAGTTCAGCAAATCAGGCTTATTCAGCAATAAGAATATATTATTTGTCCGTATATTTCTTGCAAAAAAGTTATATTTAAAACACGGTACTATTAACTTAAGAACAAACGTACTAAATTTTAAAATACTAGCGATGTATAAGTAAATTAATTTTGGCTCTCAGCTATTTGCCATGAAATTTAATGAAAAGGTAGTTAAAATTCACGATGTACAACTTTGATAACTGTCCACAATACTGTTGCATATATCAAGCTCATGGTAATATTATTTTACTGTCAAGGAGATATGATTTTATACATTAAATTGCAACCATGCGGAAACAGCTAGTTAGGTGTGCTACCTCCAAAAAACAAAAAATTATTCAATCCACCCAGAAAATCCACAAAAGCGCTAATCTGCAAAGCGCAGAGCTTTTGAAAATTTGCTTATACAAGGTACTAAATAGCTAACAAAGCCCTCTTTTAGGAATTATAAAAGCTAGCTAAGAAGGTATAAAAGCCTCTTAAAATTTAGACAAGAGTAAATAGGAAATATTTGACACTAAGTCAAGCGTTTTTCGTATATTTAAAAATACCGAAAAGCCAAGTTTGTCTTGCCAATAAGACATTAATATTGCGTGTTTTATTTAAATATTGATTTCTCTCTGTGGTTAGTTACCTAATATAAAAACCCTATTTTATGGCTGAAAAATTAAGCTACCTCGGCCAAATGAGGCAAACATTAAAATCTAACATAATTTAGGGTTGCTAGATCAATCCTGATTTAGTAACGACTCGATTATTAACAAGGTCACTAAGAGTAACAGGAAAAACATGAATATCATTGTTCGTTTGTTTAGAGCGATCGCTTTCCAAATATCTGCGATCGCAGCAATGTCTACTATGGCAATGTCTAATGAAAAGCCCCTGCGTGTCTATACCCAAGAGACTCCTGCTGCTTCTCAACAGAAAACAACGCAGAAGATTTGCTCTTTAGATCCCATTGAGGATTTATTGCCTCCACTACAAACCAAGGCAAGTACTTCTTTGCTTTCTTACCTTGCTGAACAAGGTTTTACACAGAATCAAGAGGGTTCTTGGGTCTGTTATGCGAACAATCCTAAAAAAGAGGGGCGTTACTTTACCTTATTTAAGGTTAAACAAGTCGATGGCAGACTTATAGCAAGTTCTTTCTTAGATGAGGGCAGTCTGATTCAGGGACAGGAAAATCGGAGTTTGGACTTTTTTATGATGCTGATTAAGCGTCATATGAATAATAGTCAAGAGAACCGTCAAGGTATACGTAGGTATTTAGAAGCTTTTGTCTCCTTAGTAAAAGAAGGGAAGATCAAACCCACACGTCGTGGGTTTCTTTTTGACCAACCAAACCGGGCATTGGTCTTATATCACACACTCTCATCAGGAAATCTCAAGGGTACTGGAATCACAATCAACATTGATTTACCTAAGAGTTGAGCTTGAGTACTGGAGATTGGGGAGTGAAATGGGTATAGATGGGGATTCAAACCTCGCTCAACTCCTAAAGAAATTTTCTCCCAATCTCCAATTCTAATTACCCATGAGAGGAACACTGTTCGCAGACTCGATGAGTCTGCCGTATTGTTGCGACTCGTTAAATTTCTGGAGCTATTAATATCGGCCCCACGGACTGAAAGAGGGACGTGAACAACCAATGAAATTGCTGTCATTTAGTAGAGGTGCATCTTGCCTAAATCAATTGTTCAAAGAATTGCAATGCCGTACCACTTCCCTGCGGGACGCTACGCGAACGTGGAAGCAAGCTACGCGGAGCGTCTTGTAGAGAAGGCAGTTCGGTTTGCAACCATCGTATTCTCATCTGTTGCAGTAGTAGTCACTACGTGTCAGCCTACTTTTGCACAGCTCAATATTGGACGCTATGGTATCCAACAAGGGCTGGAATATGAGTATCTCCAGTACCAAATCAATAACCAGAATCTGAGCCAGATGCGAGTCATCCCTGGATGTGATGTGGGATTTGGCCTGACTTGCAATAAAACTGGATCGGTAATCCAGCGATTACTGGATTTAAATGACGGAACTAGCTATCAAAACCTCCTGATCCGAGCAGCTGGTGGGGAAGAAAACTTCCAGAACTTTGCTAGCTTTTACGGTAACAATCCCAATCTCTCTGCGGTGCCTTTCGCCTCATTTTGGAGAAACGAATCCCCCGCAATTATGGATGGATCTCAATACCTTCTTGGACAGCCTGTTGGTCGAAATCCAGTAGAAGGACTCGGACATATAACCAAGCAGTTCTACTGGTCACCATACTCAGGAACCAACAACTCGGTCAGCCTCCGGGATGGATTACTAGACTTGAAGTTGTCATACGGACGACTCCTATTTGAAGAAGCCTCAAAAATTTCCAATGTTAGGGAGCAGATTCAGTCTCTAGGTCTGTCGCCTGAGATGACGAATTTCTATGTAGATAAAATTTCAACAGGTTTGGATGCGTTGAGTTCTGGAAATCCGAATCAACTCCAACAGAGAATCTTTGAAGTACTATCCTTTCCATACTCCAAAAATGGTGGGGAATTCGGACGTCCCAATAACGCGGTTCCACAGGAATTTAGTCAGTTATTGGGAGAAGATATCCCAGGAGATATTTTGCTGAGTGATAATCCAGTAGCATTGGATGGAGAAGCAATGAGCTTCGGTACTTTCCCTGCCTCTGTGGGAGATGTTTTGGTACAAGACAGTCCTAATTCCTTTCCACTCTGGCCAATAATCGGAATTGGGGGTCTTGGTTTAATTTTGCTTCTCCTACTGGATGGCGATAGTGCATCAGCTCAAACATCTGTTTCTTCAGAAAATGCACCTTTATCTCTCAACAGCCAAGGCGAATGCGATCTGACTCCCACTGGTAATGGTTCTGATCACACACAGATCATTGAGATTCCGTGTAATTTTACTCCTACAACCCCTACGGAAATGAAAAGAGTAGTGGAGCCATCAATGATCAAAGCGCTTGTATTACTAATTGTTCTATTATGCATAGTCCGTTACAAACACCGAACTTTAAAAATCGGTAATTCGTAATTTTTACAGCAGTTTTCATTTCTTTGAAACACATCTTTTGTATTGGCACGGCAATGCTCATTGCTGCTGTGCCAATACAGTGCAAGTCTATTTACCCAGCGATCGCTTGTAAAATTATTCAAAACTTACGCAACTTCTTTTTTGCAAATCTGGATAGTACTTCAATTATCTATTGAAGTTATTGACAAATCAAGAAAGTTCAGTTACTAATTGAAAAAATATTAAAACTTTATCTTATAAAGGTTAATTCTTTAAAGTAACTACATAGATCAAATCTATACTTGTAAACAGATAAGTAAATAGAAAATTTTCCTAAAAAAACCAGTTAAAGTTGTATCTAACTAATGAGTCATTCACCAATATTTAGAAAATTAGCCAACACACTTGGGATTGTCAGCTATTGTCAAAAGCATGATATTTCAACGAGCGAAGGCATTGAGCGCATTGAGCAACTTAAAAAGCTGATGTCGTTGCGTAAAACTAAGCGGCGACAATTTTTGACTGATTTAGGGAAATTGACAATATTGGGTGGGACAATTGGTGTAGGGTCTGGTTATTTTCATCGTACTTTAGCCGCACCTTCATCAGTGGATGCAAAGATAGCTATTGTAGGTGCTGGTTTAGCAGGACTTGCTTGTGGGTACGAACTTCAACGTCAAGGAATTAAAGCTACTATTTACGAAGCTAGTGACCGAGCAGGAGGACGTTGCTACTCACTTGATGGTGTCTTCCCTGGTCAAGTTGCCGAAAGAGCAGGGTAAGCGCATATAGAATCGTAGCTAAATATACAGAATATTTAACCGAGAGATGGGAATAGAATCAAATTTGAGTATTAAATATGTTAAGTAGTACGCTAATAAGTAAAGCGTCTATTTTAG